>JAPVSJ010000110.1:0-57368 GCA_047519745.1 Actinomycetota bacterium | reverse complement strand
GCGATCTTGAACTCGCCGGGACTGTTGGTCCCATCAAAGTGGTTGAGACAAAAGACGGCCTGCACCCGCTGCTGTGCCCGGCCAAAGAAGGCAATGGGGAATTCAAAATCGGCGTCACAGTCAAAGGCGACAACGAAGGCGGAACTAATACAGCCATCTCGCTTTCGCACCTTTAGGTAACTAGCTGAACTCAGCTTGTTTCGGACTGGGAACGGCATACGGCGGAGCCGGAGAGATCCGGCTCCGCCTTTTGGGTCAAACTGTTCCTTGACAAATACGATTACGTTCCCATATAGTTTGCAAGGTCGGCTGGGAGGGCGACGAGTGGAACCGAGGTGGCGAGGGAAGCCACGGGGAGGGAGCGGGTCTGTGAAGGGGGAATTGTTCGTCTCAAGTGGGCGGGGTTCGGGGTCTATCCGGGTGGCTCGATTTCTCTTGCTCGGCACGATGACTGTCTTCCTCGCCGCGATGGCAGCGGGGCTCAGCGCCTCGGCGGTGGCCGCCGAACCGCCGGTTCTCTGGGGCAAGGAACCGCCTATTTGCCCGAGTGGTTCGGCGGCTGGGCAGTGCGTCGTCCCGCGCGGTATTGCCGCCAGCCCCGAAAATGGCCATGTCCTTGTCGTCGATCAGGCCAACGCTCGTATTGATGAATTCAACGCGTTCGGCCAGTTCATTAGGGCTTGGGGCTGGGGCGTCGACACCGGCGCCGACGAACCGCAAAGCTGCACTGTGGAATCTACCTGCCAGGCGGGTATTTCCGGTACCGAACCCGGGCAGCTCTCTGTACAGGCACTGGGCATCGCCCTGGACTCCGCAGGCAACGTCTACGTCCAGGACCGGGGCTTTCTGGGGAGCCCGAGTGTCCGCATGGAGAAGTTCTCCCCTTCCGGGGAATTCATCTCGATGTTCGGTGGGGAAGTCAACAAGACGAAGGTCGAAGCCGGGGGGGCGAGCGAAGAAGAAGAAAATCTCTGCCCCTTCGATCCCGGAGACGAATGCAAGGGAGGAACCGTCGGCACGGGCAAAGGTCAGTTCGGCGGATGGGCGATCGGCAGCTTGGTCGCAATCGACCGCAACGGCACCCCGACTGCCAGCGACGACAAAGTCTACGTAGGCGACGTGGGACGGATCCAGCGTTTTGACACCGAAGGTCACTATCAGAGCGAAATCCCGCTGCCCGGCATATCAGTGCAGGGTCTGGCCGTAGACGGAGAAGGAAACCTTTACTTCATCGACGACGGCCACCCCGGGGTGCACAAGATCAGCGCGAGCGGGACGCCGCTTTTGCCGGAAAGTTTCGAATTCAAAAACTCCGACGGAAACCCGTCGGTGCCGACCGCGGTTGCCGTCGACGTGGCGGGGGACGTCTACGCCTTCGGTCCGCCAAGTTGCTGCGGCAATCAAAACAACCTGAACCCGCTCATCGAGTTCGACCCGACCGGCAAAGTCATCGCCGAATTCGGCAAAGGCGAATTCAACGGCTCGACCGGCCTGGCGACCAACTTCTGCTCGGGAAGCAATCCTCCCGGCAACCTCTACGTGACCAACGCCAGCGCGGAAAACGCCTTCCTGCGTGCCTACGGCAGCGATCCGATTGGCTGCGGCAAGGCGCGAACCCAGCCGGCCACCAATGTCGAAGAAGAAGCCGCGAGGCTGAACGGCACGGTCAACCCCAAAGGAGAAGCGGTGAGCGCATGCTCCTTCGAATACGGCGAAACCACGGCCTATGGCAAAACCGCGGCATGCGTGCCAAGCGCGGGAGAAATCACCGCCAGCACGTCGGTCAAAGCCGACATAGGTGGCCTCACGAAGGGGACCGCCTACCACTTTCGCCTCACCGCGACGGTGGGCGGGGAAGCCGAAACAGGGGCCGATGAAGAATTCAAGACCAAAGGCCCACCGGTGATCAGTGAAGAGCACGTCTTAAGCGCGACCGACAGCGAAGCGACGCTTCGGGCGCTGGTCAACCCCGAAGGCTTCGCCACCGCCTACCGCTTCCAGTACACGACGCAGGCCGCCTTCGAGGCAAAAGGCTTCGAAGGGGCGCAGAGCACGCCATCGGTGGGGGTGGGCAACGACCGCAGCGATCACTTTGCAAGCGCCGAGCTGAGCGGACTCGTGCCCGGCACGGCCTACCGCTGGCGGGTCCTCGCGACGAACTCGAGCGGCGAGGGCGAAAGCGAAGCGCACCGACTGTTCACCCTGCGGCAGTTCGTCGCCGAGAGCGAATGCGCCAACCAGGCCTTCCGGGCGGGAGCCTCGGCCTTCCTGCCCGACTGCCGGGCCTATGAGATGGTCAGCCCGGTCGACAAAAACGGCGGCGACATCACGCGGGAACTGGACTTTCCAGAGCCCGGCAACTACGTCCAGGCCTCCGCGGACGGCGAGAGCATCACCTACACCTCCCTCTCGGCATTCGCGGACCCGCCGAACGCGTTCAACTTCAACCAGTACCTGGCGAGGCGCGGGGAAAGGGGAGAGCCGGGGGAAGGGTGGTCGAGCGAGGGGCTCCACATTCCCGTGGCAGGCCAGGAGATAGACGAAAAAACCGACACCTTCGGCTTCCCACGTGACTTCATGGCCTTCACGCCGGACCTGTGCAGCGCCTGGATGATCGACCACCAGACGCCGCCGCCGAGTGCCGACGGGCAAAAAGGCTACCCGAACCTCTACCGGCGCGAGAGCTGTGGGGCAGGCGCCGGAAGCTTTGAAGCGCTCGTGCCCTCGCCGCCGGCGCTACCGAAAGGCACGCCGCTCAACTATGTGACCCACGACTCATTGCAGGGCTACTCGGCCGACGGAAGCCAGGTGTTCTTCGTCGCCGGCGCGAAGCTCACCTCCGAAGCGGCCGGCGCCGAAGGCGCGCAGATCTACGATCGCTTTGGCGGGGCGCTTCATCTGGTCAGCGTGCTGCCGGGAGGGGAAGGGAAAGCGGCGACGGGGTCGAGCGAAGTGGGCAGCGGTCCGGCGCACGACCTCGACAACGCGGTCTCCGCAGACGGCTCGGTCGCCTACTGGACCAGAGGGGTCGAACTCTTCGTTCGCAAGCACCCCGAGCAGGGCATCGTCAGTGGGGAATGCGGCAAAACGAGCAAAGCCTGCACGTATGCGGTCAGCAAAGCCGCGGGCTTCTTCTGGGCGGCGGCGGCGGACGGTTCGAAGGCGCTCTACTCGGAAGGTGAAGACCTGATGGAGTTCGACCTGGGCAAAGCGGAAGCAAAACAGGAAGCCCAGACGCTGGTCGCCCAGCACGTGCGTGGGGTGGCGGGGGAGAGCGAGGACTTGGGGCAGATCTACTTCGTCTCCAGTGACGCGCTGACGGGGGAAGACGAGCCGAACAGCAACGGCGACGTGGCGATCGAAGGCAAGCCCAACTTCTACATGGCCGAAGGGGGGAAATTCAGCTTCATCGGGACGCTGGTACCCGGCGATGTGGGGGCAAAAGAGCCCGGCGCGGGCTTTCTCGCCTACAGCGTCAGCGAAGAAAAGTCCTACCTGCGGGCGACGAGGGTAAGCGCCGACGGACGGCGCATCGCCTTCGATTCGCGGGCGCCGCTGACGGGCTATGACAACAAGGGCCCGGACGGGAGGGCGAGCGTGGAGGTGTTCGGCTATGAAGCGGGGGGGGCGCTCAGCTGCGTGTCATGCAACCCGAGCGCGGCGCGACCCAGGGGGGTGCGGGAACTGCTTCTACCCTACAAGTCGCCCTTGGACTCAGAAGGAATCACCAACGTCCCAGCCGCCGCTTGGATCCCGACCTGGGAACACCCGCTGCACGCCTCCAACGTGCTCTCGGCAAGCGGAAACCGACTCTTCTTCAACTCCAACGATGACCTGGTGCTGGGCGATGCCAACGGGGCGCCGGACGTCTATGAGTGGGAGGCGACGGGGAGTGGCAGCTGCAGCACCGAATCGCCCAGCTACTTCGCCCAAAACGGCGGCTGCCTGTATCTGATCTCAAGCGGTGACAGCGCCCAGGAATCGGAATTCTGGGAGGCGAGCCCCGACGGGCGGGACGTCTTCTTCACGACCTCCTCGAGCCTCGTGCCCCAGGACCCCGGCTCGGCCGACCTCTATGACGCCCGCGTGGGCGGCGGCTTCCCGCAGCCCCTGGCCAAGGCTCCTTGCGAAGGGGAAGCGTGCCAGAGCCCCCCGCCCCCGCCGCGCTTCAGCGTCCCCGCTTCTAGCTCCTACCGGGGCCCTGGCAACCCCTCCCACGGCTCCTCCCGCTGCCCGAAGGGCAAGCAGAGGGTGCGCAAGGCAGGCAAGGCACGCTGCGTTGCCAAGAAGCACAGGGGGAGCAAGAAACACCGGCGAGCCGGCCAGGGGCGGAGGGCGGCGCGATGAGGCGCCTGGTGTCGGCGATCGCAATCGCCCTTGTCGCTGTCGCCTGCTTGCCCGCACTCGCCCAGGCGGCCTTTGGCATCAACAACTTCGACGTCGCCTTCACCAACGAAGACGGCAGCCCGGCCGAAGCCGGCTCCCATCCCTTCGCGATGACGATCTCAGCCGGGACCAACTTCGATAAAGAAGAGATTCCCGAGGGATGGCTGCGCGACCTTCTGGTCGAACAGGTCCCCGGCCTGGCCGGGGACACGACTGCCTACCCGCGTTGCACCACGGCGGAATTCCTCGAACTCGACAATGCTGGGGAACCCACCTGCTCGCTCTCCAGTCAGGTCGGCATCACTGCCGTCTCGGCGACCGAACCCGGCAGCTGGGAAACCCACGCCGTCTTCGACGTCACCCCCCCGCCGGGAGTGCTCTTGCGACTCGGTTTTCACGTCGTCTCCCAGAACATCTTCCTCGACGTAGCCCTGAGCCAATCTCCCCCCTACAACGCCATCGGCGGCTCGCGCAATATCGCCCAGATACTGAACTTCTACGGCAACAAGCTGCAGCTGTGGGGCAATCCGTCCGATCCTGGCCACGACGAACTGCGCGGTCGCTGCGGCAACCAGGGCGCCAGCCTGCCGCCCGGGGACATCGAAGACTTCGAATTCAAAGAGTCGGGCGAATCGTGCCCGGTCCCGGTCAACCCCAAGCCGTTCCTCACTATGCCCACCGACTGTTCCCACCCGCTCCTCTCCAGCTACTCGGCTCTCTCCTGGAACGATCGCAATGGCGACGGCCTTCCTGACACCGACTCCGGCTCTCGCCCCACCCACGACCAGCTCGGCAATCCGGCGGCCCTTAAGGGTTGTGGCAAGCTGAGCTTTCATCCCTCGATAAGCGCCACCCCGACCAGCGAGGCAGCGCAGAGCCCAACCGGTCTTGACTTCTCGCTAAACGTCAAAGACGAAGGGCTCACGTCCAACAACGAAGGCGCCCGCGCCCAGTCAGACATCGAGAAGACCGTCGTCACCCTGCCTGAGGGGATGACCGTCAATCCTTCCCAGGCCGAAGGGCTCGCCGTTTGCTCAGAGGCCGATCTCGACCGCGAAACCCTGCAGGCGGCCCCGGGAGTTGGTTGCCCCGAAGCCGCCAAGATCGGTACGGTCGAAGTCGAAAGCCCACTGGTCGACGAGGCGATCAAGGGCTCCCTCTTCGTCGCCAAGCCATATGAAAACCTCGCCGGGGACTCCCTGCTGGCCGTCTACCTCGTCATCAAGAATGCCGACCTCGGGGTGGTCGTCAAGCAGCCGATCAGGGTCGAACCGGACCCCAGGACGGGTCAGCTCATAACCGTCGCCGAAGACATCCCCCAGCTGCCCTTCTCGAGCTTTCGCCTGCACTTCCGCGAGGGCGGACGCAGCCCCCTGGTCACCCCGCCGCGGTGTGGCACCTACCAGGCGGTGGCCGAGCTGACCCCCTGGTCCGGGCAGGCGCTCGCCAGGGCCGAATCCGCCTTTCAGGTCGTCTCGGGCCCCAACGGGGACCCGTGTCCCCCCGCCGGCACCCCCCTCTTCGATCCGGGCTTCGAAGCCGGCTCCCAAAACAACGCCGCCGGCGCCTTCTCGCCTTTCGGGATGCGCCTCACCCGCCGTGACGGCGACCAGGACCTGACCCGCTTCGACGTAGCTCTGCCACCCGGAGTGAGCGCGAAGCTCGCCGGGGTCGGCAGGTGCTCCGATGCGCAGATCGCCCAGGCCAAGGTGAAGACCGGCATCGCCGAGCTGCAGAGCCCCTCCTGCCCGGCCGACTCCAAGATCGGCACCCTGCAGGCCGGGGCGGGGGTCGGCTCCCAACTCACCTACGTCCCTGGCTCGATTTACCTCGCTGGCCCCTTCGGCGGCGCCCCGCTCTCGGCGCTCGCCATAGTCCCCGCTGTCGCCGGTCCCTTCGACATCGGCACCGTGGTCACCCGCGAGGCCCTGGCGATCGATCCCCGCAGCGGCGAGGTGAGCGTCGACGGGGCCCGCTCGGATCCGATCCCCCACATCCTCAAGGGTATCCCGCTGGTGGTGCGCGACATCCAGGTCCACGTCGATCGCAGCGAGTTCGCGATCAACCCGACCAGCTGCGATCCCTTCGCCGCCAAAGCCTCGATCTGGGGGGGAGGGGCGAACCCCTTCAGCATTGCCGATGACTCCCCGGTCTCAAAGGAAGCGCGCTACCAGGTCGCCAACTGCTCGCGCCTTGGCTTCAAGCCCAGCCTCAGCCTGAAGCTGAAGGGGGCAACGCGCCGGGCCACCTTCCCCCAGTTGCGCCTGACCTATAAGCCACGCGCGGGTGACGCCAACCTCCAAAGCCTCAGCCTGCGCTTCCCCCACTCGGAGTTCATCGAACAGGGACACTTCCGCACGATCTGCACGCGAGTGCAGTTCGCCGCCGGAGCGGGCAACGGGGCCAGCTGCCCCCAGGCCGCGGTCTACGGCCATGCCCGTGTCTTCACGCCGATCCTCTCTGAACCTCTGGAAGGTCCAGTATTCCTGCGTTCTTCCAGCCACAACCTGCCCGACGTCGTGCTTGCCCTGAAGGGGCCGCCGGGCCTGGCGGTTCAGATCGAAGTGCCGGCGCGAATCGACTCACGCCACGGCGGCCTGCGTGCCAGGGTCCAAGGGGCGCCCGACGTTCCCGTGAGCAAAGCCGTCGTCGAGATGCAGGGCGGCGCAAAGGGCTTGTTCGTCAACAGCACCGACCTTTGTGCGGCAAAGCACCGCGCAACCGTCCTCCTGGATGCCCAAAACGGCAAGCGCCTGTCCTCGCACCCCGTGCTTCGAGCCAGCTGTCCGAAGCACGGGTAGCGTCAGGCAGCGGTTCAGGCGGGCATCCCTACACCGCGGTACGCCTACTTAACTAAAGATCTCTTGAGTTAAGTCTAAACGCGAGTTAAATCGATTGAACCCCCCAAACGGGGCTCAAATCGAAAGGAAGAACAATGACTCCCAAACTCAAGACCCTGGGCCTGGCCCTGATCGGGATCCTCGCCCTGAGCGCGATGGCATCCGCCGCGTCTGCTCAGGCCGCAAACGGAACACTCACATCGACCGGCAACGTCACACTGACAGGGACGGAAATCGCAGGGAAGGTCACTGGTTGGACAGTGTTCGGGCTTGCTGTTAAATGTCCTGGCAGCACCTACCTCGGCCACAAAGTCGGCAGCACGACGGCGTTCTTGCCGAATGACTCCGGAGAAGCGACAATCACTCCAAAATATAAAGAACCTTGTGAAAGCAATGTTGGCCCGTCGACATTTGACTTAAACGGCTGTGATTTGGTAGTCCACATCGGCGAAACAACTGGAGTCGCTGACACCTATAAAGTAACGCTGGACATTATCTGTCCTGCCGGAAAAGACGTCACATCTACAAACTGGTTCAGTACCGTAGAGCACACTGGTGGCAAAGAAGCATGTACGGTTCACGTCCCGCCGCAGAACAACATCAAAGGCGGAACGATTACCGACACCACAGAAGGCGACCTGGTTCTGAACGGACCCTTCGGTCCGTTCACTGTTATAGAGACAAAAGACAATCTGCACCCACTTCTTTGTCCGGCCAAAGAAGGAGAAGGGGAATTGGATTTCGGCCTTACAATCAAAGGCGACAACGAAGGAGGAACCAATACAGCGATCTCGCTCTCGCATCTTTAGGAAAAGATCGACGGGCTTTGGCCCTGATGGTTACGGCGGGGCCGGGCGGTGATCCGGCCCCGCCGTCCAGTGCCCTGGGATGTCAGATTATGAGGATTAAATGTAGTAAACTCAGCAGATCGGCTTCGGGGAGAGACAATGAGCGGTGGGCCCAAAATGACGCTAATCGCTGCCGTCGCGATCGCGTCTGCTGCGCTTGGCTCTGGCTGTGGGGGCGGCAACCCTTCGACTGCGAGCTCGCCCGAAGGTGTCTCGACGGCGAGCAATGCGGCCTACATCAAGCAGGCAAACGCGGCTTGCCTGGCTCAGAGGGAAAACTCCCTGGAAAGAGTTGCCGCGTACGAAAAGCAGCACAGCTCGGAATCGCTGCCCCGGCACGTGCTGGCTGAAAACGCTTTGAAGGCGGCGGTGTTGTCGACGGTCGAAGCTGAAATCGCCGCGCTGGAAAAGCTCGAATCGCCAGCGGGAGAAGAAGAAGCGATCGAGGCAATCAATGCGTTGCTGCACGATGCCCTCGACAAGGCGAAGGGCGAAGAGGGGCTCGCTAACGTCGAAGGGGCCTTCCGCAGCGTGGATAGGCAGCTGCGCAGGTATGGCCTCTCGGCCTGCGCGAAAAACGGCTAGCTAACTCGTTCAGGTGACTTCGCGCAGTTTCTGCGCTTCGCCGAGCTGCTGCAGCTTTTTCAGGCTCTGGTTCTCGATCTGACGGATCCGCTCGCGGGTGACGTTGAAGGTGCGGCCGACCTCGTCGAGGGTGCGCGGGTGCTCCCCGCCCAGTCCGTAGCGAAGTTCAAGCACGCGGCGCTCGCGGTAGGAGAGGTTCTCCAGGGCTTCCTTCAGCGCCTCTTTGGTCAGCAGGTCCGCCGCGCGGTCGAAGGGGGACTCGGCCTTCTCGTCGGCGATGAACTGGCCGAACTCCGACTCCTCCTCGTCGCCGACCGGCTTCTCGAGACTGACTGGGGCCTGGGCGGAGCGCTTGATCGAGTCGACCTCCTCGGGATCGATCCCGGTCACCTCGGCGATCTCCTCCGGGGTGGGCTCGCGGCCTAGCTCGGTTACGAGCTTACGCTCGGCGCGGCCAATCTTGTTCAGCTTCTCGACCACGTGGACCGGGATGCGGATCGTGCGCGCCTTGTCGGCCAGGGCACGGGCGATCGCCTGGCGGATCCACCAGGTCGCGTAGGTCGAGAACTTGAAGCCCTTGCGGTAGTCGAACTTCTCCGCGGCACGGACCAGGCCCAGCGTGCCCTCCTGGATCAGGTCGAGGAAGGGGAGGCCCTGGTTGCGGTAGTTCTTGGCGATCGAGACAACCAAGCGCAGGTTGGACTCGACCATTTTCTGCTTCGCGTCGAGGTCGCCGCGCTCGATCCGCTTGGCGAGTTCGACCTCCTCCTGGGCGGTCAGCAGGCGGACTTTGCCGATGTCCTTGAGGAACAGCTGCAGGCTGTCCGTGGTCATGTCCGGTTTCAGGTCGATCGCGGCTTTGGCGCGGCGACGGCCTTTGCGACCGGTGTCGGCGGGCATGGCGTCGGCGGCCGCTTTCTGGGCCGGGTCCATGTCCTCGACAAGCTCGATGCCCTGCTTCTCGATGTGGCCGTAGAGATCCTCGACGTCGGACTCGTCGAGATCGACCTCCGAGACCGCCGAGGCGATGTCACCGAAGGTGAGCACGCCGAGCTGCTGACCCCTGTGGATCAGCCCTTTTACCTCCTCGAGCTCCTGAAGCTCTGCAACCAGCATTAATCTGCACCCGTCTTTCTGCGTCAAAAAAGCGGACCGGCGACGCGGTCCGCGAAGTAGGGAATAGGGCCTGACACACGCCTGAAAGGCCTCAAACGTCTGTTCGCATGATAGGCGCTTCAGTTTTTGAAGTCAAGACTGTCTGTGTCCAAGCTCACGGCAAATCCACGCCCCTGGCTGCGCGCCTTCTGGCAGCGCGCGTATCGCGAGAACGTCACCGGGCTCTCGGCGATGGTCGCCTACAACCTGATGCTCGCCGTCTTCCCCTTTGCCCTGCTCGTGCTCTTCGTCTTTGGCCAGGTACTGAAGATCAAGGGGGTGGAGACGGGCGTGCTGGACGATCTGCAGCGGCTCTTCCCCAACGCCGAGCAGAAGACGCTGAGCGACGTGCTGGAACGGATCGAGGACAACTCGACGACGATCGGGATCGCCGCCTTCCTCGGCTCGCTCTGGATCGGCGCCTCCTTCTGGGGGGCGATGGACACCGCCTTCGGCCGCATCTACCACGTCCCCAGCCGCGGCTGGGTCGAGCAGAAGCGCTTCTCCTTCACGATGCTGGGCGTCGTGCTGCTGTTCATCGCGGCGAGCATCCTGCTGCCGGCGATCGAGGCGGCGCTCGTCTCCAGCACGGATCGCCTTCCCCTCGGCCTCTCCGACATCAAGGCGATCGACACGGCGCTGCTGCTGGGCCTCGCGGTGCTGATCGTCTTCGCGATCTGCTGCGTGATCTACTGGGCGGTGCCAAAGGGCCACATGCCTTGGCGGGACGTCTGGCCCGGGGCAGCTTTCGTCACCGTCGCCGCCGGCGTTGCCAACTGGGCCTTTCCCTTCTACCTCTCCAACGTCTCCAGCCTCTCTCGCTTCGGCTCAACGCTGGGCTTCGTCTTGATCGCGCTGCTCTGGTTCTACCTGCTCAGCCTGGCGCTGCTGGCGGGGGCGACGATCAACTCGCTGCGCCACGAGTTGCACGACACGGGAGAGCTCCCCTATATGTAAAAAAGGGGGCTGGGCGCATATGCGTCCAGCCCCCTTCGATCGGAGCACGAATCGCCGCTAGTAAACGCTTTCCTGCAGAGCGAATTCGATGTTGGTTTCCTGCACGGCCTCGTTGTTGCCCGCGGGGGACGGAAGTCCCGCCTGCGAGTTGACGAAGCTGTTGAGGCTGATCGGGATGAATCCGAACAGCGTCAACGTGCAACCGCTTGCACCGGGGACCGAGAACGCGTTGTCGACGAAGATGCCGTTACGCAGATAGGCAATTTCGCCTTCTTCGCTGATTTCGAATTCTTTACCGGTGATCGGTTTGTTCGGCGGCGGGGGATTGGTCGTCCCGGTCGTGTTGTTGAGCACGATCGGCGTGCCAGCCGAGCCGAGGTAACAGTTTTTCCCGAGGACGCCAGACGGCGTTTCGAGATGAACTTTGATCGGCAAGGTCACCGACGTCGGGGTGAAGTTGGTCGGAATTCCGGCCAATTCGGTCACCGCGTAGAGGGTGAGCGCTTCGCTGCCGAAGAATTCCAGCAGCCAGGTCAGGCCGGTCAGGCCAATGACCCCACCAGGGACTTTTTGTTTGGTTTTGCTCAGACCACCTTCAGAGTTGGCGGTGAATTCTTCAAAATTCACGTTGGTGCCACCGGTGAGGCTGAGCGGGTTTTCGATCGGAGCGGTCTTGGTGCCGAACTTGAGATGGCCACCTTTGATGTCCGAGCGGACACAGAAGAACATCACTTTTTCTTCCGGCCGCGGGCAGCCCCTGAACTGGGTGAAACCGGGCTGCGGTTCTTCTTTTGCTTGGGCGATTGGCGCAAACACGGCAATCGCCAGAATCGCAAGCCCTGCCATGGTCAGCAGACGGGCAAGCGCCTTGGACTGGATCATTTAATCATCCTCCCAATAAACGTCGTAGTTCCTGATCTTAAAAATAGATCAATTCGATCGATCATCTCTGATCAAAGCTTCCACGTCAAGGGCAGGTGGCCGGACGGCCACCAAACAGTGCCCCATGCAGTCCGTCGAGAAGAGCGCGAGCAAGGCCGCCATTGCCGCCGACCTCGAGTCGACCGGTGTCGCGTTCGATCATCGCGTCGAGCCAAGCGGTGGAAGAGCCCAGGGCCCAGGCGTCGGTATGACCCTGCAGCCTCGTTACGCAGGATCCGATGGTGCCTTCGCTCACCTCGACGACCACCCCGGCCAAGCGCCGTTTCCCGCCATTGGGGGTCTCCGCCGCCAGTCGACAGGAGCCGGAGACCTCCATGGGCGGTCGCAGCAGTGGCACCGTGAGCAGAAACGTGGTCTCGGCGTCGATTTGCCCAATCGGCGCGGTTGCCTGGGGCAGGTTTCGTCGCTCCCATCGTGCCGCGGCGGTCAGCGGCGCCATTCCCAGGCGCAATAGGTCGGTGACCGCATATGGAGTTCCCCTGCCGTTGGCGGGGCGAGCCGCGATCAGGCCGGCGAGCCGCATCGCCGCGAGCCGACGCTCGAGCGCGGGGTAGCTGAGCGAGCTGATCACGCCGTCGAGCTCGGTCAGCGAGAGCGGGCCAGCCGCGAGGGCCCGCATCATCGTCGTCGACCAGCTATCGGCCAACGCCCTGATCGCCGCCTTTGCTTCGTTGCCACCGAGGGCAGGCGGACTCTCAGGACTCTTCGCGAGCCAGCGCTTCAGGGCCTCGAGGATGGGGAGAAGTTCCCTGCCGGCCGGGGTCAGCTCGTATTCGAGCACCCCGGGGAAGCGATCGCGACGCCGCCGTTCGATTGCGCCAATTTCCATCTGTCGCTTGAGCGGCGCGGGGTGGGTGGTCTGGGGGGGGGAGCCGGCTGCGCGGCGCAGCTCCGACTGCGGCCTGGGGCCGTCGGTGAGGGCTTCGAGGATCGCGATGTTGATCGGCGCCGAGAGCATGACAAGCGTCTGCGCTCCGGAGCGCGCCCCGTTTCGGCCCCCATTGACCTGGTTCCCAGTCAAGCCAGATCATTATGGCATTAATCAGGTTTTGTCTGGGAATGGGTAGAGTTCGGAGCCTGGTGGGAGGAGGATCACGCAAGCGAGGGGAGGCGCGGTTCGCCGCTTCCTCCTGCTCGCCGGGGCGGCGACGGTCCTGGCCGCGAGCGGGTGCGGTGGGGGGTCGGGCGCACAGGGCACGCCGGACCGATTCGACGCCAACCGCGCCTGGCGCCTGGTCAAGCTGCAGCTGGCCAGCGGCCAGCCGGTTCGCCACAGCTGCGCAAGCTCGCCGACAAGCTCCGCCCGCTGTTGCCCGGCGGTCACTTCGAAGCGATCCCGGGCGAACCGCAGCTGCGCAACGTGGTCGGCACGCTGCCCGGGAAGAAGCCAGGAATCGTGATCGGGCGAAGGTCTTGCCCGAGGAAACCGCGGACTTCTACCACGAAGGGCTGCGCGGCTCGCGTGCCTATGTCGCCGACAACCCCGGCCGCACGGGCGACATGATCCTGCTCGACTACGTCGGCAACCGCGGCCTCTATCTGCCGCGCGAGGGGACGTCTACCGAAGCGCTCTGGGATCGCCTGCTGGTCGCGGCGCGCGAGGCCGGCAAGGAACGCTTCTTCTCGAGCGAAGAAGGGACGGCGATCGAGGACGACCACACGCCCTTCCTGAAAGCCAAAGTTCCTGCCGTCGACCTGATCGACTGGAGCTACCCCGGCCACACCCTCGCCGACGGCCTGGACAAGCTCTCGCGCCAAAGCCTCGATGCCGTCGGCGAGACCGTCGTCCAGCTGGTCAGCGAACTGCGCGAAGAATGATCCAGTGTCCGGCGCTAGGCCCGCCGGGCTCAGGCGACCCCGGCGGTCAGCCGTAGAGCAGGGCATGGACGAGGCTGAGGTCGCCGGCCGCCCGGATCTGCACTCCGAGGCGGCACGAACGGGTGGTTGTGAATAGAATCATCTATTCCTTTTATTGGTACGAAGAATCCGGGAGGCAGAGCCTCGGGCGGTACGGAGGGGGCGGGTTTGCGCGCGGGCGCGCTGACCGTGGGTCTGCTCTCGGAGGCGCTCCAGGTGCAGATCCTGCGTGCGATGGCCGGCGGCTTCAAGGCGCTGACCATTCCCGAGGACTACGAAGGGGAGGCGCTGCCTCGCGGCGGCGCCGCCCCGAAGGAGCCGGTCGCCCCGAAGGAGCCGGTCGCCCCGCAGGAGCCGGTCGACCCGCAGGAGCCGGTCGACCCGGCCTTCGAGCAAAAGTACGTCCTGAGCCCGGCCGGCCGGATGCGGCTGCCAACCGCCGACGGCATCGAGCTTTGGCTGCTCAAGGCCCCCCGAGGGCCGCTTCCCTACGAAGGCGGGCGAGCCAAGCGGGCGATCGAGCTGCTCTCCGAGGCGTGGGGCCATGCCCTCGTGCATGCCGTCGCCGCCGGCCCGACCGAGACAGCAGATGCGATCGCTCGCTGCGAGCTGCCACCCCGGGCAGCCAAGCGCCTGCTGGCGAAGCTGCGCCAGACGGGGTTGGTGGAGGCCGTCGAGGTGCCCGACGGGGCCGAGCGCTGCGCGCCGACCGAGTGGCTGCGCCGCGCCGTCGGCCCGCTGATGCTCGCGGCACGGGTGGAGAGCGCCGACCGGCCCGCGGGCGCCAGGCCGGTCGATGCGCTCGACGTCGAGGCGGCGATGCAGCTCGTCGCCCCACTCGTTCGCCTCGGCGAGGAGGTCCGCGGCGCCTGCCGCCTCGTCGTCCGCCTCGGCCCAGCGGGGCGGCGGTACCCGGCGGGCGTCACCGTAGAGGTGGAGGAGGGGAGGATCCTCTCCTGCGAGCCCGGGCTCGCATCCGACGTCGCCGCCGAAGCGGTCGGCGAGCTCGGCGCCTGGTTCAGCGCTCTGATCGACCAGCGGCCCAGGCGGCTCAAGTTCGAGGGTGACCGTCGGTTCGCCCGCGACCTGGTCGCGGCGTTCGGCAAGGCTCTGTTCGACGAGCCCGCCTACGCGCGTTGATCCGCGACTCGGCGGATCGCCCGCGATCGTGACCTGTTCGGTGGCCGGCCCGGCCCGCGAATCTCCAGCATCCGCAGTGGCCAAGCCTGTACCCGGTTCTCGAGCCCTTCTCTGGTATACACCTTAGTAAGATACGCTATAGTCATTGCGCACGGTGACCTTCTTCAACCGAGCCGATGAGCTTGCGGCGCTGGCCGAGCGGCTGGATTCGCCCCGGGCCGAGTACTTCGTCCTCTACGGCAGGCGCCGGGTCGGCAAGAGCGAGCTGCTCCTGCACTTCGGCGAGCGTTGCCGGCGGCTCTACTTCGAGGCGACGTCCGGCAGCAGTCGCGATCAACTCGACGATCTCTCCGCCGAGCTGGCCGCCCTGACCGGTCGCCGGATCTACGCCGAGCAGCCGCTGGCGAGCTGGCGCGCCGCCTTCGCCGCCTTCTCGGAACTGCTCGAGGAGGGCCAGACGATGATCGTGCTCGACGAGTTCCAGTTCATCGCCCGCCAGGAGCCGGAGATCGGCTCGCTGCTGAACCGTTTCGCGCGGGAGCACGCCGACAATCCCGACTTGCTGCTCTGCCTGTCCGGCTCCGACATCAGCTTCTTCGAGAAGCAGGTGGTCGGATACGGAGCGACCACCTACGGACGCCGCACCGGCTCGCTGAAGCTGCAGCCGTTTCCCTGGGGGGAGATCGGCGCCTTCATCCCGGGGTGGGAGGTCGAGCAGCGGATACGGGCCTGGGCGGTGTTCGGCGGCGTGCCCTACTACCTGAAGGAGATCGATCCCGCGAGGCCGCTGGACGAGGCGATCCTGCGCGCCGTCTTGTATCCCGACGGCCTGCTGCGGGACGAGCCGCGCTTTCTCCTCTCCCAGGAGAGCCGCCTGCGCGACATCGATACCTACATGTCCTGCCTGCGGGCGATCTCGGCGGGGGTGACCCGGCTCAACGAGATCGCGCAGCGAATCGGCCGGCGCCGCTCTGAGGAGGCGCGGCCCTTCCTGCAGACGCTGGAGGAGATGGGACTGGTGGAGCGCCGCTACCCGGTCACGCGCTCCGGCGGCGGCGGTGGCCGGGTGAGCTACGCGATTACCGACCCCTTCCTGCGTTTCTGGTTCCGCTTCGTCGCGCCGCGGGAGAGTCGCCTCCATACCCGCGAGCAGGCGGCGCGCTACATGGAGCAGGCGATCGCGCCGCAGCTCGACAAGTTCGTCTCTGAGGACGCCTTCGAGCGGGTCTGCCAGGGGTGGCTGCTGGGCGAGCTCGAGGACGCCGTGGACGCGGGCTGGTGGTGGGGGCCGATCCGCAGGCGGGAGAGCGGAAGGCTGCGCAGCCGCTCTTATGAGGCCGACGCGGTGGCGGTGGGGGAGAGGGGCGAGATTCTCGCGCTCGGATCGTGCAAGTGGCCCGGTTCCGACGGTGATGGCCATGAGCATGGCGCCGAGGAGCTGGCCAAGCTGGAGATCGTCAGGGAGGAGCTGAATGCTCCCCAGGCCCAGCTTTACTTCTTCGACCGGGTCGGCTTCTCGTCACGGCTGAGGCAGCTAGCGGACGAGCGCGACGACGTACGACTCGTCCTGGCCGGCGAGCTCGGCTGACGCCCGCAAAGTGCGCGTAATTGAATTCCACTTTCGCGGAAGGGGGGAGAACTGCGCCCGCTGCGGCCTTGGGTTCGCGATGCCTGCGCACGATCCAATTCACGCGGACGACCCCGGCCGGCGCCGCAACGTTTACGATGCAACAATAGAGCACGCTATGCAAGCAGGAGCGACAGACGCCAGGCTTGACGCCCTCGGGGCGAAGATCGACGACCTTGCTCAGAGCATCGACCAGCGCTTCGGACAGGCTGATCAGCGCTTCGAGCAATTCGAAAAGCACATCGGGGACAGGTTCGGGCAATTCGAAAAGCGCTTCGGGGACAGGTTCGGGCAATTCGAAAAGCACTTCGCGGACCGGTTCGGGCAATTCGAAAAGCGCTTCGAGGAACGGTTCGAGCAGGCCGACAAGCACTCCGAGCAGATGGAGCGGCGTCTCGGGGCTCTCGAGAGCCGCTTCTTCTATCTGCAGCTGACGCTGACGGGGGGCCTCCTTGGGTTCGTAGCCACGCTGTTCGCCACATCGCACGTGTAAGCGGCCTGGCCGGCGCGCTGCACGTCTCAGCCGGCCTGCGCGCCGAACAGGGTCTTGTGCAGGGCGTCGAGCACCGCGCCTGAGAGCCAGCGGTCGCCGCCGGTGCGGACTCGCTTCGCGTCCGGCTCGACCACGGTGTCGAGCCAATCGGCCGCGGTCGCGGCGGCCCAGGAGTTGGCTTTGATCGCGAGGCCGTCGTGGCAGGCGACCACGCGCCCTTCCTCGATCCGCGCGGTGACGCCGGTCATCGCCGATCTTTCGGTCTCGTCGAGGTTCAGGCCCAGTCGGCACATACCGGAGAGCTCCCTCGGGAGGGTCAGCAGCGGCAGGCTGAGCCGGAAGCCGGCATCGACGTCGAGCGCGTCGATCGGCGCCATCCCCTCCATCGGGTTGCGGCGCTCCAGCCGGGCGGAGGCGATCAGCGGGGCGATTCCGGCCCGCGCCCAGTCGTTCAGGGCGTAGATCGGCTCGCCGCTCTCGGCGAGGGCCTCGACCTGCCCGGTGCGCTGCATCGCTTTGAGGTGGCGCTTCACCGCGCGCGGCCCCAGCCCCTCGATCGCCGCGTCGAGCTCGGGGAGGGTCATCGGTTCGCGAGCGAGCATGTGCACCACCGTCGCCGACCAGCTCTCGGCCAGCGCCGTAACGGTCCTCTCCGCTTCGGGCCCGTCGAAGGTGACCGGGCCGTGCGGCGCATTCCCCAGCCAGCGCTCGACGATGGAGGCGATGAAAAGCGCCTCGCGGCCTCCGCTGCTGACCCGGAACGCCCGGCCGGGTTCCACTTCGACCGGGTGTTCCAGTGCAGTCCGCAGGATCCCGCGGTTGATCGGGTCGGTGGCCATCAACAACAACTGCGCACCCGCGCGCATCGTTCTCTTGCTCACGCGAAATCGCCTCCCATCGGCTGACGCCGATTGTGACACGTATAGGCCTTTTTTGGGAACAAGCCAGGTTTGCAGACCCTTCCTGGGCACGCTTCCCCCGCACGAGAACATGCGGGGACTCAAGCCTGATGGGGATGTTGTCGAGCTAGTAAGCGGACATATGAGAGAGCAGCTCAACAACAACCCGCTCGCGCAGCTCGGCGTGGTCGGCGTGCTGATCGTCGCCGTCGGCTTCTTCCTGCTCTCCTCCAGCGGCGGCGGCAAGGAAGAAGAACCGGCCGGCTCGGCTGAAGCGACGGCCAGCGCCACCACTGGCGAAGCCGTCGAAGGCGCGGCCGAAGCGGCCGGCGCGGAATCGCTCTCCTCGGCGCTCTCTGCCGTCGGCCAAGCCGCGACCACCGCCCCGCCACTGCCGCGGCCGGTCCTCGACGCCTGGGGGGCGAACAAGACCCTCGTCCTGCTCTTCGTCCACGACGGCGGCATCGACGACCGCCTGGTCAAGATCGCCACCGACGGCCTGGCCGGTTTCCGCGACGCCGCGATCTTCGTCGTCCCCGCGGCCAAGATCGCCCGCTACGCGGCGATCACCGAGGGCGTCGGGGTCGACCGGGTGCCGGCGCTGGTCGTGGTCACGCCCAAGCACCTGAAGAAGACGGTCCCGACCGCCTCGGTCCACTACGGCTTCCAGAGCCCGCAGAGCGTCGCCCAGGCAGTCATCGACGCCGGCTACAAGGGCAAGACCCTCGACTATCACCCGTGATGGGTTGACATGGACTCGCGGGAATTCCCGAGCCACCTGCGGCCGGTCCCCGATTCCGGTGACTCCACCGCGCCGGCGCTCGACCCCGCCGCCGGCGGCACTCCCGGCCTGACGCCGCCGCTGGTCCGCGGCCGCCACAGCGGCTTCGTCACCGACGTCATCGTCGACCTCGGCTACGTCACCGACGACGTCGCCCGCGCGGCGATCGAGGCGGCGCGCACCGCCGGCCGCCCGCCGGAGCGCCTGCTGATCGAGCAGGGCGCGATCACCGCCGACCAACTCTCCCGTGCCGTCGCCGAGCGCTACGGCCTCGACCACATCGACCTCTCCGCCTACCAGGTGGACATGGCGGCGGCCAACCTGATCTCGGTCAACACGGCGCGCCGCTATCGGGCGCTGCCGGTCGGCTTCGTCGACAAGGAGACGCTGCTGGTCGCGATGGCCGACCCGACCAACGTGCTCGCCGTCGACGACATCCAGATCGCCACCGCGCTCGACTGCCGCGTCGCGGTCGCCGCCGAGGAAGACATCGAAGCGCTGATCGGCCGCCTCAACACGCTGCAGAGCGCCGTCAGCGAGGCGGTCACCGAGGGCGAGGCCGAGGCCGAAGAGGGCCAGCTGGCCGAGGTCGCCGACATGGAGGTCAGCGCCGAGGACGCGCCGGTGATCAAGCTCGTCTACAGCATCCTCGGCCAGGCGGTGGGGGAGGGCGCCTCCGACGTCCACTTCGAGCCCGGCGAGGACGAGATGCGCGTCCGCTTCCGCGTCGACGGCGTCCTGCGCGAGGCCGCGCACGTGCCGAAGCGGATGGTGACCGCGGTCGTCTCGCGGGTGAAGATCATGAGCGACCTCAACATCGCCGAGAAGCGCGTGCCGCAGGACGGCCGGGTCAGCGTCACGGTCGAGGATCGCCGCGTCGACCTGCGTATAACGACCCTGCCGACCCAGCGCGGCGAGGGGGCGACGATCCGCATCCTCGACAAAGAGAACGCCCAGCGCTCGCTCGACGACCTCGGCATGGACGGAGAGGGGCGAACGCGTTTCGAGGATGCCTTCCACCAGTCCTACGGCGCTGTGATCGTCACCGGCCCGACCGGCTCCGGTAAGTCGACGACTCTCTACGCGGCGCTGCAGGAGATCAACGAAGTCGAGCGCAACATCATCACGATCGAGGACCCGGTCGAGTACCGGCTGGCCGGCGTCAACCAGATCAACGTCAACCGCAAAGCGGGCCTCGACTTCGCCACCGGGCTGCGCTCGATCCTGCGCGCCGACCCCGACATCGTGATGGTCGGCGAGATCCGCGACGGCGAGACGGCGCGGATCGCGATCGAGGCGGCGCTGACCGGCCACATGATGCTGACCACGCTGCACACCAACGACGCCCCCGGCGCGATCACCCGCCTGACCAAGATGGGGATCGAGGCCTTCCTGATCGCCTCGGCGGTCGACTGCGTCGTCGCCCAGCGGCTGGCCCGCAAGCTGTGCAGCCACTGCAAGAAGCGCACGATCCTGCCGCCGCACGTCCTCGCCGAAGCCGAAATCCGGGTCGGGGGAGAGGTCGAGGCCTACGAGCCGGTCGGCTGCTCGCGCTGCAACCAGAGTGGCTACCGCGGCCGGGTCGGGATCTACTCGGTGATGGCGCTGAGCGAGCACGTCAAGGAGATGGTCGTCGGCCAGGCCCCGGAGGCCGAGATCGCCGCGCTGGCGCGCGAAGAGGGAATGCTGACCCTGCGCGAGGACGGCCTCGGCAAGGTCCGCGCCGGCCTGACCAGCCTCGAGGAGGTAGTTCGTGTCACCGCCTGACCTGATCCAGTTCCCCGCCAAAGTGGACACTTGTAGCCCCTATAGGGGCTACAAGGCTTCATTTTGCGCTGGGAGGTACGGCCCGCGCTTCAGAAAGTCGGCCCGGCGGCCGATCTAGGTAGCCATGGCCTTCGATTTCTCAGAGGTCCTGCGCCGCATGGTCGAGAGCCGTGCCTCCGACGTGCACATCACGCCGGGGGTGCCGCCGGCGATGCGCGACAAGGGCAAGATCGTCCACATGGAGGGATTCGACGTTCTCTCCGGGCAGGAGACCCGCGAGGTCGTCTACAGCATCCTCAACGACGACCAGCGCAAGCGCTTTGAGACCGGCAAACAGCTCGATTTCGCCTACGCGATCCCCGGCGTCGCCCGCTTCCGCGTCAACTGCTTCTTCCAGCGCGGCTCGGTCAGCGCCGCCTTCCGCCTCGTGCCGCAGGACATCCCCAGCCTCGACTCGCTCGGCGTGCCGCAGGTGCTGCGCGAGCTCTGCGCCAAGCCGCGCGGCTTCGTGCTGGTCACCGGCCCGACCGGCTCGGGCAAGAGCACGACCCTGGCGGCGATGCTCGACGTGATCAACGAAGAGAAGCAGGACCACATCCTCACGATCGAGGACCCGATCGAGTTCCTGCACCAGCACAAACGCTCGATCGTCAACCAGCGCGAGGTCGGCTCCGACGCGCCCGACTTCGCCCTCGGTCTGCGCGCCGCCCTGCGAGAGGACCCCGACGTGATCCTGGTCGGTGAGATGCGCGATCTGGAGACGATCTCCACCGCGCTGACCGCGGCCGAGACCGGCCACCTCGTCTTCGCCACGCTGCATACGCAGTCCACCGCGCAGACGGTCGATCGGATCATCGACGTCTTCCCGCCCCAGCAGCAGGGCCAGGTGCGGACGCAGCTCTCGATCGCCCTGCAGGGGATCGTCACCCAGCAGCTCTTGCCGACCGCCAACGGCGTCGGGCGCACCGTCGCCACCGAGGTGCTGGTGCCGACCCCGGCGATCCGCAACCTGATCCGCGAGGGCAAGACGCACCAGATCTACGCCGCCGTGCAGACCTCAGGCGCGGTCGGGATGCAGACGATGGACGCCGACCTGGCGCGGTTGGTGCGGGCGGGGACGATCACCCGCGCCCTGGCCGAACAGCAGGCCTCGGTGCCCGAGGAGCTCAAGCGGCTGCTCGGCGGCGCGCCGATCGCGACGGCCTCTATGCAGGGCGACGGCAGCGTGCCGACCGCGCCTCCGCAGCCCATCTACTCCGGAGGCGCGTAGCCGATGGCCGCCAGCACCTTCGCCTTCCGCGCGCTGGACGTCGCCGGCGCCGCCTCGGCCGGCGAGCTCGAGGCCGAGTCCAAGGCGCAGGTCACCGAGCAGCTGCGCCAGCGCGGCCTGATCGTCCTCGACGTCACCGAGAAGAAGGCGCCGTTTGCGATCGAGGACCTGTTCAAACGCTGGCAGAAGGTCGACGTGCGCGAGCTGGCCGTCTTCTCGCGCCAGTTCGCCACCCTGGTCGCCTCGGGGATGCCGATGCTGCGCACCCTGCACACGCTCGAGGAACAGACCCAGGACGAGAAGATCAAAGTCGCGGTGGCGGGGGTGCGGGCCGACGTCGAGGCCGGCAGCACGCTGGAGCAGGCGATGCAGCGCCACCCCGACGTCTTCGACCGCCTCTATCGGGCGATGGTCCGCTCCGGCGAGCAATCGGGCCGGCTCGAGGACGCGCTCGACCAGGTCGCCTTCCAGGTGGAGAAAGCCGACGCGCTCCGCCGCCAGGTCAAATCGGCGCTGATGTACCCGCTGCTCGTCTTCGGCTTCGCCGCCTTCGCGCTGATCGGGATCGTCGCCTTCGTCATCCCCGTCTTCGCCAAGGTCTTCGAAGAACTCGCCGAAGAACATCCGGGCGAAAGCGCCGAACTGCCGATCCCGACGCAGATCTGCGTCACGGCCTCGCACGCGGTCACCGGCTACTGGTTCATCCTCATCCCGGCGCTCGTCGGGCTGACCGTCGGCTTCTTCCAGTGGAAGAAGACCGATCGCGGCAAAGAGATGTGGGACCGCTTCAAACTGCGCCTGCCGGCGCAGATCGGCGACGTGATCCAGAAGGTCGCTCTGGCGCGCTGGTCGCGCACCTTCTCGGGCTCGGTCTCGGCTGGCGTGCCGATGCTGCAGTCGATCAAACTGACCGGCGAAACGGCCGGCAACGTCGTCATCGAGCGGGCGATGGAGGACCTCTACGCCGCCGCCAAGCGCGGCGGCTCGCTGGCCGGGCCGATCGAGCGCGACCCGATCTTCCCGCCGATGGTCGGCCACATGGTCGCCGTCGGCGAGGAAACCGGCCAGCTCGAGCACATGCTCTCCAAGATCGCCGACTTCTATGAGACCGAGGTCGACGCCAAAGTCAAAGCCCTCACCTCGCTGATCGAGCCGCTGATGATCGTCTTCGTCGGCGGCGTAGTCGGCTTCATCGTGATCTCGATGTACCTGCCGATCTTCAGCCTCTACGAAAAGATCCGCTGAGGCGCGGTCAAGCCGGGCGGGCCCGGCTAACCTTGGAATGTGTGGCGAGAAATCCAAGGTTATGCGCTAACCTTTCAAAGCTCGTCCAACTTTGAAAGGATGTGAGTGCCGTAGAGCGTGAGGGGCAGAGAACCACGTCACAACCGTTCGGCCGCTACGTCAAGCGCCTGTGGGAGCCAGACCCACGCGCGTATGGCGGCCTCAACGCACGTCGAGGGGGTTCGTATCAGGCATTTGTGCCGGACCCGATCGCCGGCCGGTCCTTCCTGCTCGACGAGGACATCCACCTTACGTTGCACCAGGCGACGAAGCTGCTTGAGCGCCTCCAACACGCTCCGACCCGGATCGCGACTCTTGGGGCTGTTGCGCAGAATTTGCTGCGTTCGGAGAGCGTGGCCTCATCGCGCATCGAGGGTGTGCTCATCTCGCACAAACGGTTGGCGCGAGCAGCCCACCAGGGCCCAGGAAAGCGACGCATCGACAACCGGGCTGCTGAGGTTCTGGGGAACGTCGAGGCGATGAAGCAGGCGATCGAACTGGGTGCCGAGGCCCGGCCGATCGAGGTTCCGGATCTGCTCGAGATCCATCGCCTATTGCTGCGCTTCACCGAGGATCGGGAAATCGCCGGTGTCGTGCGGACGGCGCAGAATTGGATCGGAGGCAGCGACTACAATCCGATTGGAGCCGCTTTTGTGCCACCGCCTCCAGAGCACGTGCCGGATCTGCTCGAGGACCTGTGTCGGTTCGCCGCGCGGGACGATCTGCCACCAATCGTCCAAGCCGCAATCGTCCACGCGCAGTTCGAGACCATCCACCCCTTCGCAGACGGCAACGGTAGAACCGGACGCGCGCTTGTCTACTCGATCCTCCGCCGCCGTGGAGAGGTGGGCACCTACATACCGCCAATCAGCCTCGTGCTCGTCAATACCCCAAAGCACTACATCGGGGGGCTCACCGCCTACAGGGAAGGCGACGTGAGCGAGTGGTGCGATGCATTTGCCGGGGCCGTCGCCCGCGCGGCGGAGGAAGCAGAGCGTCTGGCGGCGGCGATCGAGACGCTTGAGGAAGAATGGCTCGAGCGTGCCGGAACGCTACGTAAGGATTCAGCCGCCCGGGTACTGATCGGGGCCCTTCCTGAGCAGCCGGTCATCGACGTGGCGCTTGCTCAGCGCCTTACCGGTAGGTCGGGTGAGGCAGCGAGCGGTGCGCTGACGCGGCTGGAGGAGGCGGGCATCCTTCGCCGGCTCAACGAGCGCAAATGGGGACGACTGTGGGAGTGCGACGAGCTGCTCGACCTGGTCGAAGATTTCGAGGAGTCGGTGCGCCGCTCGTTCCCTGGCTCCTAAGAGCGGGATTCACGAAACGCTTTGTTTTTCTCTTGACATAGGAAAGTCCGAGTATAGGTTCTCCTTTTCGTCACTGAACCCAGGCGGGAGGCCGGGTGTCGGAGGAGGACAAAACGGGGTCAGACCCCGAGCAGTCCGGATCGGCCGGGTCCGATTCCGAGAAAGCGGACAAGTCCCCCTGGCCGGGGCTCCTCGAAGGCGCCGTGAAGGCGCTGATCCCGGTCTTCCTCACCGGCGCCAGCCTGATCGGCTTCGTCGCCTTCGCTGGCGCCGTGATCGTCTGGACGCGCTTCGACGCAATCGGCGTCCCGCCCGAACAGGTGGTGAAGGCCGTCCCACGGAGCGAGCTCGTCGCGACCGGCTCCTCGCTGCTGCTCCTCTTCGGATTCTTCGGCGTGCTGGCCGTGCTCGCGACCTACCTGGTCGATCGCGGCGGGCGCGCGACGCCGGGGATGAGCCGAGCCCTGCTGTTGTTGGTTGCGCTCGAGGGAGTGATCGCGATCATGCTCACTGACGGCGTATCGATGTTGGTCAAGGTGGGCGTAGGACTCGGGTTCTTCGCCCTTGTCGCTCTTGCCGTCATCCTCACTTTCGATACGAACTTCGCCACCTACGCGGACGTTCTTGAGAAGCGCGACGGCGAGACCAGAGACGCCAGGCGCGGCCCAGATGCCTTGCACGACATCAGGGGCAACCCCAGGCTGTCTGTCTGGATTCCGATCGTGATCCTGCTGGCTCTCACCGCTCTGGGCGCTCTCGCGGCGGTGCTCTTGCTCGTCGGCCCGACGGAACCCTGGCGTCTCGTCAGCTGGTTCCTGGTGGTGTGCTTTGGCCTGGCGCTCCCGGTCCTGCTCGGGGACGCCTGGAACGGGATCGAAACGAGCCGGAACAAAGAACGAGCCGACGCCGAAGTGGCGGCCTACCAGGAGAACCAGGCAAGGGACGAAAAATCGAGGAAAAAAGAGGCGGCGGACAAAGCGGAGCAAGAAAAACTCATACCGAAGCTCGAACGGCTCTATCGCCGGCTCCGCGAGCTTCACGAGGGTCCCGAGCGCCCAAAGAGTGACACCAAATCCGGTGCCGACAAGGGGTCTAGCCGGTTGGCCAGACGCCGCCCACACCGCCTCGTGCTCCGGTTCTGGGGCGTGTGTGCCTTCCTGTTCTTGGCCGGGGCAGGGATTGCGGGCCCGGCGCTCGCGACGGGTCGGAGCTGGCTGGCGATCTCCTTTGCTGCGGCGTTCATCCTTACCGCGGGGGTCTGGCGGGTGGCGGTGCTGTCCAGCACCAGGTTCACCTGGTACGGCCTCGCCGTGTTCGTCTCGGTCCCCCTCTTCGGCACCTGCACGCTGATGGCCCGCAACGTCGCCGATCCGCAGGTGCAGCCGATGGCCTTGATCCGCACCACCGATGGCCCGGGCGAATCGATCCAGGGCATCTACGTCACCGAAGCCAGCGACCGCGTCTACTTCGCCAGCATCGCCACCGAAGGCTGCCAGGAAAAGGTGACGCCGGACAGCGGTCGTCTCCAGTGGGTGCCGAAGAGCGAAGTCGTGGCGATGTCAGTGGGGCCGTTGCAGGACATCGACAAGGCAGGCCGGGCGGCGCTCGAAATGTCCAACGCGCTGACGCCGAGCATCGAGACGCCGACCGGGGAACAGGTGAACCTGTCGACCTCCTCCGGGCCGGCCGGGAGCGAAGGCGAAGCGCGGGCCGGCGCGGTGCCCTCCGGCCCCGACGAGGGCAAGGAAGGTGGCGAAGAAGGGGGATCGAGCAGCGGCGAGCCGGTGGGCGAAGAACAGGAGAGCGAAGGCGAAGGCGACGAAACGGCCGAGGGCAAAGAAATGGGGGAGGAAGGGGGAGGCGGAGAAAGCGGGACCGAGGAAGGCGGCGAAGAAGCTTCCAAGCCCGCCGAGACCGAAGGCACGCAGCTCGACCATCGTCTGGCGAGCGCCGGCCCGGCGATCCGGCCCAACTTCGGCGCCGGGCTCAAACTCGTTCCCCCCGACGCCGAGCCCGGCGACGTGGTCGAACTGCGGATGAGCGCGCCGAACACCGAAAACGGCGTCAACGGATTCGGCGAACCGGGCGAAGGCCTCGACCTGCGCCTCAACGGCGTCCGCCTGGCTGTCCTCCGCGTGCCGGTGCAGAAACCGCACCAGGCCGAATACGTGAAGACGGTCGGCGGCAGGGTGCTGCCGGTGGTCGCCTTCTTCAAGGGCGGCGGGGCCGAATTCGTCCGCGTCGACCGCGGGCTCGTCCACAGCGTCTCCGACGCGGAACCGGACCGGGGCAACTTCACGCTGAAGCTCGCCCCGGGAGGCAAGCTCGCCCTCCTGCCGCCGGCCAACGGCGGCGACGAACGCAGGCCACCCTCGGTCATCCTCCGCAATGGAGAAGAAGAAGAGCTCGAAAACGTCCTCCTGCACCGATCGTGGAGCCCTACAAAGATCAAGTTTCGTGTACCCGACAACGCTCACAGCGGCGTCGTCAGCGTCGAGTGCGGCCAGCTCGCCGGCCAGCCGGTCCTCGACGTCGTCCACCCGCCGGTTGCGCGGGTCTCCGTGCGCGTGCACCCCAACACCGAGCGGCTCACCTTCGACAGCAGCCGCTCGAGCGACGAAGGCGAAGCCTCCCCGACGCGCGTCTGGACGGTCGCGGGCCGTCGCCTGAGCGGGGAAAAGGTGGTCTCGTCCGAGCTGCCACCCCGCCTCGCCCCATATGACGTGAGCCTCACGATCAGCGACGAAAGCGGGCTCTCCGACCGGGTCGACCTGCACGTCTGGCGGCTGCCGTCGTGGAGCTTCGTCGGCCCCCAGAAGAAGCGCAAGAAGCGCGAGGCGTACGAGCGCCGGATTCGCGATTCGCTCGAAGAAGAGACGAGCGAAGAGCAGCCCAACGCGATCGAGCTCGACGGCCATGCCGACCTCAGCAGGGGCGACGTCGGCCACTCGCTTCGACAGGCCTCGCTCGTGCGCCGGCTCCTTTTTGCGCCCCGCGAATCCAAGCACCACAATGCCAACGGGCCGGGCGGCGTCCCGGTCGGCCACGAGGCGGCGCACGCCAAGAAGAAGGCCCCCGACGAAAAGCCGCTGGCCAACGGCGGCCCCGCCGTCCCGCTGCTGCTTCGCGCCTATGGAGAGAGCTGCCCGATCCTCCGTCATCCGGGGCCGCAGCCGGTCAACAGCCGGGTCGAACTCTTCCTGCTCGGCCCCGGCGCGACCATCGGCGCCGGCAACCACTACCGCGCCGCCCGCTCGAGCCGCGCCTACTGGTAGCGAGGGCGTCGTCAGGGGCCGAGCAGGGCGGCCGGCACGACGCCGATCCCGTCCGCGCGGCGGTATGCGGTCTCACCAGTGGTGACAACGATCGCATCGAGGAGTTCGTCGCCGATCTCCCCGGCCAGCCACTTGAGATGTCGGACGTGCTTGTCCTCGACCGTGCGAGCCAGCTTGACCTCGATGGCGAGGACACGGCCGTCTCTGCGACGGACGACGAGGTCGACCTCCTGGTCGCCGGAGTAGGTACGCAGATGGCCGACGGTGGCCTCCGCATTCTGGGCATAGACCTTGACGCCAAGGGTGACGAGCGACTCGAAGAGGGCACCCAGCAACGTTCCGTCTCGAGGGATCGCGGGGCCGAGCTCCTGCCCCTCGAGCAGCGCCTCAACGCTGACTCCAAGCAGGACAGCGGCCAGAGCCGGGTCGACGAGCTGATGCTTGGGCGCCGCATTGAGCCGTGACAGGTGGCGGCGGGTGGGTTGCCAGGCCGGCACGGGGTCGAGGACCCAGAGTCGCTCCAATATGGCTCGGTAGGGGCCCGCGCCTCGCCGTGACGGCTTCTCTCCCTCTCCGCCAGTGGCTGCGTCGCGGATCTTCTCGAACGTCGCCGTCGTCGATGACGCCGCGGCATAGGCGGCCATCCATCGGCGCAGGCCGGCCGGGTTGCGCAGACGATGGCCGAGCTCAGGGAAGTCACGGTCGACTATGCGGTCGACGTAGCTCTCGAGTTGCGAACGCAGAGCCCGGGGCGGAAGGCTTCGCAGGCCCGGGAAGCCGGAGGCGAGGATCTCCTCCGCGTAATCCGCGAGCGCCACGCTGCTCTCTCCTCGCAGCTCTGGTCGTTCGCCACTGAGCAAATCGGCCAGCCCGACGGTTCCAGGCTTCTCGAGCCGCTCTGCGAGCGACAGCGGCCGCATCCGGATCGTCGGGATGCGCGCGGCTCCCGAGTGCCTTCCGGAGCCGTCGGGCGAAGCCGATCCGGTCAAGAGGAAGCTGCCTGGATCCGCGCCCCCGTCGACCGCGCGCCGGACCAGATCCCAGGTCTCCGGAAGACGCTGCCACTCGTCGATCAGGATCGGGGGGTCAGCCTCGAGAAGGAGTCTCGGGTCCGCTTTGGCAAGCGCCAATCGCGCTGGATCGTCCAAAGCGTGCACCGTGGTCGCTCGCCTAGAAGCCGTCTCGGTCTTGCCGACGCCCTTGGCGCCCTCGATGGCAGTCGCAGACAGGGCACCAGAGAGCTCGTCCAGCTCGTGCTCGATTATCCGGGGGGTGTAAGGCATGGATTAGGTTACAAAATCTCGGATAGATAGATTACAGATTCTCGGCTAACTAGGTTACGCAAACCGGGGGTAGCTTTCTCTATCCATACTTTTAGGTCTTCATTCGACATATATTGAGGTTCAATATTGATATATTGCGTCGCGTGGGTCATCCAGCGACAACGCATCGGACGACGATTGACATCGATATTCCAGCCTTCGAGGGCGCGCGGGGAGTGCTCGGAACGACGGGATACAAGGAGACCGTCAACGAGGCGCTGCGGGTCGTGAGCCGCGGCGAGCAGCTGCGCCGCGGCGCCGAGCGGATTCGCGCCGGCGATCTGGGTCTGGTCACGCCGGAGGAGCTGCGAGAGCAGCGCGGCCCGCGCTTCTGACCAGTGCCCCGCTATCTCGCCGACACGTCGGTCTGGGCCTGGGCGCAGAAGGTAGAGCGTCCCGACATACGAGAGAAGCTTGCGACTCGCTACGAGCAGGGCGAAATCGTCACCTGCGTGCCGGTCGTGCTCGAGGCCATGCATCGGCCGGAGACCGCCGGTCTCTACCGGGAGCGCTTCGACGGGCTGTTCGCGCCGCTGGAGCGGATGCCGCTCGAGAACTCGAGCGTCGAGCGCGCCCTCACGGTGCAGCGCGAGCTGGCGGAGGCATCCGACGGCAACCACCGCCGCCCGGCGATCGACTTCCTGATCGCCGCAGTCGCGGAGGCGGCCGGCCCCGAAGTCGTCCTCTGGTGCTTCGACCGCGACCTCAAGGTGATCTGCGAGCACACCGGCCAGTCGTGCGAGCCCGAGGAGTCGACCGGCGCGGGGCACTGAAGCGAAGCCTTCAGTTCCTGGCGGTACTCCTTCAGGAGGTCCGCCTTACAGGACTTTACGGAGCCTTACAGGTATCTGTAAGAAGCTGTCACAGGGCTGTGCGCCGACTACATCCGCCGAGCGATGCCTTCAGTTCCTCTGCGTGTGTCGCTGCGCCGTACTTCATGCCACAATTTGCGCAGGTAGAGAACCGTTGGTGTATCCACCGACCTCAGAGAAAGGCCCGCTCCGGCGGGTCCTTTTCATTAAGGGATTTGCCCCGACGCCGCCGAAACGGCGTCGGGGTTGGTGGCCTACTGCCGTACGACCGGCGGGGGAGGTTGTCACCGCATGCAGCTGTCGATCAGGCTCTCGTACTTGACCTGGTTGTAGCTCAGGCGGATGGACCTGGTCGGCGGCAAGCGCCGGAATACTTCGAGCACACAGTCGACCGTTTCTGCATCGAGATCTTCATACGCCGCCAGTTCTCGTTGCTGGAAGTCGATGAGCGATGCGGGTTCACAATTCAGGAGGAGCTCGTTGTAAGCGATCGGGTCAAGTTGGAGGCGAAGCAGCTTGGCGTCCGGTGATGCCTTGACCTTGGCGGCGGCGCATTCGACGGCTGCCTGAGGGAAGGCGAGCTTCGGATCGGCGATCGTCTTCACGAAGCTCCGTTCGACACCGTCGCGATCGCAGTGCACGGCGATCGGGGCGAAGACGCGGTGGGCTTGGTCGAGGATCGCCCGTTCGAGGGCGCGATTGGAGAGTTCAGCCGTCTTTCTGAGTGCGCAGGCGGCGGCGCGTGGCGGGGACCCAAACTGCAGGAGCAGGCTGCGATAGGCGTTGTTGAACCTCGCTCGGTCGAACTGCTCGAAGGCGACGCGACGATTGAGCTTCCAGGCGCCATCGTCCTTGGTCAGTTCGACCAGCAGTTGCGATCCGTCGATGGAGCCGCCCTCATAGGCGACGAACGCGGTCGCGCGGTCGCCGGTGACGGCAACCCTGGTCACATCGACCGAATCGGCTGGCGACTTTCCGGCTTCGCTTCTGCAGAAGTCGTCCGCAAACGGCAGCTTCGCGCCCGTCGTCTGCCTCAGATATGAGGCGGTTAAATCGGTGTTGCAGTAAGCAGGATCGTCGCTGGTGGCGACCTCTCGGATGGTTCTTTCGATCTGCGTCTTGTCGCCCGGAGATTGGAGGCGCTGGAAGCCGAACAGGGCGGCCGGCAGCACCACAACGACGGCGATCAGAGCCCACCTGACCCCCTTGCGCCGCCCCTCGACCACTCGAGCGAGGAAGCCAACGAAGAGAACCAGCAAGGCCAGCGAGAAGCCAAGCAGCAGCAGCGCCCCGAGCCAGCCGAGGAAGCTCTGGCGGGGGAACGCGATGGCAAGCGCCAACGCCGCGCACCAGCCGATCGAGCAGACGTACCTCATCGCCCCCTACATCGGCCAGGGAGCGGGCTTCTGAAGTGGACGGTCGTTGTCCGGGCCCCTGAGGGTCGATTCGGGCCGGCGATTGAGAGGATCGACGGGGCTGCCGATTACCGCTTCAAGATCGTGGCGACGGCTGAGGTGGACATTGCATTGGAAGGAAGCCAGGTCGGCTGGCTGGACCGTGCGCTCGCCGCGCTTTCCTCGACTCCGTTCCTGGGTGTGGCGCTGGCTCTATTGACCTGGCCGATCGTGTCGATCGTGCCGGGGACTGGGCCCGATGCCTCCTGGGCGGCCGGTCTTTACATGGCGCATGCCGAGGGGCTTCAGTTCGGCAGGGACTTCGTCTTCACCTACGGGCCGCTCGGATTTCTCCAGGTACCGGTTCTCTACGACGAAGCGATGTGGATCGTCGCATCTCTCTTCCAGGCCGCGATCCATGTGGCGGTTGCGATATCGCTGCTCTGGGCCGGGCGACGTGCCTTCCCCCTGATCGTTGCCGTCCCGGTCTGTTACTGCGTGCTTGTGATCGGTGGCCTCACGGCCGCCGTCGTGCTGCTCGCCTTCGTCTGGTGCTTCGTCGCGATCGGGGACGATGCGCCACGCTTCGCGGCTCCTCTGGTGACGGTCGGGGGCGGCGTCCTCGCGGCCGTCGAGCTGCCGGCGAAAGCGAACTATGGGATCGCGATCCTGGCGTTCACGACGCTGGCCGTCCTCGGCCTCCCCGAGCGAAGACGCCGCCTTCCCCTTTTCGCCGCGACTGTCATCGCCGCGTTCGCGGCCTTGTGGATCCTCGCCGGGCAGGACCTCGCCAACGTCCCCGTTTTTGCCTCCCACACCGCCCAAGAGGTCTCGGGCTACTCCGCCGCGATGGGCACCGACATCGCGGCGACCGCCTGGGAGCGCCTGGCTGCGGTCGCCGTTCTCGGTCTGCTCCTGGCTTCCGCCGCCTTGGCGACGCGCGGCGACCCGCTGCCCCGGCGTGCCGCCTCGCTGGCGCTCGTGGCTGTGTTCTGGTTCATGAGCTTCAAGCAGGGATTCGTGAGGCAAGGTCTCGGCAATACGCCGGAATTCTTCGCGATGACTGCGGGCGCCGGGATCGCGATCGCTTCGCGCCTGCCGAGAGCGCCCTTGCGAATGGCCGCCCTGGGGCTGGTCGGCCCGCTGGTCGTACTCGCCCTGGTGGTGTTACCAAGTCCTTCGCTTCTGCATTCGCTGAAGCCGGGGCCCCATGTCGAATACATGCGGCAGGATCTCGATGCGCTGCTTCGACCCGGTGAACGGCGGCGGCTGATCTCGGACGCGCGCCGTTCGATGCACTCGAGCTACCGGCTCGATCCGGCCATTCTTCGGGCTCTGCGCGGCCGGGCGGTCCACGTCGATCCCTGGGAGATCGGCGTCGCCTGGGCGTACAACCTGAACTGGCGCCCGCTGCCGGTGATCCAGAGCTACTCGGCGTACACGCCGCAACTCGATCGGTTGAACGCGGAGGCGTTGAGCGGGCCGCGGGGGCCGGCAACGATTCTCCGTCATCGCGATTTGGCCCCAGGCGCCGTCGAGTCCTCGATCGACGATCGCTTTCCCGGCTGGGAGTCGCCGGCCGCGATGCGGGCGATGCTCTGCCACTACCGAGCCGTCCGCACGACCGCACGCTGGCAGCTGTTGGAACGCGCGGCGGACCGCTGCGGGCCTCCGCGACCGATCGCCGTCGTGCGGACGGCCACGGGAGAGCCAATCTCGATTCCGCCGCCGCCCGGGCCGCACGACATCGTCTTCGCCCGCGTCGACGGGATCGGCGTGGAGGGTTCGGAAACCCTGCGCACCATGCTCTACAGGGCGCGCGGGCGGACCGCGACGCTCGGCGCTCGCGGAACCTGGAGGCTGGTCCCGTCAACCGCGGGCGACGGATTGATCATGCGGAGTTCGCCGTCGGTCGACTACCCAAGGCCGTTCCGGCTTGCGCCCGACTCCCACACCGTGTCGCTGGGAATCGAGGGCGCCGGCCCGCGGCCCCTCACCGTCAGATTCTTCGCGCAGTCCGTGCGGCCCTTCCAGGGGCCCTGAATGGGTTGGCCTGGGAGAAAAGCCGTCTGTGCTCAATCCAGGCAGGGCTGCGGCCGATAGCCAACCCATGTCTTCGGCCCTGAGGCGTTGCCTTCCCGTCGGTTTGGTCGTCGCGCTCAGCGCCTGGCTCGCGTCGTCGGTCTCCACGCTCGGAGACTGGTCCGGCGACTCGTGGCCGGCCGTGGATGCGCTCGCCCACGGGCGAGTCGCCGACTACCTGTCGGCGAAGGCGATGATGGGCCCGTTCTCGACCCTGGTTCAGGCGCCATTCGTGGTGCTGGGAGGTGGCGATGCGCCGCACGCCTACCGTTGGGCCGCGTTTCCCTGCCTGCTTGCCGCCGGGCTGCTCGGCCTGTATCTCGCTTCCGTGGCGCGGCGTCGCGGCGCCTCACGCCTGAGCCAAGTCCTGCTCGCCGGCCTCTGCCTGGTCAACCCGATCACGATCGAGGCGCTGCAGTACGGGCATCCGGAGGAGATCCTGACCGCGGCTCTGGCGGTCGGCGCGGTTGCCTGCGCAAGCGAGGGGCACAGGGGCCGCACCGCGGTGCTGCTGGGCTTGGCGGTCGCCTCGAAGCAGTGGGCGGTCATCGCGATCCTGCCCGCGTTGATGGCGCTCCCCGATCGGCGGGTGCGCACCGCCCTGACCGCGGTGGCGATAGCGGTGGCGCTGACGGCGCCGGGGCTCGTGGCCGCTCCGGGCTCCTTCTCCGAGGTCAACCACAACGCCGCTTCGACGGGCCGCATCGCCTCGTCCTGGAGCGTCTGGTACCCGGTCGCGAGCGTAAAGACCGAAGAGCATCGGGTCGGGACGGAAACCCTCATCGCCCACGTCCACGAGGCCCCGCCCCTGGTCGGTTCGCTTTCACATCCGCTGATCGTCCTGTTGGCGTTTGCGCTGCCCCTCGCGCTGGCCTTGCGTCGCGGTCGGTTCGCGCTGTCGGGCGCGGACGCGATGGGCCTGTTCGCCCTGCTGGCGTTGCTCCGTTGCGGGCTGGATCCGCTCGACAACCTCTACTACCACGAGCCTTTGCTGCTGGCCCTGATCGGTTGGGATGCGCTCAGCCCGGGGAGGCTGCCTCTGCGCGCTCTCGCCGGCACGGCGATCGCGTTCTTCTTCCGCGACTGGTCGCTTCACCTCACGGATGTCATCGCTTTCAACGACCTCTACGTCTTCGTGATTGTGACCGCCGCCGCGGCGATCTCGCTGGCGCTGTTTCGAAGTAGGCCTCATGCGCCGGCGGCGCTTGCGAGTTATCCGGTAGGTCGTCCGTCCGTAGGAAGCCTCGAGCCTGACTTTTGGCCCGATGAAGCCCAAATTTCGGGGATCAAGGGATCGGGGTTGCTGTCGAAGAGGGGAGGGTGATGAATCTGCCAGTGCTTCGGTGCAAAAGGCAAACTCGCTGCGAGGCGGGGGCGCAAAGCCTTCGGAGCTCCCTTGGAGCTGGCCGGGCTACCACCGGGGTCGACAGACACCACGTGGCATCAAGCGACGGGGCTCTGGCGCAAACGATTAGGACCATAGGAGGTCACTAATGTTTCTCCAGAATCTCCGGGCCAAAGTAGGCGCCCGGCTCAGTGGCGAGAAGAGTGAGGCCGGCTTCACGCTGATCGAGCTCCTCGTCGTCATGCTCATCCTCGGCATCCTCGCCGCAATCGCCATCCCCGCCTTCTTCAACCAGCGGGAAAAGGCCACCGACGCCCAGGCCAAGTCCGCGGCGCGGACGGCTGAGACGGCGATGGAGACCTACGCGACCGAAAACGGCGGTAGTTACTTGGGTGCGGAACCCTCGATCCTCCATGTGATCGAGCCGACGCTGGTCGCCACCGGCAAAGAAAACAACGTCATTTCGCTGAGCAATCTCGGCACCAAAAAATTCACCGTGAGCTCGGAATCGGCGACCGCAATCAAATTCAACATCACCCGTAACGAAGACGGGACCGTCACCTTTACGTGCTCCAAACCCGGATCGGGCGGATGTCCCCCGAACGAAAACGGCAACTGGGCGAAATAGTCGTCTGATGTCGTGAGCCTGTCAGCGATGACTGACAGTGAGCAACTACGCAAGGGCGGGCCTTCGGGCCCGCCCTTTGCTTGCGTGCTCGCCCCCGGACAATCCCCCGCCTCATTTCCCGCCTCATCAAACGTCCAGAAAGCTCATCCATTTGGCTACAGAAGCCGACTTGCCTCGCCGATAGGGAGTGGGTGCGTCGCGTGAAGCAGATCGAGAACGAGCGGGGCAGCATCCTGCTCGAGGCCCTTGTCAGCGGGATCATGCTCGTGATCACCGCCGTCGGCGTCTTCAGCGCCTTTGAGGCGGGCACTCGCGCCAGTGCCGAGGAGCGCCACCGGGCCCAGGCCGAGGGCCTTGCGCAGGCCGACCTGGCCCGGCTGCGGACGATGCGGGTCTCGGCCCTCTCCAACCTGCACCAGTCGAAAGTCGTGACGCTCGAAAAGACGCCCTACACGATCGAATCGGTGGCCGAATACGAGACCGATAAAACCGGCACCGCCTCCTGCAAAGCGGGCACCGCGTCCGCCGACTACATCCAGATCCGCTCGACGATCAAATGGCCCTCGCTCGGCAGCCGCGCGCCGGTGGTCGAGCAGAGCCTGGTCGCGCCGCCCAACGGCTCGGTCTCGGCCAAAAGCGGCTCGCTGGCGATCCAGATCGAAGACGCCGCCAACGAAGGGGTCGAAGGCGTCGGCCTGAACGGAACCGGCGCCGGCACTTTCACCGGCGTGACCGGCTCCAATGGCTGCGAGATCTTCGGCGATCTGCCCGCCGGTAATTACACCCTCACCCTCACCGGCGCCTCGCTGGTCGACAAAAACGGCGAAGCGCCGAAACCGCAGAGCACCAGCGTCGTCGAAGAGGCCACCAACACTCTTGCCCTCCAGTACGACTTCGGCGGCACGGTCGCCGTCAGCTTCCAGACCAGGGTCGGGGGCGTGCTGGTGCCCTCCAGCGCCGACTCGGTCGTCGCCTTCAACAGCGGCATGCAGAAAGCGAAGGCGTTCGGCACGGTGGGTACGCCGAAAGCCGAAGTGACGGCATCGCCGCTCTTCCCCTTCACCTCGGCCTACTCGGTCTATGCCGGAACCTGCAAAGAAGACAATCCGGGCGAAGCGGCGCCGGAAGCGGCGATCGGCGAACCGATCGTCGTCGCCAAAACGAGCACGCCGGTGACGATCGAGCTGCCGGCGCTGCACCTGACGGCCTGGAGCGGGACCGAAGCCGCCCCGGGCGGCCCGGTCGAAGGTGCCCAGGTGAAAGTGACCGATACGAAATGCGCCGTCGAAGCACCCGACGTGCGGACCTTCACCACCAACGCGAAAGGCGAACTTCCCGACCCCGGCCTGCCCTACAGCACCTACAACGTCTGCGTCGCCGCCGGCGGCAAACACGTCAACGTCGCCGGGCTGCAGGTCCCGGCCAAAGCCGAAGAACTCACGGCCGGGACGACGCTGAACGTCTTCCTCGGGGCCGCCGGGGCCGAAGCGGGGGCCTGTCCGTGAGGGACGAAGGTGGATACACGCTGGTCGAGCTGCTGATCGGCTCGATGGTCTCGCTGATCGTGCTCGCCGCGATCATGATGATGGTCCAGGTCGCGACCGGCGATCAGAACCGGGTCGTGCAGCACGTCTACGCCGGCCAGCGGGGGAGGCCGGTGATGAACCGGATCGTCGACCGCCTGCACTCGGCCTGCGTCTCGCCCGGCCTGGCGCCGGTGCGCGAAGGCAGCTCGGAAACGTCGCTGGTCGTCTATTCGAAGAGCGGCTCGGCGGTCAGCCCGACTCCGAACAGGTACGTCATCGCCCTGTCGGAAGGGAAACTGACTGAAACGGTCGCCCTCGGCAGCGGCACCGAACCGTCCAACTGGACCTTCGGCTCGGCTTCCACGCCGGTGCAGCTGATCAATGGCGTCGGCACGGCGAAAGTCGGAGAACCGCCGGTGGCCGTGCCCCTCTTCCGCTACTTCGCCTACGAAGAAGGGCACGTCGCGACCACGCCTCTACCGGTCCCGCTGAGCAAAGAAAACGCGGCCAAGACGGTCCAGGTCGACATCGCCTACACCGTTGGGCCGAGCGCCACGGCGGGCTCTGCGGCGGCGATCACCCTGACCGACTCGGCGACGCTGCGGATCGAACCCGCCAGCGAGGACAGCGCCCAGGTGAACCTGCCATGCCTGTGAGGCTGCGACAGCGCCTTCGCCAGGAGGGCGGCTACACGATGATCGCCGTGATCGGCGCGATCTCGCTGATCTCGATGCTGGCGGCGGCGACGCTGGCGGCGACCAACAACGACGTCAACCTGGTCCAGCGCGACGTCGACTACAAGCGCGCCCACGCGGCGGCCCAGGCGGGGATCGCCGACTACTCCTTCCACCTCAACAACGACAACAGCTACTGGTCGCGCTGCACCAACGTGCCGGAACCGAACGCCGTCAACCAGGTCGGCTCGACCGCCAAGCGTCGCACCGTGCCGGGATCCACCGACGCCGAATACGCGATCGAACTGCTGCCGGCCACCGGCAAGGAAAAATGCGACACCACCAAACCTGTCGAATCGATGCTCGAGCAGAGCGGCCCCAACACCGGTTCCTTCCGCATCCGCTCGACCGGCTACGCGGGAAAGGCGAAGGTCTCGGCGGTCGCCACCTACAAGCGCGCCAGCTTCCTCGACTACGTCTACTTCACCCAGCTCGAGACGCTCGATCCGGTGACCTACTGGACCCCGACGATGATCGAAGGCGCCTACACGCAGTGCACGAAGTTCTACCGCGAAGGACGCGCGAGCCAGAACATCCCGGGCACGAGCCAGCCCTGCATCGAGATCAACTTCGTCAGCGGGGACGAAATCAAGGGCCCGCTGCACACCAACGACGAACTGCTGATCTGCGGGACGCCGAAATTCGGCCGCAACGCGGCCGACACGATCGAGGTCGGCGCGCCGCCGCAGGGCTGGCGGACGAATCCGAGCTGCTCGGGGAACAGCCCGACCTTCGTCGGACCGTTCGTGACCACCGCGCCGGTGCTGAAACCGCCGGCGACCAACGGCAGGCTGAAGAAAATCGCTGGCCCGTCCTACACCTTCTCCTGCCAGACGAAGATCCAGCTCGAAGGCACGAACATGAAAGTGACGACGAACGCGGGCGTCTCGACGCTCCCCTTCCCGAGCAGCGGTGTCGTCTACGTCCAGGCCGGCTCCTGTCCCGACAAAGAAGGCGTCCTGTGGCCCGCCTGCTCCACCGAATACTCGCCGCGTACGGCGACCTACCCGGCCGGGTCGGATTGCGGCACCGTCCTGGTCAGCGGCAACTACTCGGGCGAACTGACGATCGCCGCCGAAAACAACATCATCATCGAAGGCAGCATCACCCACACCAGTGGCACCCAGGGCCTGCTCGGCCTGATCGCCAACAACTTCGTCCGCATCAAGCACCCGTTCTGCCGCGACAAGACCGGGAGCGAGGTCGGCGGCGTGGAAGGCTGTCCGAGTGGCAAGGTCCCGGCCGAGACCGCGCCCAGCTCGAGCGGCGCCTCGGAATGCCACGGAGGAAGCAACGCCACCGGCACCTTGACCAATCCGACGATCGAAGCCGCGATCCTGGCGATCGAACACTCCTTCATCGTCGACCACTACGACTGCGGCAGCAGCCTCGGCACGCTGACCGTGAAGGGCGCGATCTCGCAGAAATTCCGCGGCACGGTGGGCACGACCTCCCCCACGGGCTACACCAAGAACTACGAATACGACGACCGCCTGCGCTACATGGAGCCCCCGAACTTCCTCGACCCGGTCGAGCCGGCCTGGCACATCCAGCGCGAGACGCTCGACTTCCCCTGACGGGCGCCCCGGCGCGAGGGGACCCATTCTCAAGTGCAGGCGCGATAGCGCCGATCCCATCCCGTGCAGATGGCGGCAATAGCCTCATTCGGATTCCTCGGCGGCGCCGTCACCGGCAGCTTCCTCAGCGTGGTCGCCCATCGCGTGCCGCGGGGCGAGTCGATCGTCGGGCCGCGCTCGCGCTGCGCGAGCTGCGGCGCGCAGATCGCCGCCTACGACAACGTTCCGATCGTCTCCTGGCTGTTGCTGCGCGGGCGCTGCCGGCATTGCGGGGAGCGGATCTCGATCCGCTATCCGCTGATCGAGATTGCCACCGGGCTGCTCTTCGCCCTGACCGTGCTCGTCCTCCACGACGAACCGGCGCAGCTCGCGCTGGGGCTGGTCTTCGTCGCGACGCTCTCGGCGATCACGCTCACCGACCTCGAGCTGCGGCTGATCCCGAACAAGATCCTGCTCGCCTCGGCGCTCGCCGGAGTCGCGCTGGCCGCCGGCCTCGACCCGTCGAGCCTGCCGGAACGAGCGATCGCCATGGCGGCGGCGGGCGGCCTGCTCTTCGCCGTCGCGCTCGCCTATCCGCGTGGGATGGGGATGGGCGACGTCAAGCTCGCCGCGGTCATGGGCCTCTACCTGGGCCGTTCGGTGGCGCCGGCCCTGTTGATCGGCTTCGCCGCGGGCTCGGTCTTCGGCCTGGCGCTGATCGCCCGCCACGGGGCGGCGGCCCGTAAGCAGGCAGTTCCCTTCGGGCCGTTCCTCGCTCTCGGCGGTGTGATCGGGCTGCTGGCCGGCGAACAGGTCGTCGACTGGTATCTCGGCACCTTCTGAGCACGCACCCGCTCGTAGGTCCGTCCAGGTTTTCCTATAACTGAGTAGTTGCAGGGCGAAAGGTCTGGGGCATCTCTGTCGATGCAGGGAGGGCGTGCCTTCCCTTGCCCTGACCAAGCCCAAGTTCTCCCTGACCAAGCCCAAGCTCGGACCGGTCGTCGGCCTCGACATCGAGGCCGGCAGCATCGCCGCGACCGAGGTTGCGGTCAACGGGTCGGCCCAGGTGACCGCCTCCGCGATCGGCGCCCTCGACCCCGGCGCCTTCCACGAGGGCGAGGTGCTCGACCCGGGCCGTCTCTCCTCGGTGCTGAAGTCGTTCTTCGCCGAGCACAAGCTCTCCAAACGCGTGCGGGTCGGTATCGGCAACCAGCGCCTCGTCGTCCGCACGATGCGCCTGCCGGCGATCGAGGATCCCAAGGAGATGGAGGCGGCGGTCCGCTTCCAGGCCCAGGAGCAGATGCCGATGCCGCTCGACCAGGCGGTGCTCGAGCATCAGGTCGTCGGCGGCGTCGCGGCCGAGGAGGGCGGCTCGGCCCAGGTCGACGTCGTCGTCGTCGCCGCCCGCCGCGAGATGGTCGCCTCCTTCGTCGAGCCCCTGCGCCGCGCCGGCCTCGACCCGGTCGGCGTCGACCTCGCCGCCTTCGGCATGATCCGCGCCCTCGCCGGCGTCGGCGCACAGCCGGACGGCGTCGTCGGGGAGGAGGGTCAAACCGGAGCCGTTCTCTACTGCAGCCTCGGCGACGTCACCAACCTCGCTGTCGCCCGAGGCCGCGCCTGCCTCTTCACCCGCGTCTCCCACGTTGGCCTGGAGGCCCTCTCGGCTCGCCTCGCCGGCGTCCGTGGGCTGCCCCCCGAGCACACCGCTCAGTGGCTCTCCTACGTCGGGCTCGAGACCTCGGTCGAGGATCTCGACGGCGACGCCGAGACGATCGCCGAGGCGCGGCGCACGCTCGAGGACGGGGTCGGCTCCCTGACCGACGAGCTGCGCCTCTCGCTCGACTACTACGGCGCCCAGGAGGCCGTGCTGCCGGTCGAGAGGATCGTCCTCTGCGGCCCTGGCAGCGCCATCGCGGGCCTGCCGGCGCAGATGGAAGCCGGGCTCGGCATGCCGATCTCGGTCGCCCGCCCGCCCGCCCTCGGCGGCTTCGACGAGCCCTCGGCGGCGCGCCTCACGGTTCCCTTCGGCCTCGCCCTGGAGGACTGAGGCATGCGCCCTGTCAACCTGATCCCGCCCGAGGACCGCCGCGGCGAGCAGGCGCCGCTGCGTACCGGTCCGCTCCCGTACATCGTGCTCGCGGCTCTGGTAGCCGTCCTGATCGGGGTCACCGCGCTCGTCCTGGTCAGCAATCAGATCAGCGAAAGCAAGAGCGAAGTCGCGACGCTGGAAAGCGAAGACGCCGCCGCCGCCGCCAAGGCCCAGCAACTCGCCTCCTACACGCAGTTCCGCGACATGAGCGAACAGCGGGTCGCGACGGTGCAGAGCCTCGCCGACAGCCGCTTCGACTGGGAACGCGTGATGCGCGAACTGGCGTTGATCCTGCCCAGCAACGTCTGGCTCACCAATCTCACGGCGACCGCCTCACCCAATGTGGGTCTCGAAGGCGGCGGTGGATCGGGCGGAACGCTGCGCGCCCAAGTGCCGGGGCCGGCAATGGAACTGAACGGCTGCGCCTCGGGCCAGGATGCGGTCGCCGGCTTCGTCACCGCACTCAAGGACATCGACGGCGTGACCAGGGTCGGCGTCGAATCCTCCGAACTGGGGGAAGAAGAAGACGCGGAAGAAGCTGCCGGCTCGGCGGAAACCGGCGCCAACACCGGCCCGACCGGGGGCGAATGTCGCACCCGCGCGTTCATCGCCAAATTCGCCCTCGTCGTCGCCTTCGACGCCGCCCCGGTCCCGAGCGAAGAATCCCCGGAATCGACTGTCTCCACTCCGGTCGAAACGGCCGAATCGACCGCCTCCTCTGAATCCTCCGAAAGCACGGAAGGCGAATGAGATGAAGGCGAAGCTCGGCTCCTCGAACGTCGCCGTCGTCGCGGTGCTCGCCCTGGTCGTGCTCGGCGTCGCCTTCTACGCGATGGCGCTCAGCCCTAAGCGCGAAGAAGCGAGCAAGCTCGAAGCCCAGGTCGAACAGGTCAAGGGCTCGCTCGCCCAGCACGAAGCCGAAATCGCCACGGCGGAAGAAGCGAAGGCCGACTTCCCCGCCGAATACCAGAAGCTCGTCGTGCTCGGCAAGGCCGTGCCCGGTGACGACGACACCGCCTCGCTGCTGGTCCAGGTGAACCACGTCGCCGACCACGCCCACGTGCGCTTCAGCAACCTCGCGCTCTCCTCGGAAGGGACGGGGGAAAGCGCCGAAACGGCGACGGCGACGCCGCCACCGGAAGCCGGCGCCGAACCGGTCTCCCCGACCGAGGTCGCCGCATCGACCATGCCCCTGGGCGCGACCGTCGGCCCGGCCGGCCTCGGCGTGATGCCCTACACCCTCACCTTCACCGGCAGCTTCTTCCACGTCGCCGACTTCATCGAGGGCCTCGACTCCCTGGTCAAGACGCAGAGCGAAAAGGTCGCCGTCGACGGGCGGCTGCTGACCGTCAACGGCTTCTCGCTGCAGGCGGCGCCGAAAGTCGGATTCCCTGCCCTGGAAGCGAGCTTCTCCGTCACCACCTACCTGACCCCGCCGGGACAGGGCCTGACTGGCGAAGCGTCGCCGGAAGCGCCGAGCGCGACCGAAGCGACCCCCGCCTCGACCACGACCGGAGGGGTAGCGCGATGAAGAAATTGAAGGGACCGGAGCTGAAGATGCCCCAGTTGAAGGCGCCGGACTTCCTTGCGGACCTCTACTACGACCTACGCGACCGGCGCCTGCTGCCGCTGGTCGCCCTGGCCGTGGTCGCGATCGCCGCCGTGCCCTTCCTGCTCGGCGGCGAAGTCGAAAAGCCGGTGCTGCCGCCACCCGGCGCCGCCGCGCTGGGCGCCGCCCCCGAAAAGACTTCAAAGCTGACCGTGGTCGAGGCGACGCCGGGGCTGCGCGAATACCGCAAGCGCCTGCGCGACCGCTCGCCGACCGACCCGTTCCTGCAGCGCTACACGGAACCCGCCGGCGGCTCGGCTGCGGGCTCCTCAGGCGAAGCTTCGTCTTCTTCCGAATCGTCTCCGGCCGGGACCTTCAGCGAAGAATCGGTCACGACCGAAAGCGCCTCGGTCGAAGTGGAAACTGGCGGCGGATCGTCCAACGGCGGCAACGGCGGCGGCTCCTCGAACGGCTCCGGCGGCAGCCCTCCCGGCAGCGGGCAGACCGAAGGCGTCCGCCTCTTCGAATTCGTCCTCGACGTACAGATCTCCCACACGGAAACGACCGCCGACGGGAGCCGCAAGATGAGCGAACCCGAGCTTCGCCACAACGTCCGCTCGCTGACGCAGCTGCCGGGGAAGAAGGCGCCGGTCGTCACCTCGATGAGCATCAACCTGCACACCGGCAAGGTCGTCTGGCTCGTCTCCAACGACGTGCAGTCGCTCGACGGCGAATTCGACTGCGTCGCCCGCACGCCGAGCGGAACCTGCGAACTGGCCGAAGTCGAACCGGGATTCCCGCTCGAACTCGTCTACGGGCCGGACAAGGCGGTCTACCGGATCAAGGTGACCAAGATCGACACCGTCTGGGCGGGCAAGGCCGGCGACCGGCGCTCCTCCCGCGCGGACTTTTCCGTGCCTGGCCGCGCGGCGCCCTCGACGCCATAACTTCAGTAAGTGAAGCTTTGGCGCTAAACTCGCTTTGGCGAGCCGATCGAACCTTCCCGGCTCGCCCGAAGGGCCTGAGAATGAGCGCCGAAAGCAACTCCCGATGTCCCGTCTGCCGCACCGCCGACGTCGTCTGCGGCAAGTGGACGCTCTTGGTCATTCGTGATCTGGCGGCTGGCTGCAGTCGCTTCTGTGAGCTCGAGCGCTCGCTGGAGGGAATCAGCCCGCGCACCCTCTCGCTGCGCCTGCGGGCGCTGGAAGAGGAGGGGATCGTCACACGCAACACCTTCCCCGAGGTCCCGCCCCGGGTCGAGTACGCGCTGACCGAGAAGGGCGAGGCGCTGGTGCCGCTGATCGAGGACATGCGGCGCTACGGGACTCGCTGGTTGCTCGACGAAGCGCCCGCCGCGGTACCCGCTTAGCTGCAAGGCATCGTGCAGGCGCAGGAGCGCCAGGCGTGGGGGGGAAGGCTGGGACGTGCGCGATCCCCTGCTCAATGAGGCGCTTCGGCGCTTGGCTGCTGAGGCTGCTACCCGCTTCTCGATGCTGGTGGCGAGCGGGGAGCAGATTCCTTTTGATGTTGCCGAGTCCGCGGGGCCCGATGAGGCTTTCTTTCATAGCTATGTGCCGCTGACCTCGCGCTTCGTGCTGGAGCGGGAGGGGGAGCTGCGCTCGCTGCCCGCTTTTGAGTCTGCGCGTGAAGCTGTCGCGCTGGCCGGTGTCGCCGCTCCTTATATGGAGCAACGCGGCGAGAGCGTTCCTGCCGATCCCGGCGAGCGGGCGGCGCGGATGCTGACGATCTTCATCGCCGGGCTCTGGGACGGCTGCACCGAGTTCTCGCTCGACCGCGAGCGGCTCGAGAGCGCCCTTGCCGTGCTCGACGCCGAGGCCGGTGACGTCGACGAGGCGGAGATCGTCGTCGTGCCGCTGGTCGGCCTGCAGATGTCGCTCGCACGGCTGCAGCTGCCGCACGGCATGCAGCTCGTCCGCGCCGACAGCTTCGAGGCGCCGATCGAGGCGATGCGCAGCGAGGGCATGGGCCGCGCCGCCTGGGAGCCGCAGTTCCTGGCGATCGCCGAGCAGGGCGACGGGACCGACAGCGCCACCGCGGCGCTGCAGCAGCTGGAAGACCTGATCAGCGTCATGCGCCTCTTCAAGGCGGGTGGGGTGGGGCTGGGGCCGCACGCCTTCGCGCCCACCGGCGAGGGACGCTGGCGTCGCATCGCGACCGGCGCCCCGGCGCCCCGCACCGACGGCTACAAGCTCAGCGAGGAGGAGACGGCCCAGCTGGTCGAGCTTGCCGAGACACTGGAGGCAAGGCCCGACCCGGCCGGTCCGCTGGCCTGGGCGGTGCGCCGCTTCGAGCTGGGCTGCGAGCGGCCGTCCCCGGCCGAAGGCCTGAGCGACCATCTTCTCGCCCTGCGTGCCGTGCTGGACGGGCAGGGCCCGGTAGGCGCCTCGCTGCCGATGCGCGCCGCCGCGCTGATCGCCGACGGGTCGACCGATCGGCTCGGCGCTCGCGAGCGGGTCGAAGCAGCGCTGGAGCTGGAGCGCGCGCAGATGTCCGGCGCCTCCTCCCAGAGCGCCGGCGAGCTTTCCGGCTGGGTGGAGGAGTGCGTGCGCCGGATCCTCCGCGAAGCCGCCCTTGGCGAGCTCGGCGCCGATCTCAACGAGGCAGCCGACGAGACCCTTATCGCGACCGGCCTCGACGCCGGCGACGTCGAGATCGCGGTGGCCGCGCAGGACGTCGAGGCCGAGTCCATCCCACTTCCCGAGCCCGCTGTGGACTTTGAACAGGCCACAGCACGTCAAAAGTCCACCGCGCCGAATATCGAACCGACGATCGAGGAGGAGTACGACATGGACCAGGACACCCGCATCCTCGAGCCGGTTCCGGCCGAGCACGAGATCCGCATCACTGCCACCCACTGGCTCGACGAGGTCGAGGTCGAGGAGAGCACGCTCGATTTCCCGGCGATCGAGGGCGACGTCTCGCACCGCGACCGCATCGACACCCCCCGCGTGCGCCACCTCTTCCCCGTCCCCGAGGACGCCGACTGGGAGGTCAGCGAGCTCAGCTACGACCATTACGAAGGCCGCAACGCGAGCTAAGCGCGGCCGGCGGCGATCTCTATGCGTTGCTCGCTGCTCGCGAAGAGGTAGCGGTTGATCTCGGCGAGGCCGCCGAGGTCGTGGACGTCTTCGTCTAGATAAGGGACGCGGATCACGCCCTTGGTGCGCAGCTCCTTCGCCAGGTGCTCGATGTTGCGGGCGTCGCGCTCGGCCAGCGCCTGGTAGTCGGCGAAGTTCTCCGCCACGCGTGCGGCCAGGTCGCCATCGCCGAGCCTGTCGCTTAGCGCGCCCTCGAGGTCGCCCCCGTTGTCGCCGCGCAGGCGCTCGGCCGGGTAGTGGACCTTGTTGACGATGACGCCGCCGAAGGGGAGTTTGGCCTCGACCAGCTTGCGGTGGAAGTAGACGGCCTCGCCGATCGGCTCGCCCTGCGGGCCGCAGACGACGAGGAAGCAGGTGTGCGGGTCGGCGAGCAGGTTGTTGACCCGCTTTGCGCGGGCCTGGAAGCCGTCGACCATGCCGCTGAAGGCGTTGAAGAACTCGGCCAGGTCGGCGAGCAGGTCGAAGCCGACGATCCGCTTGAAGACCGAGAGCGCGACCGAGGCGCCCCGCCCGGCGACCTTCGCCGCGAACCCGGTCGGCTTCATGAACATGCGCAGCGAGCGACCCTCGATGAACTGGGTCAGCCGTTTCGGCGCGTCGAGGAAGTCGAGCGCGTTGCGGGTCGGCGGCGTGTCGAGGACGAGCAGATCGAAGCGCCCTTCGGTGTGCAGCTCGAACAGCTTCTCCATCGCCATGTACTCCTGCGAGCCGGCCAGGGCGTTGGAGATCTGCTGGTAGATGCGGTTGTTCAGCACCCGGTCGCGCGACTCCTCGTCGGGTGCCTGGCGGGCGACCAGCTCGTCGAAGGTGGCCTTGGCGTCGAGCATCATCGCCCACAGCTCGCCCTTCATCTCGATCCCGTGCCGCTCGAACAGCGCCGGGTCGACGCGGCTCGCTTCGTTGCCCAGCTCACGCAGGCCGAGCGAGTCGGCGAGCCGCTTCGCCGGGTCGATCGTCAGCACGCAGACGCGCAGGCCGCGCGCCGCCATGCCCGCCGCGATCGCCGCCGAGGTCGTCGTCTTGCCGACCCCGCCCGAGCCGGCGCAGATGCAGATGTCCTTGCCTTCGAGGATCTCGTCGATGGAAGACATCAGCTCAGTCTTTTCGCCAGCGCGTGCGCCGCCTCGGCGCCGAGCTCGGGCTCGAAGAGGAAGGGAAGGGTCTTGACCGGCGCCTCGACCCGGCGCCGCAGGCGCGCCAGCTGGGCGCGCTGCGACCTGGCCCGGCCGTGCTCGGAGACGGCGGCCCGGGCGGCGGCGCGCACGCTGCCGTTCTCGCCCTCGGCGAGCACGGCGAGCCGTTCGGCCTCCTCTTTGGAGAAGCGCTCGGGGTAGAGCCCGTTGAGGTAGATGCGGTCGACGGCGACGCCGACCTCGGCACGCAGCTCGCTCTCCAGCGCGGCGGTCTCGTTGACCGGCATCTCCTCCGGCAGGGCGACGATCGCCGTCCCGGTGTGCTTCTGGTCGGTGATCAGGCGGTCGAGCTGCTGCGCCTGGGAGTGGATCGGGCCGACCCGGGCGATCGCGGCGAAGGTGCGCGGCGTCTGCAGGAAGCCGATCCCGTGCCCGGTGGCGGGCGCGTCGACGATCACCAGGTCGTACTTGCGACCGCTCTTGACCTTGCGGTCGGATTGGGCCAGCTCCCAGATCTTGCCGATCGTGACCAGCTCCTTGAGCCCGGGAGTTGCGGCGGCGAGGTAGGAGAAGATGCGGCTGCGGAAGAGCAGGTCGCGCATCGCCCGGACCTTTAGCTGGAGCAGGACGTACTCGCGCATCGACTCGTCGGGGTCGATCGAGATCGACCAGAGGTTCTCCGCCATCTCGACCTCGTGGAAGCCGACCTCGGTGTGCTCGAACATCCGCGAGGCGTTCTCCTGCGCGGAGACCTCGCAGACGATCGTGCGCTTGCCTTCCTCGGCGGCGCGGAGCCCCAGCGCGACCGCGACGGTGGTCTTGCCGACTCCTCCCTTGCCGGTCACGAAGACCAGTCGCTTGTCGAGTAACTCGGGGATTGGGGTGATTCCTAGCAATTTCGAGGGGTGGCAGGAAAAACGGGCACCTCTGCGAATACCCGCGCAATGGGATTCCTCAGCCGCAAGAACAAGTCCGCGCCCGTGTCGACCGTCGAAGAGACGCACCCCATCATGGAGGAGCTGCAGGCTATGGAGGATGCGGTTCCCGTGAGGCCGGCCAACCCCGAGCCGGCTCCTGCTCCTCAGCCCGAGCCGGTGGTTGAGGTAAAGCCCCCGGAGGAGGACGCGGAGCCTGAGCGGTTTATGCCTCGGGATCTGATTGCTCCCAGCCGTCATGAAGCTGTTGTGGAGGAGCCTGTTGCCGAGGTGCCTACCAAGCACGCCGACGTGATCGCCTTTGCCAATCAGAAGGGCGGGGTCGCCAAGACGACCACGACTCTGAATCTTGCCGTTGCCTTTGCCGAGTCCGGTCACCGGGTGCTCTGCATCGATCTGGACCCGCAGGGCAACCTGACGATGAGCCAGGGGATCGACCCGGACAAGGTCGAAAAGAGCCTCTACGACGTGCTCGTCAACGACATGCCGATCAGCGAGATCATCCAGCACCGCGAGATCGACATCGCGGTCGCCTCGATCGACCTGGCAGGTGCGGAGATCGCGATGAGCACCAAGATCGGCCGTGAGCGCTCGCTGGAGAAGGCGCTGAAAGAGGTCATCGGCGACTACGACTTCGTCTGCATCGACACGCCTCCCAGCCTCGGGCTGCTGACGATCAACGCACTGACCGCCGCCAACAAGGTGATCGTCCCCGTCCAGTGCGAGTATCTGTCGATGCGCGGACTGGTCCAGCTCCAGAACACGCTGACGATGATCCAGGAGAACCTCAACCCGGACGTCAAGATCGAGGGCATCCTGCCGACGATGCTCGACTCGCGCACGGTCCACGCCAAGGAGGCGGTCGAGATTCTCGAGGAGAACTTCGGCGACCTCGTCTTCAAGTCGCGGATCAAAAAGGCGATCAAATTCGCCGAGGCCCCGGTCAAAGGCGCCAGCGTTCTCAAATACGACCCACAGAGCAACGCCGCGGGTTACTATCGAGACTTGGCCGAGGAGGTTTTGGCAGATGAGCCGGCGTAAGCGGGCGAGCATGAGGGAGGGTCCTCTCTCCGAGCTGTTTCGCAGTACGTCGGAGGACGAGGGCTCAGAGCCCTCAGCCGCGGGTCATGTCGCGGACGAGGGATCCTCGTCCTCGCAAGCTGCGGGCGACGACCCCTCATCCACGCCACCCACGGGAGAAGCCTCTTCGGAGGGAGCTGGATCTGCTGAGACGCCGCCGGAAAGACTGAAGCGGGTCTTTTCCGAGGAGCCCGCTCCGCGGGTTGAAAGAGCTTCTGACACTCCGCGCTATGGGCGCGAGGAACCTGAGTATGAGCCGCCTGGGTCGGGTGAGCCGCATCAGCCTGTAATCCGGGTGGTGGGCGTGGGGGGCGCCGGGGTGAACGCGGTCAACCGGATGGTGGACGCGAACGTCCCGGGGGTCGAGTTCATGGCCGTCAACACCGACCTTCAGTCGCTGCAGCTCTGCGTCGCCGACGTCACCGTCCACATCGGCGAAGAGCAGACGCGCGGCCTCGGCGCCGGCGCCGACCCACAGGTCGGTCACCGCTCCGCCTTCGAGGAGCAGGACAAGATCAAGCGCCTGCTCAAGGGATCCGACATGGTCTTCGTCGCCGCCGGCGCCGGCGGCGGCACCGGCAGTGGCGCCGCCCCGGTCATCGCCCGCCTCGCCCGCGAGGTCGGCGCGCTGACCGTCGGCATCGTCACCAAGCCGTTCAGCTTCGAGGGCTCGCGGCGCGGCGACCAGGCCGGCAAGGGGATCGAGGAGCTCGCCTCCGAGGTCGACACCCTGATCGTCGTCCCCAACGACCGCCTGCTCGAGGTCCTCGACCAGCACACCTCGATGGTCGAGGCCTTCCAGGTCGCCGACGACGTGCTGCGCCAGGGCGTGCAGGGGATCTCCGACCTGGTCACCCTGCCGGCGCTGATCAACCTCGACTTCGCCGACGTGCGCACGATCATGTCCGACGCCGGCCGGGCGCTGCTCGGGATCGGCATGGGCAGCGGCGAGGGCCGCGGCCTGATCGCCGCCGAGAAAGCGATCTCCTCGCCCCTGCTGGAGACCTCGATGGAGGGCGCGCGGGCGATCCTGCTCTCGATCACGGGCGGTCCCGACCTCTCGCTGGTCGAAGTCAGCGAGGCGGCGAAGCTGGTCGGCGAGGCCGCCCACCCCGACGCCAACATCATCTTCGGCGCCAACATCGACGAGGAGCTGGGCGACCAGATCTGGGTCACCGTCGTCGCCACGCGCTTCGACGGCCAGGCCGCGCCACGCCGCGCCGCCGAACCGACGATCCGCCGCACCAAAGACGCCGGCCGTGGCCGTGCGCCGCGCAACGAGAAAGCCGGCGAGCTGAGCAGTCTCGACGTCCCCGAGTTCCTCCCCGGCTAGTCGAGTCGGAGGGCGCCACGCCATGACCGGCGTCGTCGCGGCGGGGCATCCCCTTACCGCCGAGGCGGGAGCCGAGGTGCTGCGCTCCGGCGGCAACGCCGTCGATGCCGCGGTCGCTGCCGTCCTTGCCTCCTTCGCCGTGGAGAGCCCGCTGACGGGCTTCGGCGCCGGTGGCTTCATGATGGTCAGCCGCGGTGAGGAGACGGTGCTGATCGACTTCTTTGTCGCCGCCCCGGGCAAGGACGGGATCGAGCGTGGGGTGGAGCTCGCCGCCGTCCCGGTCCACTTCGACGAGGAGACCGTGCAGACGTTCTACGTCGGGCCGGCGTCATGCGGCGTGCCGGGGACCGCGGCCGGGCTCGAGCTGGCGCTACGGCGCTTCGGCACGGCGCCGCTCGCCGAGCTGACTCGGGCGGGCGTGAAGCTCGCCCGCGAGGGCGCCCCGGTCAACGCCGAGCAGGCCTACATCCTCGAGATCCTCTGGCCGATCCACCAGCGACTGGCAGAGACCAGGCAGCTATACGCGCCTGAGGGGCCGCCGCTGGGCGAAGGCGACGTCTTTCGCTTCCCGGAGCTGGCCGAGGCGCTGGAACGCTTCGGTGCCGAGGGTGCCGAGTCCTTCTATCGCGGCGAGGTCGCGGCGGCGCTGAGCAGCCACATGGCCACGCACGGCGGCACGCTGGGCGTCACCGACCTGTCCGCGTACGAGGCGATAGAGCGGCGGCCGATCCGCGCCCCGTTCCGGGGGGCGGAAGTGCTCACCAACCCGCCACCCTCCTCGGGCGGGATCCTGATCGCCTACTCGCTCGGCCTGCTCGAGCGGCTGGGGCAGGCGAGTGGGCCCGAGCAACTCGTCGCGGCGATGGGCGCCGCCAACAGCGCCCGCGGTGAGGAGTTCGCCGAGGGCCTGTACGGCGAGGGCTTGGAGGAGGCGCTGCTCGACCCCCAACGCCTCGACCTGCGGGCGGGCGACCTGCTCGGCTCGACCACGCACATCGCGGTGCTCGACGGCGAGGGGATGTGCGCCAGCGTCACCTGCTCCAATGGCTCGGGCTCCGGCGTCCTCGTCCCCGGAACCGGCGTGATCCTCAACAACATGCTCGGCGAGGAGGACCTCAACCCGCTGGGCTTCCACGCGATCGCCCCCGGGCGCCGGGTGCCGTCGATGATGGCGCCGACGGTGGTGCGCCGCGACGGCGAGATCGAGCTCGGCTTGGGCAGCGCCGGCTCCAACCGGATCCGCTCGGCGATCCTGCAGACGGTGGTCCGCGCGGTCGAGCAGGGGATGGCGGCGGAGGAGGCGGTGCGGGCGCCGCGCCTGCACTTCGAGGGGGGCATCGTCCAGGCCGAGCCGGGGATCGACGAGGCGGCGCTGGCGCGGATCGAGGCGCGCGGGATCCCGGTTCTGCGCCGTCCGCGGATCAATCTCTTCTTCGGCGGTGTGCAGGCGGTGGCCCGCGATCGCGAGACCGGCGCCCTGAGCGGCGGCGGCGATCCGCGCCGCGGCGGTAGCGTGGCGGTCGCATGACGATCGATTTCGAGGCGGAGGGCCTGCTCGACGACGTCGAGGGCGAGGCGCGGCGGGCGCGGCGCGAGCTGCTCGAACGCCTGGCCGGCGAAGGCGTGCCGCTGGAGGAGCTGCGCGAGGCGGTCGAAGGCGGGCGCCTTGCCCTGTTGCCCGTCGAGCGGGCGATCGCCGGCGATGGCGCCCGCTACACGCCGCGCGAAGTCGCCGAGATATCGGGCGTCGAGCTCGACCTGCTTCAGCGGGCCACGGCCGCGGTCGGCATTCCCTATCCCGACCCCGACGAGCGCTCCCTGACCACGTCCGACCTGGAGGAGGCGAAGCGGATCAAGGCGTTCCGCGACGCCGGCCTGCCCGAGGACGGGATCCTCCAGGTGGCGCGCACGATCGGGATGGCGACGGCGCGGATCGCCGAGGCAAACCGCGAGCTGGTCGTGCGCACCCTGATGCAGCCAGGCGACACCGAGCGCGACCTGGCGCTGCGCTTTGCCGCCGCCGCCAAGCAGATGCTGCCGGTCTTCGAGCCGACCCTGAACTACGCGTTCCGCGCCCATATGCTCGAGCAGATCCGCCGCGACGTCATCGCCACCGCCGACATCGCCGCGGGGCAGCCGGGGACGGCCACGGACGTCTCCGTCTGCTTCGCCGACCTGGTCGGCTTCACCAAGCTCGGCGAGCAGGTCGAGACCGAAGAGCTCGGCCTGATCGCCGGTCGCCTCGACGAGCTCGCGACCGCCGTCGCCGAGCCCCCGGTGCGGCTGGTCAAGCTGATCGGCGACGCGGCGATGCTCGTCTCCACCGACGCGGCGGCGATGGTCGAGGCGGCGCTGCGCATGGTCGAGGCGGCGGACGAGGAAGGCGACGAGTTCCCCCGCCTGCGCGCCGGCGTCGCCCACGGCTCGGTCCACAACCAGGCCGGCGACTACTACGGCCGTCCCGTCAACCTCGCCAGCCGCCTGACCGGAATCGCCAAACCGGGCAGCGTCCTGCTCGACAAGGCAGCCAAGGCGGCGGCCGGCGAGAGCTTCGACTACTCCTACGCCGGCGAGAAACACCTCAAGGGCTTCGACTCCCGCACCAAGCTCTACCGAGCCCGCCGCCCCGAGCGCAAATAGCGCCCAATACCCACCCGCCGCCTGTGCCAAGGGGGGCGAACTCGGCAGGATGGACACTTGTAGCCCCTATGGGGGACACAAAGCTCCTTTCTACGTCGGGTGGACTGTGGGAGCTGGTCCGATCTCAGCACGGGGTGGTCACGCGAACGCAGTTGATCGCGCACGGGCTCACCGGGAAGGCGATCGCGCATCGCATCCGCATTCGGCGCTTGCATCCGCTCTGGCGTGGGGTCTACGCGGTCGGCCGTCCGGATGTGGACCAGTATGGGCGGTGGATGGCAGCGGCATTGAGCTGCGGGCCGGACGCCCTACTGAGCCATCGCAGCGCCGCGACCCTGTGGGGTATTGCCCCGAGCCCGCGCGGCACGGAGATCGAAGTTGTCGTCCCCGGCGGGCGGCGCCGGCGGCGTCCGGGGATCCGCATACGCCGGCGAGTCGACCTGTGCGAGGAGCATCGATGCGAGGTCAACGGCATTCCCGTCACCGACCCCGTTTCCACCCTGGTGGACATGGCCTCGTGCGTGGTGGAATGGCAGGTGGAGAAGGCGATCAATGATGCGGATCGACTTGGTCTGGTTGACCTTGTTGCCCTGCGCGTCGAAGTCGAGGGCTTGCTGCCAAGGCCCGGCATGGCATGCCTCCGCCGTCTGCTCGGCTGCGACGCGCTCACGGACACCGGCCTCGAGCGAAAGTTCCTCGGGGTCGTGCAAGAGGCTGGTCTGCCGCTGCCGGAGACGCAGGTATGGGTGAACGGCTATCGCGTCGACTTCTACTGGCCTGACTTGGGGCTGATCGTCGAGACGGACGGCTGGGTTCATCACCGGACCGCGGGGGAGCAGGCGACGGACCATCGGCGCGACCAAGCGCACACGAAGGCAGGGCTGACAACGCTGCGCTTCGCCGAAAAGCAGGTGCGCCACGAACCCCGGCAGGTCAAGGCGACCCTGTTGGCCGTCATGCGTCGCCTCCTCCCGGCGCAGGATGGACACTTGTAGCCCCTATGGGGGACACAAAGCTCCATCCTGCGAGAGGAGGGGCGGTGCTCAGGCCGGCTTGCGGCCGGAGAGCAGGAGGTTGTAGAAGAGCTCAGCGGGGAGGTAGGGCTCCAGGACGCGGGTGTCGACCTTTTGCAGGGCGATGTAGCTGTTGAAGGCGAAGCGGCGCCAGCTCCAGGAGACCGAGTTGGGCTCGGCGCTGGCCTCGACCGTGCGCAGGCCCCAGCCCCAGGCGTTGGCGAGCAGCTCCTCGCCGCCGACCCGTTGCCGCTCGAAGCCGCTGTCGCGCAGCAGCCGCCGCAGGTCGGCTGGGGCGAAGGCGTGGACGTCGACCTCACCCTCGAGGGCGTGGCCGTTCGACAGCTCGGCCTCGGCGACCGCGCGTGGCTCGGCGCCGACGAGGCGGCGCCAGGCGGGCGCGGCGATCATGCCGGCTCGCTTGGGTGCCGCGGCGAGGCGGTCGCCGTAGCGCGACGGCTCGCCGCAGAAGGCGATCGCGCCGCCCGGGCGCAGCACGCGGCGGAACTCGGCGAAGGCGCGCTCCAGGTTGGGGATGTGGTGCAGGACGGCGTGGCCGAAGACGAGGTCGAAGCTCTCGTCCTCGAAGGGAAGGTCCTCCGCCTCCGTCGCCACGGTCTCGGCTCCGAGGCCGAGGCCCTCGGCGGTCTCGGAGAGCCGCCGCAGCATTCCCGGCGAGATGTCGGTCGCCGTCAGCCGCTCGATCGTCCCCATCTGCAGCAGGTTGAGCGAGAAGTAGCCGGTGCCGGAGCCGATCTCCAGGGCATCCGGGAAGCGCTCGCCATCGAGCCCGCCAAGTGCCTTGGCCAGCTTCTGGCGTACCTGCTTCTGCCCGGTGGCACCGAAGTCGATGCCCCACTTGGCGTCGTATTCGTCCGCGGCCGCGTCGTGGTAGCGGGTGTTGACGTCCTTGATGTGGTCGGGCGTGGCGGTGGGGGAGGCAGGCATGGGGCGGGAACGGTACATGGATCGGCGCAACGCACATGGCGCGGAGCCGCAATAGCGTCCCAACCGTGCCACGCGAGTACCTCCAAGAGAATCAGCCCCCCGGGGTGCCGCCGCTGCCGTTGACCGGCGAGCGGACGCTGCCCGACGTGCCCGAGGAGAACTACTGGTTCCGTCGTCACCTCGCCGTCTACGAATGGATCGCGGCGCGGGTCGCCGGCCGGCGGGTCGTCGACATGGCCTGCGGCGAGGGCTACGGCTCCGACGTGCTGGCGGCGAGCGCGGCGAGTGTGGTCGGCGTCGACGCCAACCCGGAGGCGCACGAGCACGCGCGGCTGCGCTACGCGCGGCCCAACCTGCGCTACGAGCGCGACCTTGTCGAGAGCTTCGCCGAGCCCTGCGACGCGGTCGTCTTCCTGCAGACGATCGAGCACGTCCAGGACGCCGGCGCGATCCTCGAGCACTTCAAGTCGATGCTGGCGCCGGGGGGCGTGGCCTACGTCTCCACCCCCAACCTGCTGACGCTGGCGCCCCCCGGGGCGGAGAAGTCCGACAACCCCTGGCACGTGCGCGAGTACCGCGCGGCGGAGTTCCGGGCGCTCTGCGAGGACCACTTCGAGCGGGTAGAGCTGCTCGGCCTCTTCCACGCCCGCAAGCTGCGCGCGCACGAGATCGCGATCGAGCTTGGCTGGGACCACGTCCACAAGGCGTTGCGGCTGACCAAGCCCTTCTACGACCGCTTCACCCCGGCGATCGCCGCCTCGGACTTCGCTCTGCGCGGCGACGATCTGGATCGGGCGCTGGACTTCCTCGCCGTCTGCCATGGCTGAGGAGGGCGTCGGCGATCTGGCGATCGTCCTTCATTCCCACATGCCCTATGTGGAGGGCTTCGGGACGTATCCCTTTGGCGAGGAGTGGTTGTTCGATGCTGTGATCCGCTCCTACCTGCCGGTGCTGGAGGTGGCTGAGCAGCTGACGATGACTGTGACGCCGGTGCTGGCGGACCAGCTGGAGGATGCCGGTGCGGCGGCACGGTTACGGGAGTTCTTGCTCGAGTGGCGGATCGGGGCTGCTGAGGCGGACGCTCCCGAGGTTGCGCCCGAGTGTCGGGATGCCTGCGAGGCGGAGCTGGTGCGCTATCGGCGCGCGCTGGAGCTGCTGGATGCAGCTGGCGGGGATCCGCTGCGGCCATTTCAGGATGCGGCTGTCGAGGGGCGGATCGCGCTCGCTGCCTCGGCCGCGACGCACGCTGTGCTGCCGATGCTGGCGACCCGCGCCGGGGTGCGGCTGCAGCTCGACGCCGGCATCCGCTCGCACCGGCGCCGCTTCGACTGGGACGGCGGGTTCTGGTTGCCCGAGTGCGCCTACGCGCCGGGGCTCGAGCATCGTCTGGCCGAGTACGGGGTGCGCTGGTTCTGCGTCGACCAGAGCGCCCACGACGAGAGTCCTTTGGATGCCCTGACCCCCGCGGCCACCGGTGCTGGCCCAGTCGCCCTGCCGATCGACTGGGAGGCGATCCAGTGGCTGTGGTCGCTGGACGGGTACCCGTCGGACCCCGCCCACGCGCAGTTCGCGGGCAAATCGCTGCGCGGGGTGCGGATCTGGAAGGTCGGTGGCGGCGCTTACGAACCAGCTGCGGCCGAGGCGGCGGCACGCCGCCAGGCGGAGGAGTTCCTGACCGCGATCGCGGCGCGCCTGCGCGGCTTCGCCGCCGAGCGCGGGCGCCGCGGCCTGATCGTCTTCGCGATCGATACCGAGCTGCTCGGGCACTGGTGGTCGGAGGGTGCGCTCTGGCTGCGGGAGGTGCTCGCCGGCGCCGCCGCGGCCGGCGTCCGGCTGCTCACCGCACCACAGGCCGTGGCCGAGCACGGGCCGGTCGCGCGACCCCTTGCCGCCTCGACCTGGGGCGAGGACAAGGATCTGAGCACCTGGGACTCACCGCCGGTCGCCGACCTTGCCTGGGGCGCTCGGCGCCTGGAGCTGCGCGTGCTGCGAGCGCTTGCCCAGGGCCTACGCGGACCCGCTGCGCTGCGGGCCGCACGCGAGCTGCTCGCCGTCCAGGCAAGCGACTGGGCGTTCCTCGACAAGCGCGGCCAGGCGGGCGACTACCCCTTCCGGCGGGTGACCGATCACGCCGAGGCGTTGCTGGAGGCCATAGACTTCCCCACCAGCAGCGACCCGCGTATGCGAGCACTAGCCCCGGACCTGAGCCTCGCTCCCCTGTTGGAGCCCTAGATCACCCCCGTCGAATGACGCGCGTATTGATCCTCTCCTGGGAGTACCCGCCGCTGATCGAGGGCGGCCTGGCGCGGCACGTGCGCAAGCTCTCCGAGGCCCTGGTCCAGCGCGAGGTCGAGGTCCACGTGCTCACCCGCGGCGGCGAGGAGTCGCCGGCAGAGGAGCCCCGCGCCGGCGTCCACATCCACCGCATCCGCGAGCCACAGCGCCCAACAGAGCTGGGCGAGTTCGTCGCCTGGGTCGAGCGGATGAACTCCGACATGCTCGCCGCCGGGGTCGAGCTCGGCGACCGCTACAGCTTCGACCTCGTGCACGGCCACGACTGGCTCGTCGCCAACGCCTGCGACCACCTGGCGAAGCGCTTCGAGGCGCCGCTGGTGACGACGATCCACGCCACCGAGCACGGCCGCCATCAGGGCTGGGTAGACAAGCACCCGCAGAGCTACATCCACGGCGTCGAGCGCTGGATCACCAACCGCTCG
>JAPVSJ010000109.1:0-73327 GCA_047519745.1 Actinomycetota bacterium | reverse complement strand
TCCATCGAACAACCTCCCTCTATAGAGAAAGAGAAAGACCCTCCCCGACCGCGGAGAGGGCCTCATCTCAGGCCGGTTGTTCGACTGCTATCAGGAGTCGCTACTCGCCGATCAGCTCTATGCGGTAGCCGTCCGGGTCGCGGACGAAGCAGATGCGGTGGCCCTCGGTGCGGCCGCCCGGGCGGTACGGGGGCTTTTCGGGCTCGATCCCCTGCGCGGCCAGGCCCTCCAGGGTGCCGTCGAGGTCGTCGACGGCGAGGGCGATGTGGTTGTAGCCGGTTCCGTGGTCGTAGTCGGTGACGCCGTGGTTGTAGGTCAGCTCGAGGCGCGGGTCTTCGCCGGGCATGCCCATGAAGACGTTGATCGCCTCGTCGCCGATCGGCATCCGCGCGACCTCCTCGAAACCGAGCTTCTCGTAGAACTCGACCGAACGATCGATCTCGCCGATCCGGTAGCAAGTGTGCAGGAAGCTGGGCATGGAATGGGTCTGGACGAAGAGTCTCCGTGCAGGCTACCGGCATCCGAATCGGTAGTCCCCCCGGATTTCCCGCGGTCGCGGTCCTGAATACTGTGTCCAGATGTCTGAGATGCGGGTCGAGACGGCGATCGTTCATGGCCGCTCGGTCTCCTATACGGAGGCCGGCGAGGGGTCGGTACTGCTGTTGATCCACGGCGTCGCCGGTCGCTGCGAGAACTGGCGCGAGGTGATCGAGCCGCTGGCCCGCCACCACACCGTGATCGCCCCCGACCTGCCCGGCCACGGCGCCTCAGAGGCCGGCGGCGGCGATTACTCGATCGGCGCCTTGGCCAGCGGCCTGCGGGACCTGCTGCTGGCGCTCGGCCACGAGCGCGCCACCGTGGTCGGACACTCGCTCGGCGGCGGCGTCGCGATGCAGCTCGCCTACCAGTTCCCCGAGATGATCGAGCGCCTCGTGCTCGTCTCCAGCGGCGGCCTCGGCCCCGAGGTGAGCCCGGTCCTGCGCGCCGCAGCCCTGCCCGGCGCCGACCTCTTCATCTCGCTCACCGCCGGCGCCGGACAGCGCGTCGGCTCGATGCTCGGTCGCGGCCTCGGCGCGGTCGGCCTGCGGCCCAATGCCGATGTCGCCGAGGTCGCGCGCGGCTACGCCTCGCTCGAGGACCCCGACCGCCGCGCCGCCTTCCTCGACACGCTGCGCGCGGTCGTCGGGACGCGCGGCCAGCGCGTCCACGCCGGCGACCGCCTCTACCTGGCCGAGGCGGTGCCGGTGCTGATCGTCTGGGGCGCCCGCGACTCGATCATCCCGGTCCGCCACGGCGAGGACGCCCACCGCGCGATCCCCGGCAGCCGGCTCGAGGTCTTCGCGGACGTCGGCCACATGCCGCAGCTCGAGGCGCCGGGGCGCTTCATCGCCGCGCTCGAACGCTTCCTGCGCGAGACCGAGCCGGCCGAGTTCGATCGTGAGGAGTGGCGGGCGAGAATCAGAGCGGCTGTCGCCTGAGCCCGGACGGCACTGCAGGAACTGCCCGTGCGCACGCGAAATTGCCGCTTGCTGAAGCGGAAAAGGCCGCCTCAATCCCCTCAATACAATTTTGGCGATGACGAACCGGGTACGGCGACAGCGGCGCAGGCACCATCGCCTGAGCTGGAAGAAGAAAGTGCTGATTCCGCTCGGGATCCTCGCCGCCGCGGCCGCGGTCGCGGGCACCGTCGGCGCCAGCTGGGCAATCGACGTCTACAACTCGGCGCCGCCGCTCTCCAGCCTCAAACCGGTGCAGAGGGGGCGCTCGTCTGCGATCTACGCCGCCGACGGCAGTCTGATCGGCTTCATCCGCGCCAGCAGCGTGCGCCAGCCGGTGCCCTCGAAGGCGCTGCCGCAGAACCTCAAGTACGCCACCGTCGCGATCGAGGACCGCAACTACTTCAACCACGGCGCGCTCGACCCGGCCGGCATCGCCCGCGCCGCCTGGAAGGACCTGCTGGCCGGCGGCAAGCCGGTCCAGGGGGCCTCGACGATCACCCAGCAGCTCGTCCGCAACCTCTACATCCGCGACCCCGAACAGACGCTGAAGCGAAAGCTGATCGAAGCGCACCTCGCCTACGAGGAGGAGGAAGCCCACTCCAAGCAGTGGATCCTCACCGCCTACCTCAACACCGCCCCCTACGGCACGGTCGAAGGCGAGACCGCGGTCGGCGCCGAGGCAGCGGCGCAGACCTACTACGGCAAGCCCGCCCGCGAGCTCGGCCTGACCGAAGCGGCGATGATCGCCGGCCTGCCTCAGGCCCCCTCCGAATACAACCCCTTCCTCGACCCGCGCGCCGCGCTCGACCGCCGCAACGAGGTGCTGGAAGCGATGAGGGACCAGGGCTACATCACGCAGAGCGAATACCACGAGTCGGTCAACGAAGGCCTGAAGCTGAACCCGGGGCACAAGTACCGGGTGATCCGCGACCCCTTCCTCTTCGACCTGGTCCAGCAGGAGCTGATCGACAAGTACGGCCTCAACACCGTCCGCTACGGCGGCCTCAAAGCCTACACGACGATCGACCCCGAACTTCAGGAACGCGCGCAGGAAGCCGTCGACGCCTGCGCCGTCTGCTACCCGGAAGGCGGCCCGGCCGCGGCGCTCGCCTCGGTCGACCCCTCCAACGGCGAGATCGTCGCGCTTGCGTCCACCCCGGGCGGCCCCGAAGAAAGCGAATTCAACTACGCCTGGCAGGCGCACCGCCAGCCCGGCTCCTCGTTCAAGACCTTCGTGCTGACGACCGCGATCAAGCAGGGCGTCGACCCCTACAGCACCTACTACGACGGCACCTCGCCAAAGACCCTCGACCTGCCCGGCGGCGGCACCTGGACCGTCAACAACGCCGAGCCCGGGGGCGGCACGATGTCGCTCGCCAGCGCCACCTGGGACTCGGTCAACGTCGTCTTCGCGCAGCTGGACCTCGACGTCGGCTCCGAAAACGTGACCCACACGGCGCACCAGATGGGGATCGAAGCGCCGCTCGAATCGGTGCCCGCGGAGGCGATCGGCGGCCTCGCGATCGGCGTCACCCCGCTCGAAATGGCCGACGCCTACTCGACCCTCGCCAACGGCGGCATCCACCACGAACCGACCGCGATCGGCCGGGTCGAGTTCCCCAGCGGCAAGGTCGACGAACCGACTCCCGACTCCGGCGACCGCGTGCTCACCGAGGGCGAGGCCTACGACGTGACCAAACTGCTCGAGGGCGTGATCACCCAGGGAACCGGCGCCGGCTACACCTACATGGGCTGCGGCGCCGAGGCGGGCAAGACCGGCACCTCGGAGGGCGAGTCGGACGCCTGGTTCGCCGGCTACACGCCGCTCTACTCGACCGCGGTCTGGGTCGGCCACCCGCAGTCGCGCGAAGCGACCGGCTTCGGCGGGCCGACGGCGGGGCCGATCTGGCGCTCCTTCATGGAATCGGCGGTGGCCGGCAACTGCCCCGAATTCGCCGAACCGTCCACCCTGCCTGAACTCTCGGGACTGAACAGCGAACACACCAGCGGCTCGGCAGGCTCCTACAGCGAAGGCGAAGAAGAATTCGAAGAACCGGAAGAAGGCGAAGAAGAAGCGAAGAAGGGCAAGGGCGGCAACCAGGGGTCCGAACCGCAATCCGAAGCCGAAGCTGCCCCCGAAGCCGAAGCGGCGCCTGAACACGCACCCGCACCGGCGCCCGCGCCGGCACCCGGCGGAGGCGTGGCGGCCGGTGGCGTCGCTCCGGGTTAGCCCCGTGCCGGTAATCGAGACCGAGCGCCTCTCCAAGTTCTACGGCGCCGAGCGCGGCATCGAGGACGTCACCCTGGCGGTTGAGCCGGGCGAGGTCTTCGGCTTCCTCGGGCCCAACGGGGCGGGCAAGACGACGACGATCCGGACGCTGCTCGACCTGCTCCACCCGACGCGCGGCAAGGCGCGCCTCTTCGGCCTCGACAGCCGCCGCGACAGCGTCGCGATCCGCGCCCGGCTCGGCAACCTGCCCGGCGACTTCGGCTACGGCAAGCACGCCAGCGGGCGCGAGGCCCTCTCGCTGCTCACGCGGCTGCGCGGGATCGCCGACACCGACCGCGCCGAGGAGCTGGCACGCCGCTTCCGCGCCGACCTCGAGCGGCCGCTGGGGCAGCTCTCACGCGGCAACCGGCAGAAGGTCGGCCTGATCCTCGCCGTCTTCCACCGGCCCGAGCTGCTGATCCTCGACGAGCCGACCAGCGGCCTCGACCCGCTGATGCAGGAGGAGTTCCTCTCGCTGGTGCGCGAGGAACGCGAGCGCGGCTGCGCCGTCTTCCTCTCCTCGCACGAGCTCGACGAGGTCGAGCGCGTCTGCGATCGGGTCGGGATCATTCGCGGCGGCAGCCTGATCGCGGTCGAGCGGGTCGCCGACCTGCTCGGCAAGACCCTGCGCCGCAACAGGGTCGAGGTCGAGTTCGCCGATCCCGTCGACCTCGAGGACGTGCGGGGCCTTCCCGGGGTCAGCAAGGCCGAGTACGTCCACCCGACCCTGGAGGAGGTCTTCCTCACCTACTACGAGGAGGAGGGGGGGAAGCCGTGATCGCCCTGGCAATCGACCAGCTGCGCGAGCGCCGCCGCTCGCTGCTCTCCTGGGGCTTGCCGATCGGCCTCTGGTCGGCCTTCGTCGTCGCCATCTACCCCTCGGTCGAAGACGCGCTCAACAAGGCGGTCGCCTCCTACCCCGAAGCGCTGAAGGAAGCATTTGGCATCGCCGAACTGACCAGCGTCGAGCAGTACCTGAACGCCGAGATGCTGAGCCTGATCGTGCCGCTCGCGGTCGGCTACCTGGCCGTTCGCTCGGTCGCCAGCGGCCTGTCGGGGGCCGCCGAAAGCGGCCGCCTCGACGTGCTGCTCTCGGCGCCGGTCTCGCGCCGCCGCCTCGTCGCCTCCGGCTTCGCCGCCGCCGCGGTCGAGCTCGCCGCCGTGCTCCTCGTCGGCCTGCTGATCTGCGTGCTCGGCAGCCTGCTGGCCGGCGCCGGGCTCTCCTTCGGCCTCGCCCTGGCCGGCTACGCCAACGTCTGGCCGCTGGCGCTGCTCTTCGCCGGCTTCGGCGTGCTCGCGACGGCGTGGTCGCTGCGCACCAGCGTCGTCACCGGCTCGGTGGCCGGGCTGCTCGTCGCGATGTACGTGGCGGACCTGATCGGCCGCCTCGACACGAGCCTCGACTGGATCCGCTACGGCTCGGTCTTCCGCTACTACGGCAAGGCGATCGAAGACGGCATCGACCCGCTCGCCTTCGTCGGGGTCACCGCCGCCGCCGTGGCCGTGGCGGCGATCGGGGCGGTCCTCTTCGACCGTCGCGACATCTCCTAAGCGGAGCCCCGCAATCGGGAACTCGATCGGCGCGCGGCCTCCGTCGTCGGCTGCGGTCAATGTAGGGCGGCCGTGCCCGCCCGCGCCCATCGCACCCCCGGTCGCCACACGCACTGGCGGGTCGCGCGGCGGCGCCATGCGCTGCTCCGCGCCGGGGGCGTCGCGGCGCTACTGGCGGTCGTCGGCCCCGGCGTCCTGGCCGGCCTCTCCGACGACGACCCGGCCGGGATCGCCACCTACTCGATCCTCGGCGCCCGCTACGGCTACGAGCTGCTCTGGGTCCTGGCCGTCTCCACCGCCGCGCTGATCGTCTTCCACGAGGTCGGGGTGCGGCTCGGCATCGTCACCGGCAAGGGGCTGCTGACGCTGGTGCGCGAGCGCTTCGGGGCGCGCGCCGCGGGGGTCGTGCTCGCCGCGCTGGTCGTCGCCAACACCGGGACGATGTGCGCCGAGTTCGCCGGCGTCGCCGCCGGGATGGACCTGCTCGGCGGGATGAGCAAGTACGTCAGCGTGCCCCTGGCAGCCGCCGGAGTGTCGGCGCTGGTCCTGCGCGGCAGCTTCCGCTACGTCGAGCACTTCCTCCTCCTGCTCAGCTCGGTCTTCGTCTCCTACGTCGTCGCCGGCGTGCTCGCCCACCCCGATTGGGGCGCCGCCGCCAAGGGCCTCGTGGTTCCCAGCATCCCGGTGAACCGCGACGCAGTGCTGGTCGCGGTGGCCACGGTCGGCACGACGCTGGCGCCGTGGGGTCTGGCCTTCATCCAGTCCTACGCGGTCGACAAGCGCCTGCATCTGAAAGACCTGCGCTACGAGCGCGCCGACGTGATCGTCGGCGCCGTGCTGACCGGCGTGATCGGCTTCTTCGTCGTCATCGCCTGCGCGGCGACGCTGCACGCAGGCGGCATCGACGTCAACTCCGCCGCCGACGCGGCCCGCGCGCTCGAACCGCTGGCCGGCGACGCCGCGGCGACGCTGTTCGGCGTCGGCTTCCTCGGCGCGGCTTTGCTCGCCGCGGCGATCGTGCCGCTCTCGACCGCCTACTCGGTCTCCGAGACCTTTGGCCGCCGCGCCGACGTAGACGACAGCTTCGCCGAGGCGCGCACCTTCTACCTCAGCTTCGGCGCCGTGGTCGTCGTCGCCGCCGGCGTGGTCCTCATCCCGGGCGCACCGCTGATCCAGATCCTCTTCCTCTCCCAGGCGCTCAACGCCGTCCTGCTGCTCGTCTTCCTGCCCTTCGTCCGCTCGCTCGCCAAGGACCGCGAGCTGATGGGCGAGAACGCCCTCGGGCGCTTCGATCGCATCAGCACGGCGCTGGCGCTGGGCGTGGTCGCCGCCTCGGTCCTCGCCCTTGGCGTCCTGGCCGTACTTTGATTCGCCGGCGCGCCACCCGGCGCTGGCTCAGCTTTCCTTCAGGACCGAGTACCAGACCCGCTCGGCGACCGCGACGAGTTCGTCGCCGGCACGGGCCATGCGCCGGTATAGCTCGCGACGGGCGGCGAGCTCGCGCTGGTCCTCGACCTCGATCAGGGCCGACATCGCGGCCCGGTAGGTGTGCTGGAGGTGGCGCTGCTCCTTGACCGCGCGGTCGGCGGCATCCGTGGCCGCGGCGCGGTCGTCCGCCTCGAGCAGTTCCAGGGCATGCGCCAGCTGCCGCGTGCCGGCGGCGAGCTGGGCGGCCATCTCGGCGATCGCCTCGTCGGGCGCGGTCTCCATCGCCTCCGCCTCGCCGACCGTGTTCTTGGCGTCGTTGAGGATTTCGTCGATGCCGCGCGAGAGCTCGAAGATGTCCTCCAGCTCGAGCGGGGTCGAGAAGGCGTCGGTCAGCGCTTCGCGCAGCTCGCGCTTGCTCTTGTCCCCTCGGTGCTCGCAGAGGCGCAGGCGTTCGGCCGCCGCATCCTCGCCGCTTGCCCAGGCGACCAGCTCGTCCATCCCCTCGACCGTGATCGCGGCCTGCCGGCGCAGCATTCCCAGCACGTCCGCCGAACGCGGGAGGAACCAGTGCGTGCGCTTGGAGCCCTTGCTCAAATCGCCCTCCAGATGACGAGCATTATCGCTCCGATCGCCGCTGCGGCGGGCAGGGTCAGGACCCAGGCGAAGGCGATCGAGCGGACGACGGCCCAGCGTACGTGATGCCAGCGCCGCCGTCCGCCGCCGACGCCGACGACCGAGGAGGCGACGACCTGCGTCGTCGAGACCGGTGCGCCGAGGTAGGTGGCTGGCAGGATCACCGCGGTCGAGGCGCTCTGGCTGGCGAAGCCGTCGAGCGGCGCCAGGCGGAAGATGCGCCGCCCGATCGTGCGGATGATCCGCCAGCCGCCCATCGCCGTGCCGAGCGTCAGCGCGCCGCCGCAGGCGAACTTGACCCAGAGCGGCACGGTGAGGGTGTCGATGTGGCCGCTGGCCAGCAGCAGCGCCGCGATCACCCCCATCGCCTTCTGGCCGTCGTTGGCGCCGTGGCCGAAGGAGAGCGCCGCCGACATCGCCCACTCGGCGCCGCGGATCGGCCCCTTGACGCGTTTGGTCGCGCGCCGCAGCGCCCGCCGGTCGAGGCGGGCGAGGAGGAGTCCGAAGCCCAGCCCCAGGACCGGCGAGACCGCGAGCGCGATCAGCACCCCGAAGACGCCGACCGGCTTGATCCCGTCGAGGCCTCCCCACTGGACGGCGCCGCTGCCGGCCTCGACGATCGCGGCGCCGACGAGCCCCCCGACCAGCGCGTGGGCGGAGCTCGAGGGCAGGCCGCGCCACCAGGTCAGCAGGTTCCACAGCGTCGCCGCGAGCACGCCGGAGCCGATTACCTCGATCGCCTGCGCGGGCGGTACCTGCACGATCCCGGCGATCGTGTCGGCGACGGCGGTGCCGACCAGCAGCGCCCCGAGCATGTTGAACGTGGCGGAGAGGACGATCGCCTGGCCGGGTCGCGCACCCCGCGTCGCGACCAGGGTGGCGATCGCGTTGGCGGCGTCGTGGAACCCGTTGGTCAGCGCGAAGGCGATGGAGAAGGCGATGGCAAGCGCCAGTTCCATGCTGGGATCATCTACCCGATCCGGTATACGTGCTGGCGCCCCCGGCTTCGAGGGCGCCAGTGAGCAGAGATACCGACACCCCCGGCGCGACCTTGCGCAATCCGGCGCGGGCGGCGCTCGTCCTCGGCGCGCTCGGGGTCGTCTTCGGCGACATCGGCACCAGCCCGCTCTACACCGTCCAGACCGTCTTCAACCCGAGCGATCCGCACCCGGTCTCGGCGAACACCGAGAGCATCTTCGGCGTCATCTCGCTGATCTTCTGGAGCGTGACGATCGTCGTCACGCTGACCTACGTGCTGCTGGTGATGCGCGCCGACAACGAGGGCGAGGGCGGGATCATGGCGCTGATCACGCTGATCCGGCGCGGCGGGATCACCGGCGGGCGGCGGACTAAGCTGGCGCTCGCCGCGCTCGGCATCTTCGGCGCCTCGCTCTTCTTCGGCGACAGCATGATCACGCCGGCGATCTCGGTGCTCTCGGCGGTTGAAGGGCTGAAGGTCGTGCAGCCCTCGCTGCAGCACCTGATCGTGCCGATCACGGCGGCGATCATCGTCGTCCTCTTCGCCACCCAGCGGCTCGGGACCGCGGCGGTCGGGCGGATGTTCGGGCCGGTGATGGTCGTCTGGTTCACGGTGATCGGCGCCTGCGGCATCTCCGGCATCGCGCTGCACCCCGAGATCCTCAAGGCGCTCTCACCGACTTACGCCCTCGGGTTCCTCGGCGGCCACTTCTCGACCGCCTTCTTCTCACTGGCGGCCGTCGTCCTCGCGATCACCGGCGCCGAGGCGCTCTACGCCGACATGGGCCACTTCGGCCGGGCGCCGATCACGCGCGCCTGGCTGCTGCTCGTCTTCCCGGCCCTGATCCTCAACTACATGGGCCAGGGGGCGCTGATCCTCGGCAACCCGGGCGCCAACATCGCCAGCCCGTTCTTCCTCCTCGTGCCCCACTGGGGGCGCCTGCCGATGGTCTTCCTCGCCACCGCGGCGACCGTGATCGCCTCCCAGGCGGTGATCACCGGCGCCTTCTCGGTCGCCCACCAGGCGGTGCAGCTCGGCTACCTGCCGCGGCTGCGGATCGCCCACACCTCGAGCGAGACCGTCGGGCAGATCTACGTGCCCTGGATCAACTGGCTGCTGATGGTATCGGTCTTGACCCTCGTCTTCGCCTTCGAGAGCTCGGCCGCGCTCGCCTTCGCCTTCGGCATGGCGGTGACGGGGACGATCACGATCACGACGCTGCTCTTCTTCTACATCGTCCGCCGCCAGTGGGGGAAACCGCTCTGGCTGGTCCTCGGCGGGGCGGGAGCGCTGCTCACCGTCGACCTGCTCTTCCTCGCCGCGAACACGACCAAGATCGCGCACGGCGCCTGGCTGCCGCTGCTGATCGCCGTGACCGTGTTCACCGCGCTGACGACCTGGCAGCGCGGGCGCGAGCTGGTGACGGCGCGGCGCGAGCGCGAGGAGGGCTCGCTGCGCGAGTTCGTCGACGCGCTGCACGAGCGCCGCCCGCCGTTGCAGCGGACCCCCGGCACGGCGGTCTTCCTCAACCGCAACAAGACGACGACGCCGCTGGCGATGCGGGCCAATGTCGAGCACAACCGGATCTTGCACGAGCACGTCGTCATCCTCTCGATCGAGACGCTGCCGGTTCCCCAGGTCGCGGCCGCCGAGCGCCTTGCGGTCGACGATCTCGGCTACGGCGACGACGGCATCAGCCACGTCACGGCCCGCTTCGGCTACATGCAGCAGCCCGACGTCCCGGGCGCCCTGCGCCTGGCCGACGCGGCGGGGCTCGAGTGCCCGCTCGAGGTCGACGAAGCCTCCTACTTCCTCTCGACGATCGAGCTGCGGCCCGGCGACGCCCCCGGCATGACCCGCTGGCGCAAGCGCCTCTTCGTTGCGATGTCGCACATCACCGCCGACGCCGCCGAATACTTCGGCCTGCCCCGCGACCGCACCGTGATCATGGGCTCGCTGATCGAGGTGTAGGCATTCTCGCCGCGGGGCAGGTCCGGCCTCGCCGTACGCTGTAGGCGCGATGCACCGGCGCGAATGGTCACTTGGCCTCGGGGGCGAGCCGCCCCCGCTCTGGCTCGGCTTGCTGGCGACGCTCGTCGCGGTCGCGGCGAGCACGCTGATCGTCTACCTGCTGAAGCCGATCTCGCCGGTCGTCTCGCTCGGCGTCGTCTACCTGCCCGCGATCCTGGCGATCTCGATCTTCTGGGGGCTGCGGCTCGGCCTGCTCGCCTCGCTCGTCAGCGTCGTCGCCTTCAACTTCTTCCACATCCCGCCGCTGCACCGCTTCACGATCGGCAGCGACCAGAACTGGGTCGCGCTGGCGATCTTCGCGATCGTCGCGGTGGCCAGCAGCGCGCTCGCCGGGTTGGCGCGGGGCCAGGCCCTCGAGGCTGAGCGGCGGCGCGAGGACGCCGACCGGGCGCTGGCCGAGCTCGCCGCCCTCTCCCGCGAGCGCGACCGGATGCAGGAGGAGATGGTCGAGGCCGAGGCGCTGCGGCGCAGCGACGAGCTGAAGACGGCGCTGCTGCGCTCGATCTCCCACGACCTGCGCACCCCACTCACCTCGATCATCGCCGGTGGCACGGCGCTTGGCTCGGCAACGCTCACCGACGCAGAGAGGGCGGAGCTGAGCGCGGCGATCGTCGCCGAGGGCGAGCGGCTCTCGCGCCTGGTCGAGAACCTGCTCGACATGTCGCGGCTGGAGGCGGGCAAGGCCAAGCCGCACCGCGAGCAGACCGACCTCGGCGAGGTGCTCGACGTCGCCCGCGAGGCCGTCACCCGGCCCGAGCTGGTGCGGCTGGTCCTCGATCGCGACCTGCCGGCCGTCGAGGCAGACGCCGCCCAGCTCGAGCGCGCCTTCGCCAACCTGCTCGAGAACGCGATCCGGCATGGCGGCGGCAGGCCGGTCACCGTGCGCTCGCGGCTGGTCGGTGAGAAGATCGCGATCCGCGTGGTCGACCAGGGCCCGGGCATACCGGAGAGCGAGTGGGAGCGGATCTTCGAGCCCTTCCAGAGCGGGGCGGCGAACGGGGCGGGGGCAGGCTCTGGTCTAGGACTGGCGATCGCCAGGGGCTTCGTCGAGGCCAACGGCGGCGAGATCGCGGTTGAGTCGGTGGTCGGCCAGGGGTCGAGCTTCGTCGTCGGCTTTCCGTGCGGCGAGCGGGCCGCCGCGTGAACGGCGCCGCGCGGGTCCTCGTCTGCGACGACGAGCCGCAGATCCTCCGCGCGCTCAAGGTCATCCTCCGCGACGCCGGCTACGAGGCGGTCCCGGTGGCCAGCGGGGAGGAGGCGCTCGACAGCGCCGCGGTCAAGCCACCGGCCGCGGCGATCGTCGACCTGATGCTGCCCGACATCGACGGGGTCGAGGTGACCGAGCGGCTGCGCGAGTGGAGCGAGATGCCGATCATCGTCCTCTCCGCGGTCGGCGAGGAGGAGGCGAAGGTGCGCGCCCTCGCCGCCGGCGCCGACGACTACGTGACCAAGCCCTTCGGCCCGCCGGAGCTGGTGGCGCGGCTCGAGGCCGTGCTGCGGCGGGCCAAGCCAGAGGCCTCGGAGCCGAAGATCGTCGCCGAGGGCCTCGAGATCGACCTCGCGGCGCGCAGCGTCCGTCGCGACGGCGAGCCGGTCCACCTGACGCCGACCGAGTTCGAGCTGCTGCGCACCCTCGCCCAGAACAGGGGCCGGCTGATGACGCACAGCGTCCTGCTCGCCGAGGTCTGGGGCCCGGCCTACGCCGACGACCTCCAGGTCCTCCGCGCCCACGTAGCCAACCTGCGCCGCAAGATCGAGCCCCCCGGTGGCCCCCATTACATTCGCACCGATCCCGGCGTCGGCTACCGCTTCGCGGCGTAAGCGGGCTCGGGAACGCCGAAACCTCAGGTTGTCACGCTGGAGGTTGCGGGTTCGAGCCCCGTCGCTCCCGCTTCGTCAAGGGGTAGATCCCGGCTTGGGTCGGGTTTGACGGAGACGCAGCAGCGCCGGGGGCCCCGTCGGTACCCCCGACCCGCTGCTTGCTTCCGCCTACCTCAATCGGCGCCGTCCGGAGCGAGCTTGCCGCTCGGGAGCATTCCGGTCCAGAGCCCGAAGCCGTCCTTGAGATGGTTGCCCGTGGCCTGGCCCGCCTTCTTGTCGGCCGTGTAGTAGTAAAGAGGGAGGCCGTTGTAGGTGACCTGCTTCTTGCCGTCGGTGCGCGTCGTCAAGCCGATGAGGGACGCGTTGGCTTCACCAGCCACCGCCGGAGTGCTGGAGGCGAGCACCGGTGGCCACACCGCTGCGCAGGCGCCCTTGCAGGTGCTCAACTTCTCGTGCGCGGACGTGGACTTTTCGTCCGGCTTGAACACGTAGAGCGTCCTGTTGTTGGCGCCGGTGATGAGCGTGCCATCTTCGGCAGTCTTGTAGGTCCCGATGACCAGCGACGGCGCCGACTTCGCGGCGGCCTGGGTCCCGCTTGCCGTGCTTGCTGCCGTCGAGGCACCCGTCGCAGAGCTGCCACCGCAACCCGCGATCGCCAGCGCGGTGGCCGCGATGACGAGTGACCCCACCATGCCCTTCATCAATATCCGGTTCAAAGTTTCATTCCCTTGGTCGGTTGATCAGAGCGCGCGAAGCTATTTTTGCCACCTAACGCATCTCTAACGTCGCGGTGAGAAAGGTCTCACCGCGCAAGCCCCGGTTCACAGGCCTCGCTCGTTGCAACACTCGACTCGCTGGCCACACCCGACCCTCCTCGGCCCCCAATCAGGCGACCTTCGCCTGGCTCCTTGCGCTCGAGTCCGCCGGGGGGGGCGATTATCACCGGGCTCACTCGATTCGACCGTGAGCGACTCGTACAACTAGTGGTACCCTTGTCGCATGGCAGCCGCCCGAGGTGAGAAGCCGACAGCGCTCGGAACGAGCGAGGCGCGACGCAGCTTGCCGCAGCTCGTCAAGAAGGCGTCCTCGCGGCGCAAGCCCTCTCCTGACCTGGAGAGCAACGTGGTCCGGATTGCTACGCGGGGCCAGGAGGGGTCGGCGTCACTGGTCCCCACCGTTGACCTGGTTGCCGCCAAGGACCGGATCGAGGAGCTGGAAGAGGAGCTCGAGAATGCCGGCCTTGCGTTGTTCCTGCAGCAGCGTTTCGCAGAGAGCGACGGTGAGCGGCTGAGCGCCGGCGATTTCCTGACCGAGATCGGGATGGGGGAGTTCGTTGAGCAGCTCCCCGGAGGCTGAGCACGGGGTCGAAGCCCTCGCAGAGGCCACGGCCGACGCGAACAAACTCGACGAAGCCCTGAAGCGCGAGGTCGCGCGCATCGTGGTCGAGCTACACCGCAACCCGCATTACGGTGAGTTGATGGGGGACAAGCCTCCCCGTGTGCTGAAGGGTTGCCGCAAGGTCCGCTTCGACGAGCCGGGCTGGCGTGGCAAGCCACGCTACCGCTTCGTCTATCGCAACGAGCCCGCCGATGGCGCCCCGGCGACGAGCGTCGTCCTAGCCATCGGCCGCCGCGACCAGATGATCGCCTACACCAAGGCCGCCCGTCGCGTCAAGGAGCAGGCGGCCCAGGAAGGCCAATCCGGGTAGCAGCACGCGCAGCACCCGCTCGGCCCCGAATCTCAATTCGGTGTCCTTGCCGGACTCCTGCCCCGTCGCTCCCGTCGAGTGCCTGCGAATCGAAAGGTTTTCAGATGAGTCAGCCCCCGCACCTGTCACCGAGCAGCAGCTTGTCGGCGGTCAGAGCTTGTGCCAGCGGGCGCCTGGACCTGAGCCCTCCGACTTGATCCGCCCGGTGTCACGCAGGTCGTTGAGGACGAGTCTTATCGTTGCAAGGCTGATCCCGGGCAGAGCGCGTTCGACGTCGCGCCGCCGGAACACCGCGGGCGCCTGGTCCAGGATGTAGCTGCGAACCCTGTCCTGCTTGCTGCCTGTCCTCTCGCCCGCGGCGATCACCCGCTGCTCGAAGTCCTCGTAAGCGGCGGCGAGGATGCGGGCGAGATAGGAGATCCACGGCCAAACGTCGTGTTTGCCCTCGCGCCAGTCTCGTTGAGACTCGTAGAGGCTCGCGTAGTAGCTGTTCTTCGATTCGAAGATGCGCTGCTCGACACTGACGTAGCGCGCCACGCCGTATCCCTGAGAGAGCATCTCGTAGGTGGTCAGGAGCCGGGCCAGTCGCCCGTTGCCGTCGGCGACGGGATGGATGGCCAGGAAGTCCAAGATCAACGCGGCGATCAGGAGGAGCGGATGCGTGCGACCCTCGCGCTTCGCAGCTTCGTAGCGGACCAGCAGCTCGCCGAGGAGGAACTCGGTTTCCTCGGGAGGGGGAGGAGTGAAGACGACCTCCCGCCGCCCGCTCTCAGAAGAGACGATCAGGTTCTGGTCGGTCTTCAGGTGGCCGCCGTTGCCATCGGTGTGGTGAAAGAGCAGCCGGTGCAGGTGCAGGACGAAGGGGATATTCAACGGGTCGTATGAGTCGAGGCGCATGAGCATGTCCATCGCATCTCTGTAGCCCGCGAACTCGCGCTCGTTGCGATTGCGATAGCGACGTGCGCCCTCGGCAATTCGCTCCGCGCGCTCGCTCCCGACGATGACGCCCTCGATTGCGTTGGATGCGGTAATCGAGGCGATGCGCGCGTGCTCGGAGAGCTCTCCCAGAAGCTCGGGGACCCGATCCTCGAAGAGTCGCTCCCGGCCTTTCCCGGCGTCGATGCTGGCCAGGATGGGCCCGAGGTCTCGAGGCTGCCCGCTGAAAGTCTTGTCGAGGTTGACGAAGCTCTGCATCGGGCTAATCATGGCATAGTTGTGCTAATTATGACTCAAATTAGCTCAATTATCGCGGCGCTAACACCACTCTGGCAGTGAGCTGCGCGTCTTCACGAAATCTGTATGCGGGAAGCCGCAGAGTTCACGCGGCCTTGACGGGGTCGGGCGGATGATCGCCATGTCTTGCTCCCCCTCGCGGACATCTTTCCCGGCGGCGGCGGACCGCTCGCGGACGTCCTCTCGATAGCGATCGCGGTCGGCCTCTTCGCCCTCCTCTACTGGGCGATCGACCTGATCGACCGGATATGAGCGCGCTGCCCCTCGCCTCGCTCTCCGGCGCCGACCTCTTCGGCCTGATCGTCTCGGCGCTGGTCTGCGTCTACCTCGTCTACGCGCTGCTGCGCGGGGAGAAGCTCTAGGTGCTCCAGGGCTGGCTGCAGATCGCCGCCTTCATCGCCGTGCTGGTCGCGCTGGTCAAACCGGTCGGCATCTACATGGCGCGCGTCTTCACCGGCCGGCGCGTCTTCCTGTCTCCTCTCGTCGGGCCAATCGAGCGCCTCACCTACCGGGTGTTGCGCGTGGGGCCCGAGGAGGGGCAGGACTGGAAGGCCTATGCCCGCAGCCTCGTCGTCTTCTCGCTGTTCTTCTGGATCGCGCTGTACCTGATCCTGCGCACGCAGGGCGTCCAGCCGTTCAACCCGCAGGGCTTCCACTCCGCGCCCTGGGACCTCAATTTCAACACGACCTCCTCCTTCATCACCAACACCAACTGGCAGTACTACGGCGGTGAGACGACGCTCACCTACTTCGCCCAGATGGCCGGGCTGGCGGTGCAGAACTTCGTCTCGGCCGCGGTCGGGATCGCCGTCGTCATCGCCCTGATCCGCGGCATCGTCGCTCGCAGCGGGCGCGAGATCGGCAACTTCTGGCAGGACCTGGTCCGCATCCTCCTCTACATCCTGCTGCCGGTCTCGATCGTGGGCGCGCTCTTCCTCGTCTCCCAGGGCGTGATCCAGAACCTCGGCCATTACACGGCGATCCACACGCTGACCGGCGGCGTCCAGACGCTTCCGGGTGGGCCGGTCGCCTCGCAGGAGGTGATCAAGGAGCTGGGCACCAACGGCGGCGGCTTCTTCAACGTCAACTCGGCGATGCCGTTCGAGAACCCGACCGGCCTGACCAACTTCTTCGAGCTGCTGCTGATCCTCGTCATCCCCGCTGCCCTCACCTACACCTACGGCCGCATGGTCGGCAGCCAGCGCCAGGGCTGGGCGATCTTCGCCGCGATGTTCGTCCTCTTCGTCGCCGGCGTAGTCGTCGTCTACATGGCCGAGCAGCACGGCACCCTGGCCCAGCACGCCGCCGGCCTGCACACGCACGCCTTCGCGGGCTCCACCGGCGGCAACCTCGAGGGCAAGGAGCAGCGCTTTGGCATCGCCAACTCTTCGTTGTGGACGGCGGTGACGACCGTCACCTCCTGCGGCGCGGTCAACGCTGCCTTCGAGTCGCTCAGCGGGCTCGGCGGCGCCGTGCCCTTTGCCAACCTCGGCTTCAGCGAGGTGATCTTCGGCGGGGTGGGGGCGGGCCTCTACTCGATGCTGCTCTACGTCCTGCTCGCCGTCTTCATCGGCGGCCTGATGGTCGGCCGCACCCCTGAGTACCTCGGCAAGAAGATCCAGGCGCGTGAGATCAAGCTGGTCTCGCTCGGCGTCCTCTTCACGCCCCTGGTCGTGCTGCTCTCGGCCGGAGTTGCCTCGGCGACGACGCTCGGCAAGCGCTCGCTGTTCGCCGGGGTCAACCCGCAGGGCTTCTCGGAGACCCTCTATGCCTACCTCTCGCAGGCCAACAACAACGGCTCGGCCTTCGCCGGCTACACCGGCTTCGTCCAGCCCCATCCGCCCGGCAACGCGGGCTCCTACGGGATCAGCTTCGCCGACTTGCTGGGCGGGGTGGTGATGGTCGGCGCCCGCTTCGCGCCGATCCTCTTCGTCCTCGCGATCGCCGGTGCGCTCGCCGGCAAGAAGGTCTCGCGCCCCGGTCTGGGGACGATGCGGACCGACAACCCGACCTTTGTCTTCCTGCTGGTCGGCGTCGTGATCCTCGTCGGCGCCCTCACCTTCTTCCCCGCCCTGCTGCTCGGACCGGTCGTCCAGAGCCTGACCACGAGGTTGTTCTGATGAAGCGCGACCTGACCACCTCGCTGCTCGCCGTCGTCGTGCTGACCCTGCTGCTCGGTGTGGTCTACCCGCTGGCGATCACCGGCGTCTCCCAGCTCGTCTTCCCCGGCAGGGCGAACGGGTCGAAGCTGAGCGTCGACGGCAAGGTCGTCGGCTCGAGCCTGATCGGCCAGGACTTCAAGGGGGACCCGCGTTACTTCCAGTCGCGCCCCTCGGCAACCGGCTACGCGCCCGATGTCACCTACTTCTCGAACCTCGGCCCCAACAGCGTCGAAGCGCGCGACGCGGTGCGGGAGAACCTCGCCGCCTACGTGGCGCTGGAGAAGCCCTTCGATCACAGCCTCACCAAGGACCAGGTCCCGGTCGACGCGGTGACCGAATCGGCTTCGGGGGTCGACCCGCACATCTCGCAGGCGAACGCGCGGATCCAGGCCCACCGCGTCGCCGCGATCCGCCGGCTGTCGCTGGCCAAGGTCGAAGAGCTGATCTCGGCCCACACCGACGGCCGCGCCCTCGGCCTGCTCGGCGAGCCCGGCGTCAACGTCCTGAAGCTCAACATCGCCCTCGACGATCTGGCCAGGGAAGCGCCATGACCACCGAGACCCAGGCCCGCTCGCTTTTCGACCCCGAGATCCTGCGCCCGGCGCTGCTGGAGTCCCTGCGCAAGCTCGACCCGCGCGTGCAGGCGCGCAACCCGGTCATGTTCGTGGTCGAGGTCGGCGCCCTGATCACCACCGTCGCCTGGCTGATCCAGCTGTTCGGCGGCAAGCCGCTCGGCGGCGGTCACGAGCCCTCCTGGTTCAGCTTCAGCATCACCGTCTGGCTCTGGCTCACCGTCGTCTTCGCCAATCTCGCCGAGGCGCTCGCCGAGGGCCGCGGCCGTGCCCAGGCGGCGAGCCTGCGGGCGATGCGCACCGAGACCAGCGCCCGCCTGCGCGACGGCGGCGAGAAGCCTGCCTCCGAGCTCCTCCGCGGCGACGTCGTCGTGGTCGAGGCGGGCGAGCCGATCCCCGGCGACGGCACCGTGATCGAGGGCATCGCCTCGGTCGACGAGTCGGCGATCACGGGCGAGTCGGCGCCGGTCATCCGCGAGGCCGGCGGCGACCGCAGCGCCGTCACCGGCGGCACCAAGGTGCTCTCGGACCGGATCGTGGTCGAGATAACCCAGGAACCGGGCAAGTCCTTCCTCGACCGCATGATCGCCCTGGTCGAGGGGGCCGAGCGGAACAAGACGCCGAACGAGATCGCACTCGGGATCCTCCTCGCCGGCCTCACGCTGGTCTTCGTGCTGGTCGTCGTCTCGTTGCGCCCTTTCGCGCTCTTCGCCGGCACCGAACTCTCCGAGACGACTCTGATCGCCCTGCTCGTCGCATTGATCCCGACCACGATCGGGGCGCTGCTCTCGGCGATCGGGATCGCCGGCATGGACCGCCTCGTCCGTCGCAACGTGCTCGCCCTCTCCGGGCGCGCGGTCGAGGCCTCCGGCGACTGCGACGTGCTGCTGCTCGACAAGACCGGCACGATCACGCTCGGCAACCGCGAGGCGGTCGAGTTCGTGCCGATGCCCGGGGTCGAGGCGGAGGACCTGGCCGAGGCGGCGCAGATGTCCTCGCTCGCCGACGAGACTCCCGAGGGCCGCTCGATCGTCGTCCTCGCCAAGAGCTTCGGCATCCGCGAGCACGACTTCGCCGGGCATGAGCCGGCCTTCGTCCCCTTCAGCGCCGAGACGCGGATGAGCGGCGTCGACTTCAACGGCACCCGTTTGCGCAAGGGCGCCGGCGACGCGATCGAGGGCTGGGTCACCTCCGAGGGCGGGCGTACGCCGGCGGAGCTGCGGGCACAGCTCGACCGGATCGCGCGCGAGGGGGGGACCCCTCTGGCCGTCGCGCGCAACGAGCGGGTGCTCGGCGTTATCTACCTCAAGGACGTGGTCAAGGAAGGGATGCAGGCTCGCTTCGACCAGCTGCGGGCGATGGGCATCCGCACGATCATGGTCACCGGCGACAACAAGCTGACCGCGGCGAAGATCGCCAAGGAGGCGGGAGTAGACGACTTCCTCGCCGAAGCGACCCCGGAGCGCAAGCTCGAGCTGATCCGCGAGCAGCAGTCCGACGGCCGCCTGATCGCGATGACCGGCGACGGCACCAACGACGCACCCGCGCTGGCCCAGGCCGACGTCGGCGTGGCGATGAACACCGGCACCCAGGCGGCGCGCGAGGCGGGCAACATGGTCGACCTCGACTCCAATCCGACCAAGCTGATCGAGATCGTCGAGGTCGGCAAGCAGCTGCTGATCACGCGCGGCGCCCTGACCACGTTCTCGATCGCCAACGACATCGCCAAGTACTTCGCGATCCTGCCGGCGATGTTCGCCGCCACCTACGCGCTCTCGGCCGGCGGCAAGGGCCCGCTCGACGCGCTCAACATCATGTCGCTGGGCACGCCGGAATCGGCGATCCTCTCGGCGGTGATCTTCAACGCGCTGATCATCCCGCTGCTGATCCCGCTCTCCCTGCGCGGCGTCCGCTACCGGCCGATCGGCGCGACGGCGCTGCTGCGCCGCAACATGCTGATCTACGGCCTCGGCGGGATCGTCACCCCCTTCATCGGCATCAAGCTGATCGACCTCGTGGTCCACAACCTGCTGGGAGCCTGACGGAGCCCGCCGTGAGCCGCGGCCACTACAAGATCTTCCTCGGCATGGCGGCCGGCGTCGGCAAGACCTACCGGATGCTGCAGGAGGGCCAGGCCGAGGCTGCCGCCGGGCGCGACGTCGCGATCGGCTACCTGGAGCCGCACAAGCGCCAGGAGACGAGCGATCAGGCTCGTGGGCTGGAGGTCATCCCGCGGCGCAGCGTCGACTACCGCGACGTCGGCGTCGAGGAGATGGACCTGCCGGCGCTGCTCGCACGCCGCCCGGACCTGGCCCTGATCGACGAGCTCGCCCACACCAACCCGCCCGGGCTCGAGCACGGCAAGCGTTACGAAGACATCGCGGACGTGCTCGCGGCCGGCATCGACGTCTACTCCACCGTCAACGTCCAGCACCTCGAGTCGCTCAACGACAGGGTCGCCGAGCTGACCGGCGTCACGGTGCGCGAGACCGTGCCCGACTCGGTGCTCGGCAGCGCCGACGAGGTCGTCCTCATCGACCTCACCCCGGAGGCGCTGATCGGGCGCCTGCGCGCCGGCAAGATCTACCCCGGCGAGAACATCCAGGCGGCGCTCGACAACTTCTTCCGCATCGAGAACCTCGCCGCCCTGCGCGAGGTCAGCCTGCGCCAGGTCGCCGAGGACGTCGAGTCCAAGCGCCTGACCCTGCACCAGGTGGAGCACGTCGGGACGCGCGAAGAGCGCGTCGTCACCGACGCGCCCAAGGCCGTCGGCGAGCGGCTGCTCGCCCTGGTGCGGCCGCGGCCGAGCTCGCAGCGCCTCGTGCGCCGCGCCTGGCGCTCGGCCCAGCGGCTCGGCACCGGCCTCGACCTGCTCTGGGTGAAGCCGCCGGGGCGGCCGATCGAGGGGGAGGAGGAGCGCCAGGTGACGGCGCTGCGCCAGCTCGCCTCGGTGCTCGGCGCGACGCTGCTGATCGAGGAGCACGACGACCTGGTCGCCGCCGCCGCCCGGGTGATCGCGGAGCGCGGGTCCACCTACGTGATGGTCGGCGAGTCCAACCCGCCACGCGGCCTGGCGCGGCTGCGGGCCCCGCTGCCCCAGGCGCTGATGCGCGCGACCCCGCCCGGGGTCGACGTGCGGATCGTCGCCCACCGCAGCCAGAAGGAGGGCGGCTCGTGATCGAGCACTTCCTCGTCGGCTTTGCGCTGCTGCTCGGCCTCGGTGGGGGGTACCTGATCGCCAGCTCCAGGTGGCGTGGCAAGCGCTCGGAGCGGCCCGAGGAGGTCCACCAGATCCTGCTGCCCTTCACCGGCACCGAGATCTCCCGCCGGGCTGTCGACGCGGCGCTGCGCCTCGCCCGGGCGGAGAACGCGACCCTGATGCCGGCCTACCTGGCGGCCGTTCCCAAGCAGCTGCCGCTCGAGTGCGCGATTCCGGCCGAGGCGTCGAAGGCGATGCCGATGCTGGAGGCGATCGAGCAGCGCGCCAGCGCCCAGGCGGTGCCGGTCGACGCTCGGATCGAGCGCGGGCGCTCCTACCGCCACGCGCTGCGGCGACTGCTCGAGCGCGAGGAGTTCGACCGGGTCGTCGTCTCGGCGACCGCGACCGGCCAGGCCGGCCTCTCGGGCGAAGACCTGGTCTGGCTGCTCGAGAAGGCCCCAGCCGAGGTCCTGATCCTTCGTCCGGCCCCGAGCGACGAGCGCCGCCTCACCGCCTGACTATCCGCCGATAGGCGGGCTTTGTCATTGCCCCGCGTGCCGCCGGCGCCGCAGGCCAGCACCGGCCCGAAGGAGGGGTCGCTCGCGATCCCGACCAGCAGCTCGACGCCGTCCTCGACCATCGCCTGGACGAGGAAGTTCTCGCGCTCGGCCCCCGAGGCGGCAAGGGCCTCGTCCATCTCCACGGCGGCGCCGGCGACTGCGGTGGGGTCGGCGAGGCCGGTCCGCACCGCGCCGAGCTCGGTCTTGTGGACTATCCCGGCCCCCTGGGCCTTGAGCGCGACCGGGCCGCCGAGCGCCTCGGCCGCGTGCCCCGCCGCTGCCGGGTCCGCGGCGAGCCGCCAGGGCGGCGTCGCGATCCCGTAGCAGTCGAGCAACTGCGCCGTGTCTTCCATGTTCAGCCACTCGCTCTCATCGGTGAGCGCCCTGGCGATCGTCGCCGCGGCCTCGTCGCGGCGGGCGTCGGCGAAGTCGGGTGGCTGTTCGGCCGGCCGCGCCCGCCAGCGCACGTGCTTCATCACCCGGCCGAGGGTCCGCGCCGCGTCCTCGGGGTAGACGTAGGTGGGGACGCCGCCGCCCGCCGCGATCGTCTCGCGGTCGCCGCTCGACATGAAGACGGCCTGGACGGGGATTTGCCGCCCCATCTCGCCCAGCGCCGCGCGGACCGCCCCGGCGACCTCCTCGGCGCGGGTCAGCAAGGGCCGGATGAAGATCACGATCAGAGCGTCGATCCCGTCCCAGGCCGAGAGGGTGGCGATCGAGCGCCGGTACTGCTCGGCGCTGGCGGTGGCGATCATGTCGACCGGATTGGCCAGGCCGGCCTCCGCCGGCAGGTGCTCAGCGAGCGCCGCGCGAACCTCCGCGGGCAGCTCCGGCACCTCCAGCCCCGCCGCCTCGCATGCGTCGGCGCACATGATCCCCGGTCCGCCGGCGTTGGTCAGGATCCCCACACGCGGCCCGGCCGGCAAAGGCTGGCTGCTCAGCAGCGAGGCGACGTCGAGCAGCTCGGCCAGGGTCTCGGTGCGGATCACGCCGGCCTGTTCGAAGAGGGCGTCGACGGTGACGTCGGAGGCGGAGAGCAGGGCGCCGGTGTGCGAGCCGGTCGCTCGCTCGCCGGCCACCGAGCGGCCGCTCTTGACGACCACGATCGGCATCTCCCGCCCAGCCCGCCGCGCGACCCGCGAGAAGCGCGCCGGGTCGCTGAAGGACTCGATGTAGAGCAGCGCGACGTCGGTAGCCGGGTCGCCCTCCCAGTACTCGAGCAGGTCGTTGCCGGTGATGTCGGCGCGATTGCCGATCGAGGCGAAGGAGGAGACGCCGAGGCCGCGGTCGGCGGCCAGGTCGATCAGGGCGAGGCCCAGGGCGCCGCTCTGGGTGACGAAGCCGACGTTGCCGGGCGGCGGCGTGGCCGGGGAGAAGCTGGCGTTGAGTCCGCCGCCCTCGCCGTTGGCGATCACGCCGAGGCAGTTGGGGCCGATCAGCCGCATGCCCGCCTCGCGGCAGGTCTCGATGAGCCGCTGCTGCAGCTCGCCTCCCTCCTCGCCGACCTCGGCGAAGCCGGCGGAGAGGACGACCAGCGAGGAGACGCCCCTGGAGCCGCATTCCCGTGCCGCTTCGATCGCCGCTTGCGGCGGCACCGCGATCACCGCCAGGTCGACCTCGCCCGGCACGTCGGCGACGTGCCGGTACGCGCGAACCGACTGGACCACGTCGCTGGCCGGGTTGACCGGGTGGACGACTCCCTCGAAGCGAGATTCGAGCAGGTTGTGGAAGACCTCGCCGCCGACCGTGCCGCGGCGCCGCGAGGCGCCGATCACGGCGACGGAACGCGGCCGCAGGAAGCGCCGCACCGCCGCCTCGGCCGCCAGCCGGTCGCGCTCCTCGAAGCTCTCGACCGCGTCGCCGTCGAAGGCGGTCGGCAGCTCCACGTGGATCGCGCCCGGTTCCGAGGACGTCTCGACCGGGAAGCCGCTCTCGCGGAAGACCTCGATCATGCGGTGGTTCTGGGGCAGCACTTCGGCGAAGAAGACATCGACGCCGTTCTCCCCGGCGACCTCGGCCAGGTGGGCGAGCAGGATCGTCCCCAGTCCCTGCCCCTGCAGCTCGTCGGAGATCGCGAAGGCGACCTCGGCGCGGCCGGGCGCGGTCGCCATATAGGTGCCGTGGCCGACCAGGCGGCCGCCGTCGCCGCGCGTCGCGACCAGGCCGTAGCGCCGTTCGTGATCGACGTCGGAGAGCTGCTCCGCGGCGGCGGCGAGGTCGCTTGCGCCCGAGAAGAAGCGGAACATCCGCGAGTCGGCGCCGAGGCTCTCGAACAGCAGCAGCAGCGCCGCCTCGTCCTCGGCGCGAACCGGGCGCAAATGGACGGTCGAGCCGTCGCGCAGCACCACGTCCGCTTCCCGGTGGGCGGGGTAGTCGGTACCCACGCCCCGATGGTAGGCCCTCTACAGTCGGCGCGATGGGCCTGTATCTCAGCCACCCCGCCTGCCTCGAGCACGACCCGCGCGTGCGGATGCCGGCGCACCCCGACACGCCCGAGCGCCTGCAGGCGCTCGAGGCGCGGCTGGAGGCGGTCGATTGGCTCGGCTGGGAGCAGCGCGAGGCGCCCGCCGCCACTGAGGCGCAGTTGGAACTGGTCCACACGCCTCGCCTGGTCGAGTCGATCCGCGACCTCAGCGCCGCCGGCGGCGGCGCGATCGATCCCGACACCGTCGTCGGCGAGGCTTCCTTCCGCGCCGCGCTGCACGCGGCCGGTGGCGCCTGTGAGATGACCGGAGCCCTGCTTGCCGGCGACGCCGAAGTCGGGTTCTGCGCGGTGCGGCCCTCCGGCCACCATGCCGAGCCCGATCGGGCGATGGGCTTCTGCCTCTTCGACAACGTCGCGGTCGCGGCGGCGCTGGCGATCGAGGAGCTCGGACTCGAGCGCGTGTTGATCCTCGACTGGGACGTGCACCACGGCAACGGCACGGTCGAGGCCTTCCGGCAGCGCCGCGACGTCCTCGTCGCCGGCATCCACCAGCAGGGGATCTACCCGGGGAGCGGCTCGATCGCCGACGTCGGCTCCGGGCCCGGCGAGGGCTACACGATCAACCTGCCGGTGCCGGCCGGCTCCGAAGAGGACCTCTGGCTCTCGCTGCTGGAGCACGCGATAGTCCCAATCGCGACCGTCTTCGAGCCGCAGCTGATCCTCGTCTCGGCCGGCTTCGACGCCCACGTCGACGACCCGCTCGCCGGCTGCCGGCTCGAATCGGCCTCCTTCGGCCGCATGGCCTGTCACGTGCGCGAGCTGGCCCGGTCGCTTCGGGTTCCCCTAGGCGCAGTGCTGGAGGGCGGTTACGCCCCCGCGGCCCTCGCCGAGTCGGTCGAGGAGACGATGCGGGCGCTGGGCGGCGAGGGGGAGGCGGAGTCCGTTGCCCCGGACCCGATCTTCACCTCCCGCGCCGCCTCCCACCTCGGCCGCTACTGGCAGCTCTGAGCTCCTACCATGGCCCTATGAGCGGACCGAGATTGTCCGGTGGGGTTGTGCATCGACTGCCCGCGGATCTGCGCAGGGCGCTGATCGCGAGCGCCGAGGCACTCGACGCCTGGCGGGACATCACGCCCCTTGCCCGCAACGAGTTCATCTGCTGGGTCGAGAATGCCAAACAACAGACCACCCGGGAACGGCGCATTCGCCGCACCAGCGAAGAGCTCGAGGCAGGCCAGCGCCGCCCCTGTTGCTGGCCGGGCTGCAAGCACCGCGAGCGCAAGGGTGATGGACGGCCTGCCCTGAGGCCAGCTGACGAGGACGAGGCCCTGTCACTCGCTTACGACGAGCTGCATGCGATGCGCAGAGAGAGGCGCACGGCGGGCGGATCTTGACCCGAGGTGGTCGACTAGGGCGCGGCTTGCACGGCCGAGTCTGTCGTTGAGCCCGCGGGGCGAGGTGGATGCGGCTGTCGGGCTCGCCCTTCGCGTCGGCGGGGTGCCTGACTGGTCGATTTACCATCGTATGCGTGGGCCAATCGACCACTCGGCACCGAAGAGACATCTATGGCGTCAGGCCGACCTTGACCACGCCTTCGCGCTGGTTGCCGAAGAGGTCGTAGGCCTCCTCGATCTGGTCAAGCGAGAAGCGGTGGGTTATCAGGGGGGAGAGGTCGAGGCGGCCGTGGCGCACCATCTCCATCAGCTTGCGCATCCGCTCCTTGCCACCGGGGCAGAGGGTGGTGAGGATCTGCTTGTCGCCGATGCCGTAGACGAAGGACTCCAGCGGCACCTCGAGCTTGCCGCCGTAGACGCCGAGGCTGGAGACGATCCCGCCCGGCCGGGTCGCGTCGAGGCAGGCTTCGAAGGTCTGCTGGGTGCCCAGCGCCTCGATCGCGACATCGACGCCGCGGCCGCCGGTCAGCCGCTTGATCGCCGCGATCGGGTCTTCTTCGGAGAAGTCGATCGTCTCGTCGGCGCCCATCTTCTTGCTCAGTTCCAGCCGCCCCGCGATCCGGTCGACGCCGATCACCAGCGAGGCGCCCATCAGCCGCGCCCCGGCGGTCGCGCAGAGGCCGATCGGCCCCTGGGCGAAGACGGCGACGGTCTGGCCGATCCGCACGTTGGCGGTCTCCGCCGCCGAGATGCCCGTCGAGGCGATGTCGGCGAGCAGCACGCACTGCTCGTCGGTGAGGTCGTCGGGGATCTTGGCCAGATTGGCCTGTGCGTAGGGGACGCGGAAGTACTCGGCCTGGACGCCGTCGATCGAGTTGCCGAGCTGCCAGCCGCCGATCATCTTCCAGTCGTCCTCGTAGCCCGAGCACTGGGCCTCGTTGTGGGACTGGCAGTAGAAGCAGGTGCCGCAGGGGGTGATCGCGCCGACCAGCACCCGCTCGCCGACCTCATAGCCGGTCACGGCGCCGCCGAGCTGGTGGATCGTGCCGACCGGCTCGTGGCCGACGATGCGTCCCTGCTCGACCGGGTACTCCTCGCGCCAGATGTGGACGTCGGTGCCGCAGATCGTCGTCAGCGAGATCTTCACGATCGCGTCGCTGGGGCCGCACTGCGGCAGCGGCTTCTCCTCCAGCTGGATCTTCTCGTGGCCCTCGAACACGGCGGCCTTCATCGTCTCCATCACGCACCCTCGCTTCCGTCGTAACCGACCAGCAGTTCCACTCGTCTGATCATTGCGACGTGCGCGTGTCCGGCCATCGGGGAAAAGCCGCAGCTCGACCGCGGCGCTCTCCCGATCGGGTCATCATGCCGGGGTGAGCACCGCTGAGGAACAGGCGCTGATCCGGCGCTACCGCACGGCACGGCGCGATCCGCAGCTCGCCGTGCTCGAGGGGTTTCATGTCCTCAAGCACGCGCTGCGCTTCGGCGCCGAGGTGCTCGAGGCGGTTGCCGCCGACCCCGCCGAGCTGCGCGAGCTGGCCGGCGAGCTGGCCCCCGACCTGGCCAGCACGCTCGCCGAGCGCGCCTCCCCGGTCTCGGCGGAGCTGATCGCCGAGCTTGTGCCGCAGGCGCCTCGCACCGGCGTCGTCGCGATCGCCTCTCGACCGGCGATCGATTTGGTCGCGGTGCTCGCCGGACAGGCGCGGGCCCCCATCGTCCTGCTCGAGGACCCGCGCACGATGGGCAACATGGGAGCCTGTGTGCGGGTCGCCGCCGCCGCCGACGCGGCCGGAGTGTTGACCACCGGTCCCAACGATCCCTGGCATCCCGACGCGCTGCGCGGCGCGGCCGGGCTCCACTTCGCCCTGCCGGTGGTCGGGGTCGAGAAGCTGCCGGCGAGCGACCGGCCGCTCGTCGCGATCGACCCCGGTGGTGAGGATCTCCACCCAGCCGATCTGCCGCCGCGCGCGATCCTCGCCTTCGGCACCGAGCGATACGGCCTCAGCGACGAGCTGCTCGGCCGCGCCGATGTCCGTCTCGGCATCCCGATGCGCGAGGGCGTCTCCAGCCTCAACCTCGCGACCGCCGTCGCTGCGGTCCTTTTCGGGATTTCACGGATGTAGACGGCAGGAGTCGGCTCTAACGTGCGAAACACCCGATCTGCGGCGCCTGCCGCATCACCGACCGAAAGGAACCACCCTTGCTGCCGTTTGCGGATATCAATTTCGGCGAAGCGCTCCTCGTCGCCTTCGAGGTGTTCTTCTTCGTCATCTGGATCTGGATCCTGATCACGATCCTCACCGACCTCTTCCGTGACCACGCGCTCTCCGGCTGGGCCAAGGCCGCCTGGGTGCTGTTCCTCGTCTTCATCCCGTTCCTCACCGCGCTGATCTACCTGATCGCTCGCGGCGCCGGCATGCGCGAACGGGCGATCAAGGCGCAGGCGGAGGCGAAACAGCATTTCGATACCTACGTGCGCGAGCAGGCCCACGGTGGCTCGCCCGCGGACGAACTGCACAAGCTCAACGAGCTGAAGGAAAAGGGCGCGCTCTCGAACGAGGAGTTCGACAAGGCCAAGGCGAAGCTGCTCGCCTAGCTCGATTCTGACCGCCGCCGTGCCTCGGTGCGGCGGCGGTTTCTCCTGCAAGTCCCGCAATTCTGCAAGAGGAGTTGCAAGTTGTGAGCAACTCCTAACAATCTTTAGGCGACTTCGTTAGCGTGCGCCGCCGATGCGTCCTCCTGCCGGTACCTCCCGGTGGCTGTTGCTCCCGGCCACCCTGCTGCTGATCGTGCTCTGCCTCGTCGCGAGCGCGCCGGCCAAGACCCTGAGCGAAAAGCTCGACTCGACCCAGGGCAAGCTCGACCATGTCCACGAAAGCTCGAGCGCGCTCTCGGCGACGATCGAAGAACAGAACAAGGCGATCGACTCGATGCTCGGCGAAGTCTCGCGGCTGCGCCAGGAACAGCAGGCGCTCGAGGGGGAACTCGAAGAAAAGCAGGGCGAACTGGACAGCGCCACCGCCAAGCTGAAGGCCGAGAAGCACCGGCTGGCGCTGATCCGCGCCCGCCTGCAGCGAGCCCTCGGCATGCTGCGCCAAAGGCTCGTCTCGATGTATGAGGCGGGCAGCCCCGACGTGCTCAGCGTCGTGCTCGAATCGGAGACCTGGTCGCAGGCCAGCGCCCGCGCCGAATATCTCAGCCGGGTTCAGGACTACGACAACTCGGTCGCCGATCGCGTCAAGGGATTGCGCAACGAAGCCAAGGCGGCGGTCAAGCGGATGGCCGCGATCCGCCTGCAGCTGAAGGCCGCGCGCGACGAAATCGCCGCCAAGGAGCACGAAGCGGCCGATGCGCGGGCCGAAGCGGCGGCACGCTTTGCCGACCTGAAGGAAGCCCAGGCGCAGCGCCAGGCGGAGCTCGAATCGCTCGAGTCGCGCGAACAGGCGCTCAGCGACAACCTCTCGGCGATCTCAGAACAGCTCGCCAGCGCCGGTGCGCCGGTCTCGACCGGGACGCCGGCGCCGCTGACGCCGGGCGAGAGCGCCGAATTCATCTCCGAAAGCCAGGCGAGCGTGCCGAGCGCGGCGCCACCCGCGGTGCAGGCGGCGATCGAAGCCGCCAACTCGATCGCCACCACCCCCTACATCTGGGGCGGCGGTCACGGCTCCTTCGAATCTGAAGGCTACGACTGCTCGGGCGCAGTCAGCTTCGCCCTCAACGGCGGCGGCTTCCTCTCCAGCCCGCTCGACTCGACCGGGCTGGAGACCTGGGGCGACCCCGGCCCCGGCCAGTGGATCACCGTCTACGCCAACGCCGAACACGCCTGGATGATCATCGCCGGCCTCGCTTTCGACACCGTCGGTGGTCCGGGGCCGCGCTGGCACCCGGAACTCGTGGACTCCCCGGAAGGGTTTATTGCTCGTCACCCGGCTGGGTATTGAGAGCCCACCCGGTAGGGCTTCCACTTAACTTCTTTCGGTGGATCGCCTGTGGGCTGGCGCCCGGAGCCGACACCGAAAAAGTACAAGACGTTCCAGCCCTACCGGATGGGCTCTCAAGCCCGGGCGCGGGTGAGCTTCGTGACATAGCTGGGACATTTCACGTCAGGTAGGAGGCGGCTGTCGGGCTTTGGGGAGCTGGCGGTGATGCGCAGGTCGACGGTGCCCGCCCAGACGGGCAGCTTGTAGTCCTCCTCGTCGTCCAGCGGGCCACCGGTTCGTACCTTGGCTGAAGCCTCGTCCAGTGGCAGCCGCAGCACCCCGACCGCACGCAGCTCCTTCTCGGTGGGCAGGCGGGCGTCGCCCCAGCGGCCCGGGATCAGCTTTTCGGTGAAGGCTCGGAGCGCCTCGCTTTTGTCGGCGGTCGAGTCGATCTTCTCTGCCTGGCCGAAGACGACGACGGAGCGGTAGTTGACCGAGTGGTGGACGGCCGAGCGGGCGAGGACGAGGCCGTCGAGCAGGGTCGCGGTCAGGCAGATCTCGGCCTGCTCGGCGCGGCGCAGGGTCGGGCTTGCCGCCGAGCCGTGGATGTAGAGCCAATCTCCGGCCCGGGCGTGCAGGGTGGGAATGACGACCGGATGGCCCTCGGGGGAGACCGTGCCGACGTGGGAGACGAGCGCCTCGTCGAGGATCGCCTCGATCGTCTCGCGCTCGTAGTCGGCGCGGCTGGGCATCCTCGTGACCCTGGTCCTCGGCTTCGTTGCCATCGTGTCTCCTGAATTCTGTTACAGTACAGATGTGCCTTTTGAGGTGACACAGTATCGAATCAGCGGCGACGGCGCCGCAGAGATCGCCGCCAGCATCGAGCGCGGCATAGAGGAGGGCGCGTTGTGCCCAGGCGCTCCGCTGCCGGCGGTGCGAGCGCTCGCGAGCGAGCTCGGCGTCAGCCCGACGACCGTGGCTGCTGCGTTCAAGGACCTGCGCTCGCGCGGGCTCGTCGTGACGCGATCGCGCAGCGGCGCCCAGGTGAGCTGGCGACCGCCGGTCGCCGGGGCGTGGCAGGGTGCGTGGGCCCCGGCGGGGGTCCGCGACCTGGCCAGCGGCAACCCCGACCCGGCGCTGCTGCCCGACCTGGCTCCGGTCCTGCGCCGGATCGAGCCGCCGCGCCAGCTCTACGGCGGCGACCCAGCCGACCCCCAGCTGCTCGAGCTGGCCCGGATCGAGCTCGGCGAGGCCGGGATCGCCGCCGGGGACCTCGCCGTGGTCAGCGGCGCCCTCGACGGGATCGAGCGTGCCCTGCAGGCGCAGCTGCGACAGGGAGACGTGGTCGCCGTCGAAGACCCGGGCTTTGCCGGGCTCTTCGATCTGCTGCGCACGCTGGGACTCGCGCTTCGCCCGGTTGCAATCGACGCCAAGGGCATGCTGCCGGCGGCCCTCGCCGAAGCTCTCGCCGAGGGCGTCGACGCGGTCGTGCTCAACCCGCGCGGCCAGAACCCGACCGGCGCCTCGCTCGACGAGGAGCGCGCCGCGGAGCTGAAGCGCGTCCTCGACCGACACCCGGAGGCGATGGTCCTGGAGGACGACCACCTCGGACCGATCGCCGGCTCCCCCCGGCTGACCCTGACCGCGGGCCGTAAGCGCTGGGCCGCAGCCCGCTCGCTGGCCAAGTCCCTAGGCCCCGACCTCCGCCTGGCGGTCCTGGCAGGCGACCCCCAGACGATCAACAGAGTCCGCGGCCGCCAAGCGGTAGGCCCCGGCTGGGTAAGCCACCTACTCCAGCGCACCGCGGCCACGCTCTGGGCAGACCCAAAGACCACCCGCAACCTGGAGAAAGCCACCGCGACCTACAGTAAGCGCCGCGAAGCTTTCGCCTCAGCGCTCTCAAAGCATGGCATCGAAGCCGAGGCTTCGAGCGGTCTGAACGTATGGATCCCAGTCCCCGACGAGACCGGAGTCATTCAAGCTCTCCGAGAGCAGGGCTGGTCGGTAGCGCCAGGAGCCCCCTTCCGCCTACAAGCCAGCCCAGCCATCCGGGTCACGATCAGCACCTTGCAAGCTCGCGAGGCTAAGCCCCTCGCGGCGGCAATCGCCAGCGCCCTCAAGCCGTCCCCCCAAACGCGCCCCGCGTAAGCCCCATCCGGTAGGGCTGAAACGTCTTGTACTTTTTCGGTGTGGGCTCCGGGCGCCAGCCCACAGGCGATCCACCGAAACAAGTTAAGTGAAAGCCCTACCGGATGGGGCTTCCCAGCGAGCCCTGCCCGGATGGTCTCCTTGGCGAGCCCTACTGGATGGGGCTCTCATCCACTTTCGACCGGGCGGCCTTCCTGCTGCCACGTGCCAACGCCCCCCCGAGCGACGTGGATCGTCTCAAAGCCCTCACGCTGCAACACCGAAGCCGCAAGCCCGCTCCGTTTCCCCCCCTTGCAGATAGTCGCCAAAGCCCGATCCCGCGGCAGCTCGTCGAGCCGCCGCGCCAGCTCCCCATAGGGGATGTGGAGCGAGCCGGCGATGTGCCCTTCGGCGTACTCGCCGGCGCCGCGCACGTCGAGGACCAGGGGCGGCTCGTCGCCCTCGAGCAGCCCTGCGAGATCGTCGGGCCCGATCGGCTCGATCCGCGCGACCGGCCGCTCCTCCGCCCGCCAGGCGCTCATCCCGCCGCCGAGGAAGCCGCGCACGCGCAGACCGACGGCGGCGAGCAGCTCCGCCGCCTCGAGCTCGTTGCCGTCCGAGGCGGCGACGACGACGATCTCGCCGTCGGGCGGGACGACCTGGGCGACCTTGGTCGCGAAGCCCGTGTCGTAGCCCGAGGCGCTGATCGCGCCGGGGATGTGGGCCTCGTCGAACTGCTCGTTGGTGCGCGAGTCGACGGCGAAGGCGCCGGCGGCGATCGCCGCCTCGAAGCGGCGCGGCGTCAGCGACGCGGGCGAGCCGATCGACTCGACCAAGGGGCCGCGGTTGAGCGCGACGATGTGCTCGACGTTGGGCGGCCGCTCGCCGATGCTGGCGACCGCGTCCTCGATGAACTCGGCCTCGTCGGTCAGCGCCAACGCCCGGTTGTGGCGGCGCTCGAAGCCGATCGTCGATGAGGTCTTGAGGTCGATGCCGGAGCTGCCGCAGAGCGAGCCGCCGAGGTGCCCGGGCCAGACCTCGACCTCGTCGGGCAGCGAGAGCAGCCGCTCGTGCAGCGAGCGGAAGATGCCGGCGGCGCCCTCGCGCGGCTCGACCGCGAGGTCGGGGCGGGCGACGTCGCCGACGAAGAGCGAGTCGCCGCTCAGCACCGCAACCGGGTCGCCGCCGCGCTCGGCGTCGCGCAGCAGGAAGGAGGTGTGCTCGGGCCGGTGCCCGGGCGTGTGGATCGCCTCGATCGTCACCGCCTCGCCGAGGGCCAGCGTCCAGCCGTCGCCGAACGCCTCGTGCTCGTACTCGGCCCCGGCCAGCGCGTTGACGTGGATCGTCGCCCCGGTGGCGCGGGCGAGGCGGCCGTGCCCGGAGACGTGGTCGGCGTGGTTGTGGGTCTCCAGCACATGCTCGATCCGCACCCCGTGCAGGCGGGCGAGGTTGACGTAGGGGTCGATGTCCCACTGCGGGTCGACAACCGCGGCGACGCCCGCGCCGGAATCGCCGACCAGGTAGGAGGCGCAACCGAGATCCTCGTGGATTATCTGCCGGAAGAGCATTCGAGCGAACGGGTACCGTTCGTCGCTCAGGGTAGCGGCCGAGGAAGGGAGCGCGATGGGAGTCGAGGAACAGACGTCGCTGGAGCAGGAGCTGACCGAGCTGCTCGAGGTGGAGCGCTTCGAGCCTCCGGCCGGGTTCCGCCAGGGGGCGCTGCTCTCCGACGCGGCGATCTACGAGGAGGCGGCCGCCGACCCGCAGGCCTGGTGGTTGCGCCAGGCGACCGAGCTGCTCGACTGGTCGAAGCGGCCGAGCGAGTCGCTCGACGAGTCCAACCCGCCCTTCTACAAATGGTTCGCCGACGGCGAGCTGAACGTCTCCGCCAACTGCCTCGACCGCCACGTCGAGGCGGGGCTCGGCGAGCGGGTCGCCTACCACTGGCGCGGCGAGGAGGGCGAGGAGCGCGACGTCACCTACGCCGAGCTGCTCGCCGACACGCAGCGCTTCGCCAACGCCCTGCGCGACCACGGGATCGAGAAGGGCGACGTGGTCGGGATCTACCTGCCGATGATCCCGCAGGTGGTCGTCGCGATGCTCGCCTGCGCCCGCATCGGCGCCGTCCACAACGTCGTCTTCGGTGGTTTCTCGGCCGAGGCCGTGCGCGAGCGGATGCAGTTCTCCGCGGCGAAGGCGCTGGTCACCGTCGACGGCGCCCGCCGCAAGGGCAAGACGGCGCCGGTCAAGGCGCGGGTCGACGAGGTGATGGAGGGCGTCGGCTCGATCGAGACGATCTTCGTCGTCAAGCACACCGGCGAGGAGTGCGAGATTCGCGACGGCCGCGACATCTGGTTCGAGCAGGCGATGGAGGCCGCTGACGCCGAGTGCCCCGCCGAGCCGATGAACGCCGAGGACCCGCTCTTCATCCTCTACACCTCGGGCTCGACCGCGAAGCCGAAGGGGATCCTGCACACCACCGGCGGCTACCTCACCGGCGTCGCCTGGACCCACCGTCACGTCTTCGACCTGAGGCCGGAAGAGGACGTCTACTGGTGCGCCGCCGATGTCGGCTGGGTCACCGGCCACTCCTACATCGTCTACGGCCCGCTCGCCAACGGCGCGACCAGCGTGATGTACGAGGGGGCACCCGACTATCCCGACAAGGACGTCTGGTGGAGCCTGATCGAGCGCTATGGGGTGACCATCCTCTACACCGCGCCGACGGCGATCCGCGCCTGCATGAAATGGGGTGTGGAGTACCCCGAGCGCCACGACCTCACCTCGCTGCGCCTGCTCGGCTCGGTCGGCGAGCCGATCAACCCGAAGGCGTGGCTCTGGTACCACAAGGTCGTCGGCGGCGAGCGCTGTCCGATCGTCGACACCTGGTGGCAGACCGAGACCGGCCAGATCATGATCTCGCCTCTGCCGGGGATCGTCGCGACCAAGCCGGGCTCGGCGACCCGCCCGCTGCCGGGGATCGACGCCGCGGTCGTCGACGATGCCGGCGAGCCGGTCGAGGGCGGCGAGGGGCTGCTGGTCCTGCGCCGGCCCTGGCCCGGCATGCTGCGCACCCTCTACCGCGAGGAGGAGCGCTTCGTCGAGACCTACTTCTCGCGCTTCGGCGCCGAGACCTACCTGGTCGGCGACGCGGCGCGGGTCGACGAGGACGGCTACGTCTGGGTGCTGGGGCGGATCGACGACGTCGTCAACGTCTCCGGCCACCGGCTCTCGACGGCGGAGGTCGAGTCGGCGATCGTCTCCCACCCGAAGGTCGCCGAGGCGGCCGTGATCGGGCAGAGCGACGAGGACACCGGCCAGGCGATCTGCGCCTTCGTAACGCTCGAGGGGGACCACGAGGGCGACGACGAGATGGTCGCCGAGCTCTCCGAGCACGTCGCCGCGCGGATCGGCAAACTGGCGCGTCCCAAGCGGGTCGTCTGGTCCGGCGATCTGCCGAAGACCCGCTCGGGCAAGATCATGCGACGCCTGCTGCGCGACATCGCCGAGGGCCGTGAGCTGGGTGACGTCACCACCCTGCGCGACCCCGGCGTGATGCAGGAGCTGGAGGTGAAGATCGCCGCCCGCGCCGACGCCGAAGCGTAAGTTGCAGCTTTTTCCCCACTATGGGTGGGCAAACACTGCAATCAATAGGGGCGGTCAGGCGGCGCGCTCGTCGACCATGCGCTCGACGGCGACCTCGAGCGCCTCGAGCTGCTCGCGGACGTTGCGCAGCTCACGCAGCGCTATCGCCTCGGCCGACGCATGCTCCTCCTCCAGCTCAGCCTCCACCTCGGCGATCTCGGGGCCGAGGAAGCGCTGGGCGATCGCGCCGGTCAGCAGCGCGACGAAGGAGATGCCGACGATCACGACGACGACGCCGACGATCTCGCCGCCGGTCGTCATCGGGTAGATGTTCGAGCCGAGCGTGGTCATCGAGGTGACCGCCCAGTAGATCCCGTCCCAGGCGGTCAGGTGCTGGCTGTGCTTCTCGAAGCCGACGAAGAGGGCGCCGCCGGCGACCGCGGTAAGCACGGCGAGCAGCGCCGCGTAGTGGAGGCCGCGCAGCGAGAAGGCCTCACGCGAGAGCTGTGCCAGGCGCAGCAGCCGCAGCAGGCGGAGCAGGCGCAGGACCCGCAGGCTCTGCAGGCCGGCAGGCAGCACCGGCGGCGTGAAGACGACGATGATCAGGTCGAGCGGGTGGTGCCTGAGCCAGGTCCACCGCTCCGGCACGACCGCCAGCATCACCACCAGCTCGGTGAGGAAGGCGAGCCAGATGACCCAGTTGAGCGCGTGGGCGACGTTCAGCAGCCACCCCCCGGGGTGGGACTCGTTGATCGCCACGGCTGGGATCGTCAGCGCCGCCGCGAACAGCATCGGCGTGTTGAGCCGTTCGGCGACGCGCGTGCTGCGCGCGTCCATCCCCGGCCCGTAGGGCACGAGCTTCTCGGCAACCTCAGCGCTCATCCGCGCCTACTTCGACGCCGGTTGGCCCTTGCCTACCCATACTCTTAGAACTATGGAGAATCTTCGGTACCCAATTTAGTCTCTCTAATTATCAAGTGAGGTACAGATCAGGTATTGTCGCGACCCCGGTTGGGGAGACGCCATGGAAAGGTCGTTCGAGGAGACGGTTGGGGAGGCCAAGGCGCAACGCGCCGGTGATGGCTCTAACCCCGGCGGCGACGAGACGGTCACCCCAGAGCCAAGCAGCGTGGAGGGAGGGGAAGCTGAGTCCACTCTGCTTGCTGCCGACGAAGTGGCCCCCACTGGCGCACCCGAGCTGGGGGAGGCGGTGGCAAGGTTCGATGCGCGGCTCGAGGAGTCACAGCGCCTGCTTGCGCGTCAGTCCGATCTCGTCGATCGGCTGCACGCGGAGAACCTGAGTCTGCGCGCAGGTGAGCTGCGCGATGCGCAACTGCCCCTGGTTCGCGACCTGATTCGCCTCCACGACGACGTGGGGCGCATGCGGGCCGTTGCCGGCGAGGGAGACGACGACCTGCGGGTGGTGCAGGAGAGCCTGCTCGACACCTTGGCCCGCAACGGCGTCGAGGCGTACGCCCCGGGGAATGGTGAGGAGTTCGATCCACGCCTGCACGCTGCCGCGGGAACCGAGCCGACCACGGACGAGTCGCTCGACAAGACCGTGGTCGAGATCGTCAGATGGGGATTCCAATGGGAGTCCGGTGACGTGATTCGGGTCGCCGAGGTTCGTGCCTACCGATACCGAGACGCGACGTAAGACACGTCAAAAAAGAACTGATCGCAACTAGCCAACTACGCCTGGGGAGGACGCATGGGGAACGGCAACGGTGAAAACTCGACGACGGTTTGGGGCATTGATCTCGGCACCACGTACTCGTGCATCTCGCGGGTTGACGAGTTCGGCCGGCCGATAGTGATCAACAACCGCGACGGTGACCCTGTCACCCCCTCGGTCGTGATGTTCGTCGGTTCCGACGACATCCAGGTCGGCAAGGAGGCAAAGCGCCAGATGCTGCTCGACCCGGAAAATGTGTCGGAGCTGGTCAAGCGTCACATGGGTGAGTCCGACTGGCGCTTCGAGGCACATGGGGAGGAGTGGAGCGCGCCCGAGGTATCCGCTCACATTCTCAAGGCGCTGTGCGAGGACGCGGAGCTGCAGACGCGCGAGAAAGTCGAGAAAGTCGTGATCACGGTGCCCGCCTATTTCGGCATCGTCGAGCGCGAGGCGACGATCGCGGCGGGGAAGATCGCCGGGCTCGATGTGGTCGACGTGGTCAACGAGCCGACCGCCGCAGCGATGTCCTACGGCTTCGCCCAGGGGGCTGATGTCGACGAAACGGTTCTCGTCTACGACCTCGGTGGCGGGACCTTTGACGTCACCGTGATCCGGCTCGAACCAGTCGAGTCCGGGAGTCACATCCGCGTTGTCGCGACGGGGGGAAACGCGCGCCTCGGCGGCGCTCAGTGGGACGAACGTGTGGTCAACCTGCTGGCGCGGAAATTCTCCGAAGCGCACCCCGAGGCCCCCGATCCCCTCGACGACGACATCGCGACGGCCGAGCTGCGGCTCGCCGCGGAGGAGGCGAAGCGGGGGCTGAGCCTGCGCGACTCGCTGACCCAAATCGTGGTCTCGGGGGAAGCGCGCGACAACGTTGAGCTGACCAGGGACGAGTTCGAGCAGGCGACCCGCGAGCTGCTCGACCAGACGATCGAGTTCACGCGGGAAACCGTGGAGAAAGCAAAGGAGCTCGGTGCTCCCGAGATCGATCGGGTTCTCCTGGTCGGTGGGTCGTCTTTCATGCCTGCGGTAGCGGAGCGCCTGGCGGAGGCCTTCCCCGGCTGGGTGCCGGAGCTGGAGGACGCGAACCAGGCGGTGGCGAAGGGCGCGGCGCTGCTCGGCTTTCAGGCGGAGCTGAGGGCGAAGCTGAGCGAAGAGACCGCGCAGGCGGAATCCGACGGCGTGCCGTCCTCGAGCGCCGAGATCGAGAAGAAGGTCGCCGAGGAGATGGGACTCGAGCTCAGCACCTTGCAGCGGATCAAGGACACCGAGGTGACGAACGTTTGCTCCCGGGGCTTCGGCGTAAAGCTCCTACGTGACGGCCACGATCCCAGCTCGACCGATCCCGCGGACTTCTGGATCGATCACGTGATCAAGCCGAACACCCCGTTGCCGGGCGATCCGGACCCGGAGACGTACGGCACCACGATTCCCAATCAGCAGACCGTGCGCATCGAGCTCTGGCAACAGTCGGGCTCCGAGCTCTCCGAAGAGCTCGCCCACAACGAAAACATCGGACATGGGGTGATCGCGCTGCCCGGGAACGACCCGGTGGGGGCGCCGATCCAGGTGACCCTCGCGATGGCCGAAAACGGCGTGTTGAAGGTCAAGGCGTCACACAGCAGCGGCTCGAACCTCGAGTTTGAGGTCGAAGCCGAGGGTGCGGTGATGTCGCAGGAGAAGGTTGCGGCCGCGGCGGAGCGGGTCGCCTCGGTGAGCCGCACCTGAGGACCGAGTGCGACCGTTCGACCCAAAGTCGTACCTGGGCGACGTGCTCGCCCCGTGCATCGATTCGGCTGAGCTGCCGAACCTGTTCGACCGGTACCTGATTGATGTCGACGATTCCGACGAAGCGGCAATCGAGGCTCGCCTCGAAGAGGTCAAGCGCTACTGGGACAAGAAATCAGAGCACCCCCGGTACGGGGCGGCGATCAGGAACCTGGTCGAAAAGCACCCCGAGGCAAAGCTGACCCTCGGCGATGCCCGCGAGCGGGAGCGGCTTGCGGACGAGATGCGCCAGCGCATGCACGAGCGCGCCGAGGCGTCGGCGCGGGCCGTGAAGGAGTGGGACGAGCTGTTGGCGCAGACGGTCCGCTCGGCGGGCGGACTCGACCCGACCCAGCGCGCGCGCCTGGAGAGGATGGCCGCCAGCACCGGAATCGCCGGCCCCGAGGTGCAGGCGAAACTCGACGCCGCACCGGTCGCCGCTGAGCCGGAGATCCTCGATCAGGGCCAGCGGGCGCTGGTGGCCAGCGCTCTCACCAACCTCGCCCGTGACCTTGCCGAACCTCGGGCCGGCCTCAGCCTCTTCCACGCCTTTGGCTTGGAGATCACCGCTGACCGAGCTGCGATCGACGCCCGGTACGCGGAGCAGGTTCAGGCAAACCGTGTTCGGCCCCACGGCAATACCAAGGCGAACTGGGAGTCGGTGCTCTCACTGGCCAAGATCCATCTGCTCGATAACGATCCCCGTGCCTACGTGCACGGGCTGATGCTGGACGTTCGCGAAGCACTCGACCTGCGGGCGATGAAGGCCGTCGCCGACGATGGCGAGATCGACGAGCTGGAGGCGGAGCAGCTTCTCCGCGGGGGGCTGGAGCTGGGCCTCACGACCGAGCTGGCGCAGCGCGTGGTGGCCGAGCTCGCCCGCGAACACGGCGCCAGCCTTCGCACCGGAGCGGCGGTCGATTTCGTCGCCTGCCCGCTGTGCAATCACCCCCATCCGCGCGACGCTGGTCACGAGCGCTGCGAGCGCTGCGCCACGGCGCTCTTCGTCCAGTGCCCGAACGGCTGCGGTCAGCGCAGCGACGCGACGGCGGCGCGTTGCGCCACCTGCGGCGCCGACCTCCACCGGCACGCGGCCGCGATCCGCACCGTCTCTCGGCTGCCCGAGTTGGTCGACGAGGGGAGGGTGGGCCGGGCGCGGTCCGAGCTCGAGGAGGCGACGCAGATCCTCGGCAGCTCGAACGCCGAGCTGCAGGCCGCGGCACGCCGCGTTACGGCAGCCGTGGAAGGCGCCAAACGCGCCTGGGCGGAAGTCGATGAGGCACGAGGCGAGCGTCGCCACTATGCCGCGCGCCGGCTGCTCGGGGAGCTCGAGAAGGCCGCCAAAGATTTCCCCGGGCCTACCGGGGAACTGCCTGCAGGGGCGCTGGAAGCCTCGCGCGAGCGGGTGGGTGAAGCCGAGGTGGCACTGGCGAAGGCGCTCGGGCTCCAGGGAGCGTCGAGGGAGCAGTTGCTGCTGGAGGCACTCAACTTCGCGGCCGATTGTGCCGAGGCGGAGCGCGAGCTGGAGAAGCTGCCGCTCGAGCCGCCCAGCGCCGTGGAGGCGGTCGCGGGCGGGACGGCGATGATGATCGGCTGGGCGCCATCGCTGACCAGAGGCGTTGCCTACGTGGTCTTCCGGGACATCCGCGGTAAGGGCAGGGTGCTCGTCGGGGAAACCGACGGGCTCGAGATCGAGGACGACGGGGCCGCACCTGGGGCGGTCGTCCGTTACTCAGTCGAGGCCGTCCGGGGCGGAGCACGCTCCACTATTGCGACCTCGGCACCGGCGGTCGCGGCGCACGAGGTGGGAGACCTCGCCGTCAGCGAGGGTGATGGCGAGGTGCGCCTGTCCTGGACGGCCCGTGCAGAGACGGGCCGGGTCGAGGTCCGCCGCCGCGACGAGTCGGATCGTTCCGAGATCACGCTCGACCCCGATGCCGCGGGCGTCACCGATCGCTTCGTCGTCAACGGCCGTCGCTACACCTATTTCGTGCGGGTCGAATACCCGGTGCCGGGTGGGGAGGCGGTCCGAACCCCGGGCCTGACGGCGTTCGCCCAGCCGGTTGAACGACCCAAGCCGCTCGGTGAGCTGATCGTGCTCGCGCGGTCGACTGGCGTCGCTCTCGGCTTCGAGCCGCCGGAGAACGGCACCCTCTCGATCTTCAGGTGCGCTGAGGATCCGGAGCTGAAGCCAGGGGCTGAGCTCGAGCTTGCCGAGCTGTCCGGGCTGGGCCAGGCGCTTGAGGTAAGTGGATCGGCCGCCGTCGACCCCGAACCGCCAACGGGCCCCTGCTTCTATCAGGCGGTCACTGTCGCTGGCACGACCGCGGTTGCCGGCGCGGCGGTTCGCCACGTGGCCTTGCCCGAGATCTCGAACGTGCGCGCCGTCGCCAACGGTCGCCAGGCTCAGGTCACCTGGACCTGGCCCGCCGGCATCACCCTCGCCCGGATCGTTTGGCGCCATGACCGCCAACCAGCCGGGCCCGAGGACGCGAGTGCCCACGCCATCGACTACAGGCTGGGGGAGTACCGTGATCGCGGCGGCTGCTCGATCGACCTCGGTGACCAGCGCTCGCTGTTCGTCGCGGTCTTCCCGGCGACTCGTCTGGGCGCTGACGTTGCCTATGGCAGCAGCGGCGGCAAGGGCACCCGAGCGACTCTGAGGACCGAGGACAAGACCGAGTTGCGCTACTCGGTGCGGCTTGCCGGGATGTTGCAGAAGCGCCTCGAGGTCGAGGTCTCCGAGCCCGCCAACGGGGGGCTGCCCGAGCTGGTGCTGGTCGGGCGCGAGGGGGAGATCCTGCCCCGCAGCGCGGCGGACGGGGCGGTGCTGGCGCGGCTCGGCGGCGACGGCCCGCGCCACTCGAGCCTCGAGCTGCGTGGGCTCTCGCGGCCACTCGCGGTGCGGCTCTTCCTCGACTCGGCGAGCGCGGCGAGCGGCTTCGTCCTCTTCGACCCAATGGCCGACCAGCTCCTGATCGACTGACCATGGCGGCGCCACGATCAGTGCTGTGCCCGTATTGCTTCCAGCCCTGGTCGACCAAGATCGCGGCGTTCCGGTGCACCGGCAGCGATGAGCAACGCTGCCCCCGCGAACCGGACGAGGCGCAGGGGCGCTTTCGAGGCACCGATGCTCCGCTTGCCGGCCGGGTGCTGCGACGACAGGGCCGCCTCGGCCGCTCCTTCGAGGTGAAGAAGGGTCATCCGGTGCGCTGCGAGTGCGGTGCGGCCGCGCGCCCGGTCTGCCCCAACTGCCACTCCGACCTGCCGCAGCGCTTCGCCGAAGCGCCGAGCCGCTCGATGGGCTTGATCGGGACCAAGGCGGCCGGCAAGAGCAACTTCATCGCGGTCGCCCTGCACGAGCTCGAACACCGCGTCGGCCCTCGCTTCGACGGCTCGCTGATGCTGCTCGACGACGCGACCCGGAACCGGGTCGACAGGGAGCTGATGCCGAGGCTCTACCGCGAAGGGGTCGTACTCGCTCCGACGCAATCCGCACGTCAAATTGGCGCCGACGTCCGCGTCCCGCTCGTAGCCCGCCTCAGCGTCGGCGCTGGCGGGGGCTCGCACAGCAATCTTGTCTTCTTCGACAGCGCCGGCGAGGACCTGCAGTCCCTCGACGTACTCGAACGCGAGGCCCGCTACATCACCCAGTCGCATGGCCTGGTCCTGCTCGTCGACCCCCTGCAGATCGCCGCGGTGCGCGATGAGCTCGGCGGCTCGGTCGATCTGCCCGAAGACGCGGTCGACGTCTACACGATGCTGGGCCGGGTCACCGGCTTGATCCGCGAGGCGCGTGGCATCCCCGCCAACAAGCCGATCGACGTCCCCCTGGCGCTGACCGTCTCCAAGTTCGACGCCGTGCGCCCGCTCCTCCCCGAGGGGCACCCGGTCTTCTCCCTCCCCGCTCACGACGGCCGCTTCGACCGCCAAGTGGCGGACAGCGTCAGCGCCGCGGTCCGCAGTGACCTGGCCGGCTGGCTCGGAGAACGACTCGACTCCTTCGTCAAGCAGGAGTTCGAGACGATGGCCTACTTCGGCGTCTCCGCGCTCGGCGAACCGCCAGTCGAGGGGCGCTTGCCCAACGGGGTCGCTCCGCATCGGGTGGAGGACCCGGTTCTCTGGATGCTCGACAGCTGGGGAGCGTTGCCGAGCCGATGAGCTGCCGCCAGGCGTTCCACACCTCCTGCCGCAACGGCCTTTCGGGCCATGCCGGCTTTCAGTTCAACGCCGCGAGCGGCGGGCTCGCGCCTGAGCAGCTGACTCGGCTAGCCGCCGACCACTCCGGCTACCGCCCGCCGCCCGATGCGCCGGCGGAACCCAATCCCGAGGAGATCGCGGCGCTACCGGTCGACCTGCGCTACCTGCCGGTGGAGGGCATTGGCCCGGTCGTCTCGCGGACCGTCTACGTCGGGCGCGAGTTTCGCGGCGCGGAAGGGGAGCCCGACAGCGGGCGCTTCGGCAACTACTTCTCCCACATCATCGCCGGCGAGGAACCGGACCCGTTCGGTGGCCTCTTGCCGATCGAGCTCTGGGAGGCGCCCCACTGGTCCACTGCGGAGTCGACGCGGACCGATCTCCCGGTTCTCGAGGGGGTCGAGCCCGGGCCGGTGGACCTCGATCAGGTGCTCGGCCGACTTCTTTCCCGCGGTGCCCCGGCGCTCGGGGCCGTCTCGGACGCCGCCCTCAGCGCCGTCCTCGGCGGCCCGCGGGTCGTGATCGTCGAGGCCGAGGCGGAGCTCGCGGCGGCCTGGGTCGCCTGGGCCAGCTTCACGCTGCCACCCGACCGGGCTACGGCGCTGACCTTCGCCACTTTCGAGGGTAGGCCGCGGGTCGCCGAGTCGGTGCGCATGTGCGTCACGACGCCGGCCTGCGACACGGATTTCCCGCCCTACGAGCTGGGCAGCGCGGTCACCGTCGTCGACGCCGCCACGCCCCCTCCGGTCTCTGAGCTCTCGCTTTACGGCAGGGCCCTGGCGGCGCTGGCGGGTGACGGTGCGGAGGCCGTGTCGGCCGCGATTCGCGACGTGCCCGCTGGTCTCGACCTCGCCAGCGCGGGCGCCGAGCTGGCGGTGGCGGCGCGCAGGCTCGAGCTTGTTCTGCCCGCCGAGTTGCCGCACGCGATCGCGGCTCTGCGCGGTTGCCTCGCGACGACTGGCGCTGGTCTGCTCGCCGAGATGGCGGCGGAGCTGCCGGAGGGCGGAAGCGTGGAGGGGGAGTCTGAGGAGTGGGCCCAGCTCTTCGCGGCGGCAAGGGGAAGCGAGGACCCTGACGCGACGGCTCTCGTCGACGTCGCGCTCGAGCGGCTTCTCCCGTCTCTCGGCCCGGATGCCCCGCCGCTGCCGGAAGTGGACTCGGCCAGCCCGACGGCGCCCTCGGCCGCGGTGCTCGTCAAGTGGCTTGGTCTGCTCTCGGGGGCGGACGGGGGCGAGCGTTTTGGCCCCTACCTCACGGCGGGCCTGCGGCTGGGCCTGGTTGGCTGCAACACCGCCCTCGACAAGGAGCTGGTCGAGCCGATCGCTCGCTCCTTCGCCGACCCGGCCGTGCAGGCGTCATACGCGGTGATCGGCGCGTCGGGAAACGCGCGGGTCATCGAAGGAGTCGCGCTGAAGCTGGCCGAGGCGGCGGGCTCCGGTCAAGGCCTAGAGCTCCTCAGGCGAGCGGCGGACCAGCCGCTGGCACGGGAGGCGGTGCGCGCGAACGCGTCCGAGGCGGGCGATTTCGAGGCGATCGCGGCGTGGGAGTTGCTGCGAGCGGACTTCGCCGGCGCCGATCGTGGCGCCGCCGTGGCGGCCCTCGCGGGTCGGGCGGAGACCCGTGGCCACGAGGCGATGATCCGCGGCCTCTACGGCGACGACGGCCCGGTGGGGGCGGAGGAGAACGCCGAGCTGCTCACTGCCTGGGATGCCGCTGGGCGCGAGGCTCCTCACCTCGACTACGAACGGGCCCTCGACTGCCTCGCGGAGCTGTCGTTTCGGCAGGGCGAGGAGGCGAGGCGGCTGTTCGGCGTCTTGCGCAACGGCCCGGGCGCGGTGCGCGGCGACACCGAGTACCTCGCCTGGAGCCTGCTCTTCGAGGCGGCGCCGGAACGCCAGGCCTTTCGCGATTGGGCCGTGGCGGCGGATCGCCTGCTGCGAGGAGGAGAGTCGCTGTCTCCCGCCCGCGATGGGGAATTGAGCGACCTCGCGGCTCGGGTGGCCATCCAGTCCTTGGACGAGGACGACTACGCGAAGGGGATCGAGGTCCTGCTGCGTGGCATGGGTCGGGACTGGCCCCTGGAGCTGGGTGACGCGCTGGCGCGCCGCATCGCGAAGAGCCTCGACCCCTCGAAGCTCGTCGCCGACGTGTTTGTTCTCTGGCAGGCGCCGAAGAGCTGTCGCGAGCCGTTGCTCGAGGTCGCGCTCCCACGGGCGACCCGCGACCTTCCACTCGCCGAGCTGGACGAGGTCGGCGTGATTCTGGGCGAGCGCCGCGGCCGGGCCTGGGAGCGCTGGCTCGAGGATCACCCTCCTCGCCGCGCGGTTTCGCGGGCGGTACGAGGTGTGTTCCGCCGCGGGGAGGAGCGCTAGATGGACGCCCCGGTGGGCATCGACCTGGGCACGACGATCTCGATGCTCGCGATGGTCGACGGGACCGGCCGGGTGGACTTCGCCACCACCCGCGATGGCGGTCCCCGGCTTCGCTCGGTGGTCGCCGTGCAGGAGGCCGGTGTCCTCGTCGGCGAGGAGGCCGCGCGCTCGGCGCCGCTGGACCCCGAATCGTGCTTTGCCTTCTTCAAGCGGGCGATGGGCACCGAGTGGGAGGTCGACGCGGCGGGGCGGCGCTGGCGACCCGAGGATCTCTCCGCCGAGGTCCTGCGTGCCCTCGTCGCCGATGCCGCCACCACCTTTGGCGAGCCGGTTGCCCGCGCGATCCTGACCATTCCTGCCTACTTCGGCGACGACGCCCGCCGCGCGACGCTCGAGGCCGCGAACCTCGCCGGCATCGAGCCGCTGGGGCTGATCCACGAGCCGACCGCCGCTTGCTTCGGCCACGGCATCGGGGGCACCGCGACCGTGCTCGTCTACGACCTCGGCGGCGGCACCTTCGACGTGTCCGTCGTGCGTCATCGGGAAAGCGGCTCCGAGGTGCTGGCGACGCTCGGCGATCACCGGCTCGGCGGCAAGGACTGGGACGACGCAATGGCGGAGCTGCTTGTCGAAGCGCTCGACGGGGAGGCCGATCCGCGCGACGACGCCGCGCTGCTGGCCGAGCTGGAAGAGCGCGCTCGCGAGGCCAAGCACGCGCTCTCGCGGTTGGAGCGATGCTCGGTCAACGTCGCCACCGCCGCGGGTCTGCGCCGGGTCGAGGTCACCCGGCAACGGTTCTTCGAGCGCACTGCCCACCTCTTCGACCGCACTGAGGGAATCGTCGCTCGCGTGCTCGAGGACGTGGGTGACGCCGACCGGATCGACGAGGTGCTGCTCGTCGGCGGCTCGACCCGCATGCCGCCATGTGCGGATGTGTTGGAGCGGGTTACCGGGACGCGGCCTTCGGCCGGCGTCGACCCCGACGAGGCCGTGGCCCGCGGCGCGGCGATCGCAGCCGCGGAACCGGCGAGCGGGTCCGCCTCGGACGGCGGCGGCGCCCTGACGCGAATCCGCGACGTCACCGCCCATGCCCTCGGCTTCGTCGTCGTCTCGGCAGCCGGCGATCGCTACGTCAACCAGGTGATGATCGCCCGCAACGCGCCGATCCCGGCCCGCGCGAGCAAGCCCCACAGCCTCGCCGTTCCGGCTGGCGGGGGCGGCAGGCTCGAGGTTCACATGCTGCAGGGGGAGGCCGAACGTCCGCTCGACAACCAGCCGCTCGGCTGCTGGCGGTTCGAGGGGATCGAGGCGACGCGAAGCGGCACGCTCAGCGTCGACGTTGCCTACGAGTACGACCGGGACGGCATCGTCCAGGTGTCGGCCAGCGTCGAGGGCCAGCGCATCGGCGATCCCGTGATCGACCGCGACGAACGGGACCTCGCCTGGACCGACGAGGAGCCCGGCAGTCACGCTGGCGCGGAAGGGCTCGCCGTCGCGCTCGTGGTCGACGTCAGCAGCAGCATGTCGGGCGGCAAGCTGGAGGAGGCGAAGGTCGCGCTGCGCGGCTTCATCGACGTGCTCGAGGAGGCCGGCCTTGGGGAGCGGATTGCGCTCGTCTCCTTCTCGACCAGCGCCAAGAACGAGGCCGCGATCGGCGCCTCGCCGAAGCGGCTGCGGCGAGCGGCAAAAGGCCTGAGCGCCAGCGGCAGCACTGACATGGCCGCCGGCCTGGAGGTGGCCGGCAAGGGCCTGGCCGGAGAGTCCGGTCGTCGCGTCGTGGTCCTGCTCACCGACGGTCAGCCCAACGACACCGCTGCGACCATGCGCCTCCGCGAGCGCCTCGTCGAGGAAGAGGTCGACATCGTCGCCCGCGGGGTCGAGGGGGCCAACCTCGCCTTCCTCGAGCGGCTCGCGACCGTCGACGGCGAGATCCTCGACCTCGCCGACCTGGCCGGTGGCTTTCGCGGCATCGCCCGCCAGCTGGCCGGCGAAGGGTTGGTGAAGCGATGAACGCCGAGCGCCGTTCGCCACGGGCCGAGCGAACGCGGCTCTTCATCCTCTTCGTCGTCGTCACGGTGGTCGCCGTCGGCGTCCTGATCGGGCTGGCGCTGAACGCGCACAGCGTGGCCGACTTCGCCGACGAAAGCGGGGCGGCGCTGCCCCTGACCTTCGCTGCGGTGGCGGTGCTGACGCCGGCGCTGGTCTCCGCCGGCCTGCTCGCCGCCGCGGCCGGTTACGTGCTCGGCCTCGCGCTCGGCTTCCCGGTCGCACTGGCCGGGTTGACCGTCGGGGCGTTGCTGGCCGTGCTGATCGTTCGCGGTGTCAGCTCCCCCGGCGCGGCCGCGGTACTCGGCGATCGGGTCGCCCGTCTCGGCCGCTGGCTGGAGGCCCGCCCCCTGCGCAGCGTCATCTTCGCCCGGCTCGTCCCCGGCCTCCCATTCACCTACACCAGCTATGCCTGCGGCCTCACCGCGATCCCCCTCTCGCGTATCGCGATCGGCACGGCGGTTGGCTTCGCGCCCCGCTGCTTCGTCTACACCGCGCTCGGCGGCAGCCTGCATGACCTCGGCAGCCCGGAGGCGCGGCTGGCGATCGCCGCGACGGTGGCGATCGGCATCGGCTCGCTGGTCGTGCCGCGCTTCTTCCCGGCCTTCGACATCGAGAGAAAACCCACGAAAGAAGCGAGGTACAGATGGACGACCTGATCGGAGGCATGCTGGCGCTGGCCATTGGAGCCATCGTGGTGATGATTCTCATCGCGGCCGCAATCGCGGTCTTTGCCCTGGGGGCAGCGGGCGGGGCCCTGATCGGCCTCGGCCAGGGCAGCCTCGCCTTTGCCTCTGACCTCGGCGGCTCAGTGAGCTCGCGCGGTAAATCCCGGCGCCAGCCGCTGCCGCCGGAGCCGGCCTTCCAGCTCTACATCCTCGGCCAGCTGAGGAGCGATCTTGAAGCGGCCCTGAAAAAAGCGTGGGCCGAGATGCTCACCTTCCGCGCGACCTGCACCCGCTTTGCCGACAAATACAACGACGGGGTGACGACGCCGCTTGCCTGGGGTGTCCTCGCGGGGGGCTACATCGCGCCGTTCGTCGGCGCTGGGCTTGGTCTGCTCGTCGTGGCGCCGGTGATGCTCGTCGCCGGGATCCTGATCGCCGGCGCCTGGTTGATGGTCTGGATCCTGCGCGCGGCCGAGGCGGTCCGTCGCCGCCTGCGCCGGACCGCCTACGAGTGCCCCCAGGACCACGAACGCTTCCCGCTGCCCGTATACGTCTGTCCCAACTGCAGCGCCGAGCATCGCAATCTCGTCCCCGGGCGCTGGGGAATATTCCGGCGAGAATGCTCCTGCGAGTTGGTCGCCCTGCCGACGACCGTCCTCGGCGGCCGCCAGCGGGTACCGCAGCGCTGTCCTTCGGGCCACCCGATGTCGGGCCTGATCGGCTTCGCCGAGACGCTGCGCATCGCCCTGGTCGCGGGGCCGAGCGCGGGCAAGACCACCTATCTCGCGGCCGCGATGCTCGAGTTCGAGAAGATGGCGGCGGAAAAGCGTCTCGCCGTCGACGTCCTCGACGAGAGCAGCACCGCCTATAGCGAGGTTGTTGGCGGTCTGCGCCAGGGCAGGTTGCCACAGAAGACGCAGATCTCGGGCAACCCGGCACTCGTCACCGAGGTTCAGGGTGACGACCGCTCCCGCGTGCTCTACGCCTACGACGTCGCCGGCGAGAACTACCAGGCCTCCGACCAGGTCAGGAACCTGCGCTTCCTCGAGGTTCCCTCGGGCCTGGTTCTCCTCGTCGACCCACTCTCGATTCCCCGCGTGGCCGAGGAACACGCGAGCGAGCTGAGCGAGTCCCGCGAAGCGGTCCGCCCCTCGCCAGAGGAGCCGATGCGTGTCCTGGAGCGGATGCTCGCCGCGCTGGTCGAGGGTGGCGTCGATCCCAAGGACGTGCCGATCGCAGTGACGATCGGCAAGACCGACGCCTTCGGCATCGACGCCGAGATCGAGAACCTGCGCGCGAGCGCGGGTGAGAAGGCGCCGCGTGCCTGGCTCGAGGCCAATGGCGCCGGCAACTTCGTGCGTGCCGTCGAGGGTGAATTCGGGAACGTCAGGTGGTTCGCCTGCAGCGCTCTCGGCCGTGTCCCGGAGGCGGACGACAAGAGCGCGTTCGAGCCTAGGGGCGCGACTGAGCCGCTGCTCTGGTTGCTCTCGCGGCGCGGCGTCGTCCCTGCCCAGCGTCCCTTCGAGCCGTCACGGACCGCCCAGCGCCTGGCTGGCGCCAATGCGGCGACCTTCACACCGATCGGCCAGGGTGGCTGGGCATGGCGAGTCGGCGCGTCCTCGTTGGCCGTCATCGCCGTCTTGGCCGTCGTCGCGGTCGGGATCGCACAATTGGCGCGGTCCACCTCCGCGGGCGGGGCCTCCGCCTCGGGGTCGGCCACGTCCTTCTCGGAAGCCGAACAGGCGGCGGAATCATTCGTCGAAGAAGAAGCGCCCGAAACGGAACCCGAAGCGGAAGCGACCGTCGACCACAGGGGCTTCCCGCTCATCTCCAAGGAACAGATGGCCCGCCAGATACGCCAGGTCCTCTACGGCTACCACCGTGCGGTCGTCAACAGCGAATTCAACCGCGCCTGGCGCTTGTTGAGCAAGCGCAAGCAACGACAGGCGCAGCGCGAAGGGGGCTTCGGAAAATGGCGCCGAGCGCAGGCGACGCTCACCCCCTACCTCGAACCGCACGGCATGAGGGTCGCGATCGACAAGCTCGAAGCGAATGGCGTTGCGCGGGTCGACGTGCGGGGCATGCGCTGGTATGACCCGAGCGCGTCGTGCACCGAATGGGCAGGGCTCACCTGGGCCAAATACGAACGTGGCATCTGGCGCTATGACCCCGGCTACTCGACCACCAGGGCGCGCGAACGCGCTTGGAAACCGCGCTACGACGAGCTGCTTGGGACGACCTGTTGACGAGGTCGCGCCGAGCCTCGACGCGGCTCAGGAGGCAGCGGCGCATCGCCGCTGCCTCCATGACCGCGCTCATCGCCGTGGTCATGTGCCTGATCGCGGCCAGCCAGAGCCATGACATGAGGCTCGTTGTGCTCGGCGCTGCCGTAACGACCTCGCTCAGGAAAGCGCCGGAGAGCGATCGCCCTGAGATCGCTGCGGCGCTGAGGCGCGGCGTCAAGCAGGCCGCCGCGCTTGGGGGCTCGGTCGAGGCGGCGGCGACGTTCACCAGCTGGCGAGACCCCGTGATCGTTACCTCCCGGCCAGACGGCGGCAAGCGTTGGATGCGGATGTGGAGCATGAGCAAGGCCGTCGTCATGGTCGGCCTCCTGCGCGCCGAGGGTTGGGGTGGGGTGCCCGGGAACACCCTGACGCCGGAGGTGCAGAGCGCGCTGGAAGGGGCGATCACCCGTTCGGAGAACTGTCGGCAGCGCCGCGTGGTGCTCGAACTTCAGCAGGCGACTGGGGCTGGTCCGGCGGGGGCTCGGCGGGCGGTTGCGGAAGTGCTGCGTGCCGCCGGGGGCCGGGCCAAGGTCAGCGAGGAAGTCGAGCCCCCCGAATCGAGCTGCCTCGAATACCTGGAAAGCCAGCATGAAATCGCCGACCCGCTCGCGCCGGGAGTGCTGCTTGGCACCTCGGAATGGCGAATCGGCGACGCGGTTCGCTTCGCCCGGGCGCTTGCCGCCGGGGTCTACGGAAAGGCGATTTCGAATCGAGTCCTCGCCGAGATGCGCCTTCCCAAAGCGGTGAGTCGCGAGGTTGCGCCGGGCGAACTGACGGCCCCGCTCGACTGGGGCGCGGGAGAGGCCTTCGCCGGGCTGAACCCTGCTTACAAGGCGGGCTGGGGAGGCTCCCTGGACGGTGACTTTCTGGCCGGCCAGTTCGCGGTGGTCGATCTGGCCAGCGGCCCCTTGGCGGTCGCCGTCGCCTTCCACCCGGATGTCCAGCCGCCCAGCGACGATCCCGGGCGGACCGCGGCCCCGCATGCGGTTGAGCTGGTGATGGAATCGCTGCGGCGGTCGCAGAAATGAGCTCTCCACCTCCTCCACCTCCGCCGACCGAAGGCCCAACGGTGGCGGGGCGGATCAGGTCGATCGCGGCGACCCCGCCGGCCAAGGGTGACGTTCCATGGTGGGCCGGGTCGATCGGGGTCCTGGCGATCTTCTCGGTCGCGCTCGGCGTGCTCGCGGTGATCGCGGTACGGACTCTCTTCAAGGCGATCTCGACCCCAAGGCGGGAAGCGATGGGCATGCTGACCTCGGGACTGTTCGGCGGTCGGCGTGCGTCGAAGAGTGGGCCGCCGCTGTGGGCCGAACTGGTGAAAAGTGGCTGGGCCGGCTTCGTCGAATACCGGGTCAGCCAGCGTCAGGTGGTGGTCAAGCACAGCCTGCTGATGGTGGTGACCCGGCGCGGCGTGGTTCCCTGTCGCTACCCCACTGCTCCCTCGATGCTCCCCCTTGCGGCGGGTGACTCGGTTGAGCTTTTCGGTCGTCTCTACCCCGATCACACCGCCCGCGCCTGGCGCTGCCACAACCTCAGCACCGGGGTCAGCCACAGCGCCAAAGTCGTCGCTCCCTGGGCTCCCTTCGCGGCCTTCGCTAGCCTCTGCATGTACCTGTACGTGGTCCTGGCGCTGTTAGCGGCCGCTCATTGATCGGTCGTAAGCCGGGGATCACCACACCTGGCTGCTGACATAGGTACCACCAAGCAGTCAGGGCCGGATGGCCCTGACTTCCGATTAACCATCGAGAACGACAAGACCCGCCGGAGCGAGTCGAGTCTGGCGAAGCGGGGTACCACCCCGCAGACGATTGAGACCCGTGCTCCAAGGCTAGCACGCACCGTCCCAAGCTCTCGACCTACTCCAGCGAGCCATATGCGGAGGGCGCCGGACTCGAACCGGATCCGATGGTTGTTCGGACAGACGAGTCTCAAACGTCTGGAGACACCCATCCCCTTCGCCCTCCTGCCGCCGACGCTAGCAGCGAAATCCGGCAAGAAACCGAGGTGGGCCAAATTGGCACAGACATTTGGCAGTTCTGTTTGAAAGTCGTTTCAAATAGGTAGTTTGCTAGACTAATTACTGAGGCTAATGACTTTGGCGGCTTGCGACACAACCCTCACCGATTCCGCCGCTCGCCTGCGGATGGCGATCGTGCGGACCTCGCGGCGCTTGCGCCAGGAGGCGGCGGGGGCGGTGGGGGAGCTGACGCCGACCTCGGCGGCGGCGCTGGCGACGGTCGAGCGCCACGGGCCGCTCACGCCCAGCGAGCTGGCAGAGATCGAGCGGGTGAAGCGGCCGACGGCGACGCGGACGCTGCGCGTGCTCAGCGAAGCCGGCCTGGTCGAGAGGGCGCCCGACCCCGAGGACGGGCGCAGCGCCCTGGTCAGCATCACCGCGGCGGGGCGCGAGCGCCTGCGCCGCCTGCGCCGCCGCAAGAACGCCTACCTTGCGCGCCGCATGCGCGACCTGCCGCCCGGCGACGTCGAGACGCTGGAGCGGGCGGCGGAGATCCTCGAGGGGATCCTGGAGGAACCGCGTTGAGCGCCGCGGTGCGGCGCAGCTTCCACTCCCTCACCGTTCCCAACTACCGGCGCTACTTCGCCGGACAGGTCGTCTCGCTGTCGGGCAACTGGATGCAGACGGTCGCGGCGGTCTGGCTGGTCCTCAGCCTCACCGGCAGCGGTGTCGCCGTCGGCCTGACCACCGCCCTGCAGTTCCTGCCGATGCTGCTGTTCGGCGCCTGGGGCGGACTCCTCGCCGACCGCTTCCCCAAGCGGCGTCTGCTGATCGTGACCCAGGCGCTGATGGCGCTGCCCGCGATCGGCCTCTTCGCGGTGACCGAGGCCGGGGTCGTCGCGCCGTGGATGGTCTACCTCGCGGTGCTCGCGATGGGCGCCGTCAACGCGGTCGACAACCCGACCCGGCAGAGCTTCGTGATCGAGATGGTCGGGCCGGACCGGGTCGTCAACGCGGTCAGCCTCAACAGCGTCATCGTCCAGTCGGCGCGGATCGTCGGTCCGGCGATCGGCGGGCTGCTGATCGCGGGATTCGGCGTCGGGCTCTGCTTCGGCGTCAACGCGCTCACCTTCGCCGCGATGATCCTCGCCCTCTGGAGCATGGATCCGGCGAAGCTGCGCTCGGCCCCGGCCGGCGGCCGCGAGCCGGGAGCGATCCGCGCCGGCCTGCGCTACGTCAGGCGGACGCCGGCGCTGGCGGTGCCGCTGGCGCTGATGGCGCTGGTCGGCACCTTCGGCTTCAACTTCCAGGTGGTGCTGCCGCTGCTCGCCCGCTTCAGCTTCGACTGCGGCGCCGGCACCTACGCGGTGCTGGTCTCGGCGATGGGCGCCGGCTCGGTCGCCGGCGCGCTCGTCACCGGAGCCCGCGCGCGCACCGGCCCGCGCCTGATCGCCGCCGCGGCGCTCGGCTTCGGCGTCTCCGCCCTGCTCGCGGCGGCGATGCCGGCGCTGGCCTTCGAGATCCCGGTGCTCGCCCTGCTCGGCGCCGCCGCTGTGACCTTTGCCGCGAGCATCAACTCGACCCTGCAGCTCGCCGTCGAGCCGGCGATGCGGGGCCGGGTGATGGCGCTCTACTCGGTCGTCTTCCTCGGCTCGACCCCGATCGGCGGCCCGCTGGCCGGCTGGCTATGCGAGGCCTACGACCCAAGGGTGGCGCTGCTGCTGGCGGCGATCGCCGGCTTATCCGCTGCCTGGGCGGCCCACGTCACCCTGGGTCGCCTGGCCCGAGCGCCCCAGCGTGGGGCGACCGCCGCCCGATGACGAGCGCGTTCGTCCTTTGTGGCGCATAGCCGTACAAAGGACGAACGCAATGGTGGGCCGACCTATACCGGGCCGCGTCGAGTTCTCCACATCAGGGCGGCGAAGATCGCCAGGCCGAGCAGGTTGAGGAAGAGCTTGTAGTCGACCTTGATCGAACCGAAGACGTCGGCGCGGGTCGGGCGGGGGCCGGTCGGGACCAGCCCGGCGAGGCCGAAGACGAGGTCGACGACCAGCGCCGCGAGCACGATCGTGACGAACATCAGCGCCGTGATCCGCAGGGCGAAGGCGGTGCCGTAGTACTTGCGGTAGGCGGCGACGATCGTCAGCACGATCAGGTCGGCGAAGATGAAGGCGATCACGCCGGCGAAGCTGATCCCGCCCGACCAGAGCACCGCCGCCAGGGGCACGTTGCCGATCGAGCAGACGAAGCTGAGGATCGCGATCAGCGGCCCGACCAGGACGTTCTCGATCGTGCGCACCACGGGCGGCGCGTCGGTGACGAAGAGGAAGTTGAAGAAGTTGTCGCCGAGCAGGCCGATGAAGCCGGCGAGCAGGAAGCCGACCGTGATCTCCTTCCACAGCATCGACCAGTCGGCGCGGAAGGCGAGCGCGACCGCCGTCCACCTGTCCGGCTCGCCGCCATGCTCCCCGTGGCAGCCGTGGTCGTGCACGTGTCCCTCCTGGGCCTCTTGGGCGTGCCTGCGCGCCTGCTCTTCCAGCCGCGGCGAGACGAAGAGGCGCAGTAGCGCCGCCATCAGCACGATCAGGACGATCCCGCCGACGTACTCGGCCAGGGTGAACTGCCAGCCGAGCAGGACCCAGAGCACCAGCCCCAGCTCCCAGACCAGGTTGGTCGAGGCGAACTGGAAGGCGAGCGCCGTCGTCGCCGAGGCGCCCTTCTGCAGCAGCGACTTGGCGATCGCGATCGCCGCGTAGGAGCAGGAGGACGAGGCGGCGCCGAGCCCGGTCGCCAGCGCCACCGGCCTCGGCCCGCGCCCCGCGAGGCTCGCCTGGATCCGCTCGGCCGGGACCAGGGTCTGCACGACCGCCGAGATCGCGAAGCCGAGCACCAGCGCCCACCAGACCTCATAGGCCATCAGGAAGGCCTGTTCGAACCCTTCGCCGATCGTGCTGAGGACGTCCGTCACCGACTGATTCCTAGCCGACCGGCGCGCTTGGCAGCCCGAGCGACGATCTCCTCGACCTCCTCGACCTCGCCACCGCGCATCAGCACGCGGCCGGCGACGACGGTCGTGTCGACGACCGAGCCGCTTGCCGCGTAGACGAGGTCGGAGGCGAGGTCGCCGATGCCGAGCTCGGGCGAGTCGCCGCGCAGCAGCAGGAAGTCGGCGGGCGCGCCGACGCTGAGCGGCTCGGCACCGCCGCCGAGCAGCGGCGCGCGGGCGCCCGTGGCGATCGCGAGCGCCTCGTCCGCCGGCACGACGGTCGCGTCGCCCGCGGCGTGGCGCTGGGTCAGGGCGAAGACCTTGAGGTCGGAGAGCAGGTCGAGCGAGTCGTTGGAGCCGGCGCCGTCGGTGCCGAGCCCAACCGCGACCCCCGCTTGGCGCGCCGCCGGGTAGGGCAGGAACCCGCCGACCGCCAGCTTCATGTTGGCGACGGGGTTGGCGACGACGGTGGCGCCGCGGGCGGCGATCAGCTCCAGCTCCGCCCAGTCGAGCCAGACGCCGTGGGCGAGCACGGTGCGCTCGCCGAGCAGGCCCAGCCGGTCGAGATAAGCCGCCGGCCGTTCGCCATGCGCGGCGAGGCACTCGGCCACCTCCCGCTCGGTCTCGGAGAGGTGGATCTGGATCGCGAGCCCACGCTCGGCCGCCTGCTCCCCGGCCCAGCGCAGCAGCCCTTCGCTGACCGTGTAGATCGAGTGTGGGGCGAGGGCTGCTTCGATCGCCGGCCCGCGCTCAGCCAGCGCTTCGAGCTCGGCGCTCACCCGGGCCTGCGTCTCCGTCGTGCGGCCGTCGGCGTCGAAGAGCGGCCCGCCGATCGTCGCCCGCAGCCCGGCATCCTCCACGGCCCGCGCAGTCGCCTCGGGCTGCCAGTACATGTCCCAGAGGCGGCCGGTGCCGGTGCGGATCATCTCGGCGCAGGCAAGCCGCGCGCCCCAGTAGACGTCCTCGGCCTCGAGCTTCGCCTCGACCGGCCAGACCTTCTCCTCCAGCCAGCGCATCAACGGCAGGTCGCCGCCGTAGCCGCGAAACAGCGTCATCGCCGCGTGGGTGTGGCCGTTGACCAGGGTGGGGACGAGCGGCATCCCACCGGCGTCGATCGTCTCGTCGCCCGGCTCGGCGACGACCTCGGGCCCAATCGCCGCGATCGTCCCGCCCTCGCAGCGCAGCCCGACGGTCTCGCCGTCGAGAGAGGCGCCCGTAACCGCCAGCGTGCTCATAGCCAAGCCGCCGCTGTCGACTTTGTGGGGGCCATAGGACCTAAAAAGTCGGCAGCGGTCATCCGACCAGCTTCGGCAGGACGGCGGCGAGCTCGTCGCGCAGGCGCGTCGCGTTGCGCTCGCGGTGGCCCTCTAGCTCGGTCGGGGACAAAGGCTGCGCCTCGATCCCGTTGGCCAGGTTGTCGACCACGCAGACCGCCGCGTAGCGCAGCCCCAGCTCGCCGGCCAGGACGCACTCCGACGCCAGCGTCATCCCGACCACGTCGGCATGGGCGGCGATCAGGCCGATCTCGGCCGGCGTCTCGAAGCGCGGGCCGCTGGTCTGCCAGTAGACGCCGCCGTCGCGCAGCGGCCCGGCGCCGCCGGCCTCCCAGGCGGCGAGGACCTCGCCGCGCCAGTCCTGGTCGAAGCCGGGCGTCGCGTGGCCGCGCGGGTCCTCGAAGCTGGTGACGGTCACCTGCAGGGCGATGAAGTCGTGCGGACAGACGAGGCTGCCGACGCCGAGGCCGGCGTCGAGCGAGCCGACCGAGCAGATCGCCAGCACCCGGTCGCAGCCGGCCGCGGCGAGGGAGCGCAGGTTGGCCTCGTGGTCGACCCGGTGGGGAAGGACGTAGGCGTCGGCGGGCCCGTGGCGCTGCAGCACGACCGCGTGCCGCTCGGCGACCGCGGCGACCTCAGCCCCGCCAGGCCCGGCGGCGCCGCTGCCGAGAATGACGGCGAGCTGTCCCACGCCTCGATCTTATGTTCGTCCCGCTCTGAAGGGTCCTGCCGCTGCGGCAGCGGGTCAGGCTCGCACGCCAGGAGGCGGACCGCTCAACATAAGGAGGCCTCCTCGCCATCGGCGCGCTGGCCCCAGAGCCCGACCATCTCATCGGCAAACCTTTCGACCAGGGCGGCGTCGGACGAATTCGAGAAGAGCATTTCGAGGTCGAACTCCCAGACGAGGATCTTGACGTCGAGCGAGACCGGCAGGTCCTCGTCGACCCCCTCGCCGAGGATCTCGTAGGCGTCGCGCAGGACCGCGACGTTGGCGGCCTTGTCGGCGGCGAAGATCGCCTGCGCGTCCGGCCCGGCCGCGGCGACTCGCTCACGATGCTCCTTCTTGCGCTCCTCGTAGTCGGGGATCGTCGCGTCTTCGGTCAAGGCTTCGACAAGCGCGACGACCTCGTCGCCGAAGCGGCCGCGCAGCGAGTCGGGCTCGACCTCGGCGTGCTCGGCGATGTCGTGCAGCAGGCCGGCGGCGAGCACCTCGTCCGGGTAGTTCTGCTCCGCCAGCAGCTCGCCGACGGCGAGCAGGTGCTCGATGAAGGCGATCTCGTCGCAACCGGTCTGGCGGAACTGGCCGGCATGGGCGCGGCGCGCGACCGAGAGGGCGCCGCGGATCAGCGCAGAGCGCTCGGCTCTGGAGGTGATCCGACTGGAGACAAAGGACATCTCAGAATGCAGCGTAACGGACCAAACAAGAAAAGCACTCTATTCGTACCGAAACGGGGACGGATGGTTTAACCAGGCGCGTGAAGCGGGCTCGCTGCCAGCGCCCTCACATCCAGCTCAGTCCCCTCGAAGGCCATCTCGACCGCCCCCGGGGTGCCCCCCGCAGCCGTCCAGCGCTCCTCCGCTTCGGCCCCGAGCAGGTCGAGGCGCTCGTCGGAGTGCAGCGGGTCGTGGTGGAAGAGGACCGTGCGCTGGGCGCCGGTGCGGCGGGCGAAGCTGAGCGCGTGCGAGACCGCCGAGTGTCCCCAGCCGAGGTGCTTGGGGTACTCGGAGTCGGCGTACTGGCCGTCGTGGATCAGCAGCGAGGCGTCGCGGGCAAGGCCGAAGCCGGAGATCCACTCTTCTTCGAGCGTGTCGAGGTCGGCGCCGAGCGCGGGCTCGTGGTCGGGGATGTAGGCGAGCGAGTCGGGGCCGTCGTCGATCCGGTAGCCGAGCGTCGGGCCGCGGTGGGAGACCGAGGCGGCGCGGATCCGCGCTGGGCCGATCTCCCACTCGGTCTCCGGCGTGCTGCGGAAGGAGACGTCGCAGGGCAGCTCGCGCACCTCGACCGGGCTGAGCGGCGCCGAGATGTAGCGGGCGATGCGGTCGCGCAACGAGGCCCCCGGCGAGGCGGGGCCCCAGATGACGATCTCGGTCTGGGGACAGAAGGCGGGGGCGAAGAAGACGAGGCCCTGGATGTGGTCGAGGTGCAGGTGGGTGAGCAGGATGTGCAGGCGGGTCGGCTCCTCGGGGAGGGCGAGGCCGAGGTTGCGGATGCCGGTGCCGGCGTCGAGCGCCAGCAGCGAGCCGTCGGAGAGGGTGACGCCGACGCACGAGGTGTTGCCGCCGTAGCGGATCGTCTCCGGGCCTGGGGAGGGGACCGAGCCGCGCGTGCCCCAGAGCTTGGCCTTCAACTCAGTCGCCCGTCCCGTTCTCGGCGGCCGGCCAGAAGACGGCGATCGCGCCGCGCGAGCCGTGCGCGGTCTGGATCGGGAAGGCCGAGGCCTCGACCTGGTGGCGGGTGCCGTCGATCGAGTGGATCTCGAAGTTGGCGTGGGCCGGGCGGTCGTCGCGGACGGCGACGACCAGCGGCAGCTCGTCGTAGGGGATCGGCTCGCCGTCGCGGCCGAACGGTCCGAACAGCGCGCCCCACTCTTCCGCCCCCACCGTGCCGAGCTCCTCCCACGATTTGCCCAGCAGCATCCCCGCCGCCTCGTTGTAGAAGACGAGCAACCCGCCCTCGTCGACCAGGAAGGCAGGAGTCGACAGGGCCGACATCAGATTACGAGCGAGAATCAGCTCAAGTGGCTTTTGCGACGCAGTGGGCACGTAATCGCCTACCTTCGAACGCGGGTGTGCAGGGCGGCTGTGACTTTCGTCACGTATATCCCATCACTGTAGAAGCTCAGCGGCTCGGAAGGGCTAGGTAGGGCGTGTCTGAGCAGGGATCAGATGCTCAGATTCGCGACTCGGACGCTCTCAGACATGGCGTCTCGATCCTCGACTGGAACAGTCTCCATGTCGATCAGTTTGCCCGGCTTGAACTCGCTGGAGAGGCCGAGCAATCCACACAAGGGGGGCAGCACGTCGGACGCGATGAAAGCGCCGACGTCGTAAAGCGTCTTCACTACCGACTGCCCCCGAGCAGACCTAGCGGGGCTGGCCTTGCCGAAGGTTATGTCGGTCAGGATCTCTGCTTTCATCTGCACCTCCACGCCAAAGCGGGGGTCAGCAGGAATGGCCTGCCATGCGGCGATAGTTGCATTTCGTTTGAATGGCCCGGCCTTGAAGTAGAAGCCATCGATCGCCGCAACGTTCCGCGTCTCGAAGTCGAAAGTAGAGCCCCTAAACGCCGAATAGGTGACGTGGAGGAGCCGGTGCTTGTCGATGTTCGAGAGTTCTTGAAGTTGCCCAAGACTGCGCGTTCCGGGGTTCTTCCGGCGGTGATACGGCTGGAGCCGCTCGATAGCTGCCTGTGCCGCTGGCGCGATGTCCTGGATCTTGGCCCGTCCGCTACCTGGCGACGGCACTCCCTTTCTCTTCCCTCTGAACTTGGGACCGCTGCTGAAGATCGGGAATTCAGCTCGTCTCTCGATTCTGGGGGCCAAGCGTCCGCGGCTATTGGCGAGGACGAGTTGAAACAGAAGATGGTCAAGGGCGGACCTGTATTGATGCACGCACTCCCCGATGAGAATCCCCAACTCGACTGGGGGAAGATGCACATCGGCGACTTTGCAGATGCCACCACGGTTCGGCTGTCGCTCAAGCGCGAGGCTGTAGCTGTCTGGATCGGACTGGAACTTCTTGATGTCTTCCGTGAGAGCGTAGAAGTGATCCTTCGCCCGGTTGAGCTTCAGGTCCACGCTCTCTAGCGAAGGCTTCCCCACCAGGCCACAGCCTAAGCGCTCTTCAAACTTTATGTCAAGCGTCTTGACATCTGGTTCGTTGTCAAGTAGCTTTACACCATGCCACCGGCAAACCGCCACGAACCGAAGCGAGCGAAGTCCTCGACCTCCGAGTATTCGCTGACCGAGTTCCAGCGGCAGTTCCCCGACGACGCCGCCTGCCTGGAGCATCTGTGGCGGACCCGGCACTCCCCGGACGGCGAACACGCCTATTGCCCCAAGTGCGGCTCTGAGCGCGTCTTCAAGCGCTACGCGACCAAGCAGGGGCGGCAGTCGTGGACCTGCACGGGCTGCGGGCACCACGTCCATCCCACGGCCGGCACGATCTTCCACAAGTCCTCAACCTCGCTTCAGCTTTGGTTCTACGCCATGTACCTCATGGCCAGCACGCGATGCGGCATATCCGCCAAACAGCTAGAGCGCGAGCTGGGCGTCCACTACAAGACCGCCTGGCGCATGTTCAACAAGATCCGCAACGAGCTGATGAAAGACGACGCCAAACCGTTGAAGGGCAAGGTCGAGGTTGACGAGACCGGCGTCCACGGTCGCCCACGCGGGCCGCGAATGACCAAAAAAGAAGCCGCTAACTGGCGCGAGCGCCAGGTCTCCGTACTCGGCATGGTCGAGCGCGGCGGGCGGGTCAAGCTGCGCGTGATCAAGTCTCGCCGAGGCGAGCCGCTGAGTGGAGCCGTGCGGGCGAACGTCAACCCGAACTCGATCATCTTCACGGACGACTGGCGCTCCTACCGGCCGCTTGGCCGCGAGTACGCAGGCCACAGCACCATCAACCACTCGGCGGGCGTCTACGTCCACGGCGACATCCACACGAACACGATCGAGGGCTTCTTCGGCAACCTCAAGACGGGAATGCGTGGCACCTACAAGAAGGTGTCGCAGAAGTGGCTTCAGTCCTACCTGGACGAGTATGCCTGGCGCTACAACCAGCGCCGCGACCATCGCGGGATGTTCTTCGCCCTGCTCGATAACGCTGCTCGTTCCCCGCGATGAAAGACGCCACCGCCGCAATCAAGGGCATCCGGCGAGCCGCCAAGAGTCGCGAGCGGGCCGACGCCGCCCGCCACAAGGCAACCGATGAACTACAGCGCTACTGCAAGGACGCGCAGGACGCCGGGGTCCCGGTTACCCAGATCGCTTCTGAGGCCGGTCTTTCCCGCCAGGGCGTTTACGACTTGCTGGCGGAGCGACCTTAGAGAGGGCCACGTCGAAGTCCCCTTTGGTGGGGACCGGAATCTCGACTGGCTTTCCCTGCTTGGGCTGGGTTTTCTGCATCCGCTTCACGCAAAGCACAGTCTACGCGCCTCGGTGCTTGCCGATTCGAGGTCTCAAGCGTTCCTTGAGGACTCTCAACCTCTACCTGAGACTAGGCACCAACCCTCGACCTAAATCCCTCAACCTTGGGCTGACCCCTAGGTGAATTTCAGTAATTTTGACTTGATTCCTGGCTTTTATCCCTGCACGCACACTACAATCGAGAAGCTTCCTGACCAGGGAAGTGAAGCGTCCGCCCGTAGCTCAGTGGACAGAGCGCACCTTTCGTAGGGTTGAGGTCGCAGGTTCGAATCCTGCCGGGCGGATTCATATAGCACGGCTGCCTAAATTGTCTTGTAATGATTGTTGCAATTCGCTTGACAATGGTCAATCTTCGATAGACTGGCGACACCTACGAAAGGTGTCTCTGGGCTGAGCGTGCAGGGTCGTCCGGCGACGGACTGCCTCACCACATCACTCAGAGCAGTCTTGGAACGGACCACCTCGGTGGTCCGTTTCTTTTTTGGGCTTCGACTCGCAATGAAGCGCAGCGCTACCGCTGCGGCTACCCATCGCCCTCCCGCTCCACCTCAAACCGTCGATGGACGATGCCCAGACCCGGCACGTCGGTTTCGATGAACTGCCCCTTGACGGTCTCACCGGGCTTCCAGTCGATCCCCTTCAGCAAGTCGGCGGGGTCGATGTCGAGCGCGACGGCCAGCTTGATCAGCGTGTCGATGCGGGGCATCCGCGCGCCCCTCTCCAGTAGACCGATGGCGGTCCGGTGGAGGCTGGCTCGGTTGCCAAGCTCTTCCTGAGACAGCCCTGCCTGCTGACGACAGCGGGCGAGGTTCGAGCCGAAGCGCCGTGCGACGTTCACGTCGAGGAGATGCGGTCGAAGCGAAGGGCTGCCTGCGTGGGGGCGACGATGCCGCCCTCGCAGTCGAGCAGCCCTATGCCGGTCAGGTCTCGTATGGCGCGCTCGTAGGTGTCGCTTGCATCCTCTACGAGGTCGTGGACGAGGGCCGGGATCGATGGCTTGACCGGGTGCAGGTCGAGCACGTAGCTGAGCACGACGCGTTGTGCGCGTAGGTCGCTGTCGCGTCGCCGTTTAGGCTGGCCTTGCATGGGAAGTACCCCTTCCTGTGCCAGGCCGGGGGCTGTTCACGCAGCGCCCCGGCCGCTTTTCTGTTGACGGCAAAGGAAGCTAGGGCGCGTCAGAGACGGATTTCGCTTCTACACTGAAGGGATATACGTGACTTTCGTCACTTAGACAAATTTACAGCGTGAGGCGCCTGTCAGAGCGAGGCGAGGAGGAGCTCGCTCAGCTCCGGCTCGAGGTCGCGCAGGCGCTGCGGGTCGCCTGTGGCGGCGCGGGTCGAGACCAGCGCCAGCGCGGCGCCGATCAGGCGGCGCTCGAGGCCCGGCAGCGGCGTCGCCCCGGCCGGGTCGGTGAGCACTTCGCGCAGCATCGCGCCGAGGCGTTCGATCAGGTCGCGGCGGGCGCCGCTGAGCGCCGCGATCTGCGGCGGCGGCTCGGCGCTGAGCAGGCGGGCGACGTCGGGCTCGGCGGCGAGGAAGCCGAGCGCTGCGGCGATGCCGGCCCGCGCCCGGCCGCGCCGGTCCGCTTCGACGATCGGTCCGCGCTGCTCGACCAGCGCCGCGCAGGCGCCCTCGATCTCCTGGCAGAGCCGGCTCGCCTCGGTCTCATACGCGGCCAGCAGGCATGCCCAAAGGTCCTCGAAGTGCTGGTAGAAGGTGCGGCTGGAGACGCCGGCCAGCTCGGTCACGCGGGCCGCGGTGATGCGGCCGTAGCCCTGCTCGGCGACGGCCGCCGCCGCTGCCTCGAGCAGGCGCAGGCGCTGGTGCGCGCGAACCAGGTCGGCGGGAATGCCGTGGCGGCCGGGGGGGAGTCGCAGCATCGGCGTGGCCTCGACCTCGGCTGGCTCGGCGAGCGCGGTGCCGGCGATCAGTCGCAACTCGGTCATCCCGGTCCGCACTCCCCTTCTGCCTGTTGGGTCAGTCGCGTCCGCTGTGCCTCGCGCGCTTGCTCGCGCTCCAGCAGGATGCTCGCCCGCTCGAAGGCGCCTTCGGCCTCCTCCTTGCCGAAGTAGGAGCCCGCCGCGAAGTGCATCAGCTCGGGGAGGGCGTTCCAGAGCCGGTCCAGGTCGCCGTCGCCGAGCGCCTCGCAGACGCAGGACTCGATCCCGCCGACGACGAAGACGCCGGTCGCCTCGGGCGGAGCCTCTGCCGGCTCGATGTCGGCGCGGGCGCTGTCGATCGCCGCGGCGAGGCGCTCGATCGCGGCCTCGTGGCGGGCCAGCGCCGGCTCGCCGGCGATCTGAACCTCGACGAAGAGCGCCCGGGCGATCGCCGGCCGCGCGGTGACGAACTGGAAGAGGCGCACGATCGCCTCGCGCACGCCGGCCTCCCAGCCGGGTGTGGTCGCCGCCGCTTCGAGCACGCTGACGCAGAGCCGCTCGATCCAGACCGCGTAGGCCTGGGCGAAGCAGTCCTCCTTGCTCTCGAAGTGCTGGTAGAACTGCGCCCGGTGCCCGCCGCTGTGCTCGAGGATCGCGCGCACGGACGCCTCGCGGAAGCCGACCTCGCCGCAGACCGCCAGCACACCTTCCATCGCCCCCTCGCGCACATCGAGCTCGGAGCCTCGGTTTGCTCCCAGCGAATCGACTCGATCGACGGCTGCTGAGGCTTTCGCTGACATACGCCCTATAAAAACTACTCCTTTTTTGCCAGATATGAAATCTTTCTCAAGTCGGCTACCCTCGACTCATGCAGTACCTCTCGCAAAGACTGGCCTCCAAGCCGTCTCCGGGGCGGGGGGCAGGGCCGCCTGACGGGGTGCTTCCGTCCCCGCAACGGGAGCGGATCCTCGATGCGACCGAGAAGCTCGTCGCCGAGCACGGCTGCGCCGGCACCTCAATCGAAGCGATGGTCAAGGCGGCCGGCGTCTCCTCGGTCACCTTCTATGAGTTCTTCGGCGGCAAGGAAGCATGCTTCGTCGCCGCCTTCGATCGGGCCGTGGCCTGGGGTGTCGACCGGATGGCGGCGGCGATCCGCGAGGCCGGCGAGGCGGGTGAGCTCTCCTGGCCCGAGCAGCTTGCGACGGGGCTGCGGACAACCACCAAGCTGATCGCCGAGGCTCCGCAGAAGGCGCGCCTCTGCCTGGTCGAGGCGCAGACCGGGGGGGCCGAGCTGAACGGCCACTACGAGGCGGCGCTCGACCGCCTCGCCGCGAAGCTGCGCGAGGGGCGCGCTCTGCCGACCGCCTCCGCCGGCCTACCCGCCAGTCATGAGGAAGCGACCGCCGGTGCCCTCGCCTGGCTGCTGCGCGAGCGGCTCGAGACAGGCGGCGCCGAGAAGCTGGCGGCGCTCTACCCCGAACTGATCGACATCGCCCTCGCCCCCTACCTCGGCAATGGCTGAGCGCGGCGCACAGGTCGCCGGGAGCCCGGCCGCCGGCCGCGGTCGCCTGCCCCCCGGCCGCCACGGCCTCTCCCGCGTCTTCGTCGCCGAGAACCAGCGCGAACGGCTGCTCAACGGCGTCGTCGAAGCGGTCGCCGAGTACGGCTACAACGCGACGACGATCGCCAAGATCACCGCCGCGGCGAAGATCTCCCGCCGCACCTTCTACGAGTACTTCGAGGGCAAGGAGGACTGCTTCGCCGCCGCCTACGAGATGATCGAGGCCCACGTCCTCAACTCGATGCTGGCGGCGCCGGGAGCGGGGGAGGAGTGGCCGGAGCGGGTGCGCGCCCGCCTCGCCGCCCTGCTCGACGTCCTCTCCCGCGACGCCGCCGTCGCCCGCTGCTTCCTGGTCGAGCCGCTTGCCGCCGGGGGTGAGGTGGTGGCCCGCTACCGCGAGGCGATGCAGCTCCTCGCCGCCGCCCTGCGCCCCGAGCCGCCCCCCTCGGAGCTGAACATGGAAGTCCGCGACCAGGCCCTCGTCGGCGGCATCGCCACCCTGATCGTCCGCCGCCTCAACTCCGCCGGCCCAGCCCGCCTCCCCGAGCTCCTCCCGGATCTGACTGAGCTCGCCCTCGCCCCCTACGTGGGCCGTGAGGAGGCCAAGCGACTGGCGGTTGCCGCTTAGCTGTCTACCGCTTTGCGGACCTCGCAATCACAGCGACGGATCGATGATTGCGTCGAGCTCCGCGCGCATTTTCTCGTAGTCGACGGAAGGCAAGTTCTTATAGCGAGCGATCAGCTCTTCGGCCGTTACGCCCTTCTCGCCACGTCTCAATTCCGCCTCGCTCTGGCTGGCCTGTCGCTTCAGCCCGGAATCGGAGAGGACCGCCAGCGTCTCTTCGAGACTCTCGAGGTCGTCCGGGTTGAGAAGCACTGCGACAGCTCGGCCATCGCGCGTGATCTTCACCCGGTGTTGTTGGCTCTCGACTCGATCGACGATCTCCGCGAGATGAGCCTGGACGTACGAGATAGACAGGGTCTCCATGACAATAAGTATCGGTCATTTGCTGTTCGGACGAGCAATCGCTGAAAGCGTTCAAAGCCACGAACCTTCATCTCAAAAACTTCTCCTTGCATTTGTAAACCGTTTCTTTTATGCTGCACCACGTCGCCCTCGGGAAGAGGGCCGCAGGGAAGCAGCAAACAGGGAAATCGAGCCCGCATCGGTCGCCAACGGGAAGGCGGCAAACAGGGCTCAAGCGACAAGGAGAGAGCTACGTTGAGACGCCACGCGAAGGCACCGTCCGCGGGACCGAGTTCACATCTGCGCGCGGTGGCGCTCTGCGTTGCCGTCGCTGCCGTGGCGATGCTCGCCATCGCGCCGGCCTCCGCCTTCGCCCTCACGGCCAAGAGCGTCAGCGGCTTCTTCGGCTCGACCGGCTCAGCCGCCGGGCAGATGAGCAATCCGCGCGGGGTGGCGGTCAACCAGTCCAGCGGCAACGTCTACGCCGTCGACGGCAACAACAACCGCGTCGTCGAGTTCGACTCCTCCGGCAACTTCCTGCGCGCCTTCGGCCAGGACGTGGTCTCCTCGGGCCCCGACCAGGCAAACGAGACCCAGACCCTGACCGTCGCCGCCAGCTCGGGCAGCTTCACCCTCGGCTTCGGTGCCGCCACCACCGCCAACCTCTCGGCCATCGCCACGGCGGCAGAAGTGCAGAGCGCGCTGAACAGCCTCTCCACGATCAGCGCCGGCGGTGGCTCGGTCACCGTCTCAGGCGGTCCCGGCGACGCGACCGGCTCCACGCCCTACCTGATCACCTTCGACGGCGGCCCGCTGGCCCATGCCAACGTCGAACAGATCACGGCGGCAAACGTCAGCCTCGCCGGTGGCAGCCCAAGCTCAACGGTCTCGACCGCGACCCAGAACGAAGGCGCGACGGGCTTTGAGATCTGCGCTGCGGGGGACACCTGCAAGGCGGGCGAATTCGGCTCCCTCGGCGGTGCCCTCGGCAACCCCCAGGGCATCGCGATCAACCAGGAAAGCGGCAACCTCTATGTCAGCGGCTCCAACCTGCGCGTCGATGAGTTCTCCTCAACCGGCGCCTTCATCGCCGCCTTCGGCAAGGAAGTGGTCGCCTCGGGCCCGGGCAAGCGCAGCGCGACCAGCGCCGTGCAGACGCTGACCGTAACCGCGACTGGCGGCAACTACACGCTCAGCTTCGGCGGCAAAACCACCGCCGAACTGGTCTTCAACGCAAGCGCCGCGACGATCCAAAGCGCCCTCACCGGCCTCACCTCGATCGGCGCGGGCAACGCGACCGTCACCGAAACCGCCGCCGGCGTCTTCAAAGTCAGCTTCGCCGGCGCCCTGGCCAACAACCCGGAGCCCCTGATCGCCGCCGCCTCGGCGCCGACCCCCAACGAACTGAGCGGCGGCACGGCCTCTGTCGCCAACACCATCAGCGGGCAGAGCGGCTTCAGCGTCTGCGTCGCCGCCAACGGCGACGTCTGCAAGTCGGGGACCTCGGCCTCGACCGGCGGCGCTTTCAAATCGAGCTTCAACGGCTACCCGGCGATCGCCCCCGCCGGAGCGCCAAATGCCGGCGATGTCTTGGTGGCAGACCCGGCCAACCTGCGCGTGCAGGAGTTCAGCTCCGCCGGAGCCTTCGTGCGCGCCTTCGGGCGAAACGTCGTCTCGGCCGGGCCCGACAACAACGGCACGACCAACTTCGAGGTCTGCTTTGCAGCGGCGGGCGACGCCTGCGTAATCGGCACCACCGGCTCGGCCGCCGGCAACTTCGCCAACTCGGTCAACCGCGTCGCCGAGGACTCCGCCGGCGACATCTACACGGTCGAGTCCAACACCAACTTCAGGGTGCAGAAATTCACCCTGCCGGGCAATGTCGTCACCCCGCAGGGGACCTTCTCGGAAGCGAACCTGAAAGGCACCGCGGCTGCAAACGGGCCGCTCGACGTGGCGATCGACCCTGGTACCCAAGATGTCCTCGTCACCAAGGCGTTTGCCGCCGGGGCGAGCGCCAGCTGCCCGGAAACCGACCTTCCCTCGATCGCCGAGCGACGCATTGTCGAGGTCTCCTCGGGCGGGGCGCTGGAAGCGACTCACATGGCCTGCGCGGGCATCAACTCGGCCAACGGCCTCGCCGTGCGCAGCTCGGCCTCGACCGGCGACCTCTACGCCTCAACGACCACCGGCGAATCGAAGCTCGCCGACCTCAACGCTCCCCTGACGCCACCGAGCGTCGGCTTCTCAGGCGTATCGGGGATCGCCGCCCACACCGCCACGGTCTCGGGCTTCGTCAACCCCAACGGTCCCGCTATCCCCTACGGCCTGCGCACCGGCTACCACATCAACTACAAGCGCACCAGCGACTCGAGCTTCTCCCACGCCCCGGCGGTCAACGTCGACCTCGGCAAGGGCACCGGCAACCAGCTCGTCTCCCAGCAGCTGGTCGGCCTGGAAGCCGGCACCGGCTATGAAGTGCAGATCTTCGCCGGGCGGGGCTTCAACAGCGCCAGCGCGGCCACCTCGACCTTCAGCTTCACCACGCCGGCCTCGGCACCGACGCTGACCACGCCGACGGCGACCACGGCGGCGACCGAAACGGGCGCCCAGGCCGCGCTCTACGGCTCCGTCAACCCCCAGAGCCAATCGAGCACCTACCGCTTCGAGTACGGCAAGACGACCGCCTACGGCACCAGCGTCCCGGCGCTGGAAGCCTCGGTCGGCTCGGGCGCCAACGCGATTCCCGTGACCCAGAGCGTCAGCGGCCTGCAGCCCGAAACCACCTATCACTTCCGGGTCTTCGCCAAGAACGCCAGCGGCGGCGCGGTCACCCCCGATCAGACGTTCACCACGCCGCCGCTCGGCTCGGCGCTGCCCGACAACCGCCGCTACGAGCAGGTCTCACCGGTGGACAAGCGGCCGGTCGGGGGGGTCGAAATCGAGGTCCCGGGCCAGATCCTTTGGCAGGCTTCCGCCGTTGGGGGAAAAATCTTCTATCCGATAAGGAACGGTCTCGCCGACGCTACCTCCGGCGGTAACGGCAGGTACCTGGCCGCGCGCTCGGCCAGCAACTGGCAATCGATCCAGCTGAACCCACCGGCCCTGATTCCGCCACCGCATGCGGAATTCATCGAAACCGGCTTCATCCTCATGAACTCGGCGGATCTGTCCTGCTCGGTGGTCCAGAGCTTCGAGCCGCTTACCGCCGACACTCCCGAAGCGGACATCGAAGACGGCATCGAAACCCTCTACCTGCGCGACAACTCGACCGGCGCCTACACGCTTATCCCAAAGGCGGCGCCGCTCAATCCAGGTCTTTCAGACAATAACGGGAAGCAGCACCATATTGCCGGTGTCACCAGCGACTGCGAGCACGTGCTCTTCGAAACCGGGTACCGCCTGCTGCCGGAAGCGACGCAACAGAACGGCGTGTACGAATGGTCGGAAGGCACGCTGCGTCTGGCCGGCGTGTTGCCTGACGGAAACGTCCCTGCCTCCGCGAAAATCGGAGGCGAAGAATCCGACGAACAATCGATGGTGGGGTCATTCTCCTCTGACGGCTCGCGGGCCTTTTTCAGCGCCATCAGCGACAGCGGTGGCGATTCCGGCAACAAGGCGGTCTTCGTGCGCAAGAACGGCTTGACTACCGTCGACGCCTCCCAATCGCACACCGCGACCCCCGACACGGGGGCGCTCTATCAGACGGCCTCCGAAGACGGCTCCCACGTCTTCTTCACCGCCAACTACGGGTTGACCCCGACGACCAGCGCCGCCGCGAGCAAATGCTCCAATAGTGGAACCGGAGCCGCCTGCGACCTCTACGACTACAACGTCGAAACCGAAGCGCTGACCGACCTCTCGGCCGACGCCAACCAGGCCGATGTCAAAGGCGCCGGCGTGCGCGGCGTGCTCGGCACCTCGGCCGACGGCTCCTACGTCTACTTCGCCGCCCGCGGCCAGCTCGTTCCGGGCTTCGGCAAGACCGAAAGCCAGAACAACTCCGCCAATACCTACAACGTCTATCTCTCGCGCGCAGGTGCGCTGTCCTTCGTCGGCTCGTTGACGAACGAAGACACGACGGATCTCGGCGGCAGCAGCAGCAGCGCACTGGTGAGGCTTCACCGTTATACCTCCAGAGTGTCACCGGACGGCAAGCATCTGCTGTTCGTCAGCAAGGCTGACGTGACCGGCTATTCCAGCGGTGGCACTTATCAGGCCTACCGCTACTCGGCCGAAGACAACGCGACGGTCTGCGTCACCTGCCGGACCGACGGTCTCGGCTCGACCAACAAACCAGAAGAAAGTCCCATCGCCATCGTCCTCGCGCCCAGCAGCTTCTATCTCTCACACCCGATGAGTACTGACGGCAGCAAGGTGTTCTTCACCTCGGATGATCCACTCACGCCAGGAGCCGAAGGCGAAAGCAACATCTACGAGTGGGAGAACGGCCGACTGCGCCTGATTGCAGCCGGCGGCACCCTGGAAGCAGGAACGCGTCCGGAATACTTCGACAGCAGCGCCAGCGGCGACGACGTCTACTTCTCGACGACGCGGAAGCTCGTTTCCCAGGACTTCGACCTCACTCGCGACCTCTACGACGCCAGGGTGAACGGCGGCTTCCCCGAACCGCCGCCGCCTCCCACCCCTTGCGACCCGCTGGCCGAAGGGTGCCAGGGCCCGTCAGCTCGGCAGCCGGGGTCCGTCACCCCCGCCAGCGAAGGCTTTTCGGGCTCGGGCAACCCGGCTCCGGCGATCCACAAGCCGAAAAAGCACCGTAAGCACAAGAAGCGCCACGGGGCCAAGCGCAAGCGCAATAACAGCCGAAACGCCAACAGCAACGGGAGGGCCGCACGATGAAGACCGACAAGACCCTGCGGCTGCTCTGCCTCGGTGCTGTCTGCCTCGCGGCGATGCTGGCTTCGGCCGGCTCGGCGCTTGCCGCCGCGCAGCCCGCCTGGCAGCCGATCGGCGTTACCGGCCCGACCAACGTCGCGCCGGTGCAGAACGAGTCGCAAACCGTGCGTGTCGACGCCGAAGGCGGCACCTTCACGCTCACCGCGCGTCATGCCGTCGCCAGTGGCGTTGGCAACGTGGGATCGGCAGAAACCTTGGTTCCCGGTGTTTACCTCATTGCGGGCTCCTTCGCCATCGGTCAGGTGATCGAAGGCAGCGGGATCCAACCCGGAACCACGATCACCTCGGTTGGGCCGGAAGAACTGACACTCTCACAACTGTCCACAGGAAGCCATCAAGCAACGCGCCTGACCGCCACCGATGGCACCACCGCAACCACCACCACACTTCCCTTCAATGCGAGCGCGGCCGAAGTGGAAGCGGCCCTCGACGGCCTCTCATTGATCGGCGGCACCGGCGGCTTGGTTTCGGTCAGCGGTGGGCCGGGGACCGGCAACCCCTACGCGATCACCTTCGAAGGCAGCCTCGGCGGGATCGACGTCGCCCAGCTGAGCGCCAACCCGAGCGGCCTCAGCGGCGCTACGCACTCGGCCGCCGTGAAGACCAAGGTGCAGGGTGGTCCCGGCATCAGCACCCTCGCCCTCTACGCCCAGAACATCGGCGGGATCGAATCCGACGGCAGCACAATCACCCTCACCGATCAGCTACCGGCAGGATTCACGATCGCGAGAGTTCCCAGCAGCGAAGGCGGCTGGGAATGCCCCGGCGCAACCGCGGGCGACAGCAGCTTCACCTGCACCACGAACGAGGTCGTGCGCCCCGGCACCGCCAGCAGGGCCCTCGACGTTCCGATCCTCGACACCAACACCGTGGCTGGCCCCTCGACCAACCTGATCGAAGTCTCCGGCGGCGGCGCGCCTGTTCCCGCAAGCTACGAAGAGACGATCATCACCAGCGCGCTGCCGGCCCGGCCAGGCATCCAGGCTTTCACCGCCGGCGCCTATAACGACGACGGGACGAGATCGACCAAGGCGGGTTCGCACCCCTACGGTGCCTCGACCGCGATCTTCGTCAACACGGTGATGGCGCCCAGCGGAGACGTTGTCCCTGCGGGGGACCCGAAGACGATCAGCGTCGACCTGCCGCCGGGCTTCCTCGGCAACCCGGTCGCGGCGCCGGCTTGCCTGGATAGCAGCGACCCCGAATACCTCTGCGAAGGTTCGGGACTGGGCGTGCAGGGCAACAACGCGATCCTCGGTACGGCCGAACCGGTCCTGCAGCACTTCGGCACGAGCAGCGAACCGTTCGCCGTCTATAACGTCGAAGCGCCGATCGGCTACCCGGGTAAATTCCACTTCAATTTCCTCAACCTTGAGCAGATCCAGGTGCTCGGCTCGCTGAACAGCGAAACCGACTACGGGATCAACACCACCTCGCCCAACACGCCGCAGGTCTACGCCGTCTACGGGGTCTTCTTCAACTTCTGGGGCGCTCCAGCAAGCCCCGCCCACGATACGGAGCGCTGCGGCCAGTTCGGCTTCCAATGTGAACCGAGCACGGGCCCCGACACCGCCTTCCTGACGATGCCGACCGACTGCTCCTTGCAGGCGGCGAGCCAGCCGCTGGTGACGCTCAGTCTCGACACCTGGATCTCGATCGACAACTTCACGACTTCCCAGGTCGGCGTCCCGGCGACGACCGAATGCGACCAGCTGCACTTCGAATCCAACTTCACGTTCGAACCCTCCGACACCAAGGCCGACAGCCCGGCGTCGTTCAGGACCGAACTGGCGATCCCAGAAGAAGGGCTGACCAACCCCGAAAAACTGGCTGTGCCGGAGATCAAGAAGACCGTGGTCAAGCTGCCCAAGGGCGTCGTCCTGAACGCCAGCGGTGCCGATGGCCTGGAAGCCTGCTCGGAGGCCCAGATCGGCCTCAAGGGAACCGGCTTCGGGGAACCCAACCCGATCCGCTTCAACAAAGAACCCAATCAGTGCCCGGCGGGATCGAAGATCGGCAGCGGGGAGCTCAAATCTGCGCTCCTGGCAGAACCCCTGCACGGAGCGCTGTATTTGGCCGCCCAGGGCGAAGGCAACCCCTTCGGCTCGCTCTTCGCGGTCTATCTGGTGATCGAAGACCCCCGCCACGGCGTCTTCGTCAAGATCCCCGGCGAGGTCGAAGCCGACAAGCTGACGGGACAGCTCGAAGTCAGCTTCGACAACCTGCCCCAGCTGCCCTTCACCTACCTGAGACTGACCCTGAAGGGCGGCGATCGCTCCGCCCTCGGCAGCCCGACGACCTGCGGCAACTACGTCACCACCGCGCTCAACACCCCCTGGTCGGCGCCCGAATCGGGACCGCCGAGCGAATCTGCCAACGGCTTTGAGATCAACCAGGGCCCCGACGGCGGCCCCTGCGCAAAGACGCCACAGGAACGCCCCTTCGACATCGGCCTGAAGGCGGGCAGCTCGAGCACCCAGGCGGGCGCCTCTTCCCCCTTCACCTTCCAGATCACGAGGCCAGACG
>JAPVSJ010000108.1:0-14015 GCA_047519745.1 Actinomycetota bacterium | reverse complement strand
TGACCGGGATGCCGTGCTCGCGGGCGTAGGCGATCTCCTCCTCGCGGCCCATCTGCCATGAGCGCACCGGCGCGATCGTCTTCAGCTCCGGCGCCAGGGTTGCGACCGTCGCCTCGATCCGCACCTGGTCGTTGCCCTTGCCGGTGCAGCCGTGGGCGATCGTGTCGCAACCGCTGCGCCGCGCGTACTCGACCGCCAGCTCGGCGATCAGCGGCCGGCCCAGCGCCGTGAACAGTGGGTAGCCACCGCCGTAGAGCGCGTTGGCCTTGATCGCGGGCACGACGAAGTCCTCGGCGAAGCGCTCGCGAGCGTCGACCACGTGGCACTCGAGCGCGCCAAGCCGCTTCGCCTTGTCCTCGATCACCGCGTAGTCCTCCCCCGGCTGGCCGAGGTTGACGGTGAGGCAGACGACCTCGGCTCCGTAGCGGTCCTGGATCCACTTCAGCATCACGCTGGTGTCGAGGCCGCCGGAGTAGAGCAGCAGCACTCGCCGGACCTCGGCGGGGTCGGCCTCATAGCCCGCGGTGCGGACCTGCTCGGGTGGCAAGTTCGTCATTCGGCGGGGATCCCGCCGCTGCCGTTTTCTTCTTCTTCTTCGGGAGTGGTCGGCGGCGGCGCGGTGGTGGTCGTTTCGGTCGTTTCAGTCGTCGTCGGTTCGGTGGTCGAGCCGGTGGTCGTCTCGGTCGTGCTCGGCGTGGTCGTCGTCTCGGACGTCGTCGGCAAGCTGGTGACCGCCGAGGTCGAGCTGCCGCCGCTGCTGCCGTTGTCGGAGGCGATGACGACGATCGCGACGACGAGGCCGACGATCACCGCGATCAGGCAGGCGATCAACAGGCGCATGTTGCCGCGCGGACCGTGCTCGGGGTCGCCGGGCTGGCCCATGATCCGGGTCGGGTCGTCGTGCATATCGATCTACTCCTCCTCGGGGCCGAGGATCGCGTCGAGGATCTCGCTGGTGTCCTCGATCTCGAAGCCGCCCCGGAGCCGCGCTTCGATCTCCTTGCGGTCGGCGCCGGAGACCGCCATCTGGGTCGCAAGCAGCCGTGCGCCCGCGGATCCAGAGCGACGGGGAGCCAGCGGCTCGACATCGGCGTCGACCGCGCTCTCGACCGGCTTCAGGTGGCCGCCTCGGCGCTCGTCGGCGCCGGCCGGGTCGAGCTCGTCGGCAAGCTCGCGCAGGCGCTCGGCGACGATCCGGTCGGCGCGCTCACGTGCCTCGTCCAGATGCTGCTGCGCCTGCCGCTCGGCGTCGTCGATGACGCTCGCCGCAGCCTGCTCGGCGGCGTCGACGATCGTCGCCAGGCGCTGCGCGGCGTCGGCAGCCGAGGCGGGCGGTCGTCGCTTTGGCGGGAACTTTTCGGCGCTCATGCTGCCGCGTAGCTTAGGAGCGAATCGCCGATCAGCGCAACGGCCCGCTCGATCTGGGCCGAATCGACCGTCAGCGGCGGCAGCAGGCGCAGCGTGCCGGGCTCGGGCACGTTGACGATCAGGCCGCGTTCCAGCAGCCGGGCGCCCACCGCGGCGGCATCGATGCCGCTCGCAAGCCCGACGCCAAGCATCAGGCCACGTCCGCGGACTTCCTCGACGCCGTCGAGCACCAGAAGGCTCTCCCGCAGCCCGGCGCCGAGCTCGCGCACGCGGCGCAGCAGCGCCGGCTCGTTGATCACGTCGAGCACGGCAAGTGCCGCCGCGGAGACCACCGCGCCCCCGGCGAAGGTCGAGCCATGGTCGCCTGCCTCGAGCACCTCGCCGAGCTGCACGCTGGTCACGCACGCGCCGACCGGGAGGCCGCCGCCGAGCGCCTTGGCACTGGTCAGCACGTCAGGTCGCACCGGCGTCTGCTCGTAGGCCCAGAGCGAACCGGTCCGCCCCATCCCGGTCTGGATCTCGTCGAGGATCAGCAGGGCTCCGGTCTCGTCGCAGACCTGCCGCGCCGCCAGCAGGGTCTCGTCGCTGAGCGGATAGACGCCCGACTCGCCCTGGATCGCCTCGATCATCACCGCGGCGGTGCTCTCGCCGACGGCGGCACGCAGGGCGCCGGCATCGTCGAAGGGGACCGAGCGGAACCCCGGCAGCATCGGCCCCAGCGCCGGGTTCTCCGCCAGCTTCGGCGTCGCCGCGAGGGCGCCGTAGGTACGGCCGTGGAAGTCGCGCTCGAAGCTGACGATCTCGGGGCTCTCGATCCCGCGGTTGTGGGCATGCTTGCGCGCCACCTTGATCGCGCACTCGTTGGCCTCGGTCCCGGAGTTGGTCAGGAAAACCCGCCCCCCCAGGCTCGACTCCGACAGCTTCTCGGCGAGCCGCACCATCGGCTCGGTGTAGAAGAGGTTGGAGACGTGCATCAGCCTGCCGGCCTGCTCGCGCACGGCCTCGACCACGGCCGGGTGGCAATGGCCGATCGAACAGACCGAGATACCGGCGAGGAAGTCGAGGTATTCACGTCCGTCGGAGTCCCAGAGCAAGGCCCCTTCGCCGCGCACGAACTCAACCGGTGCGCGCCTGTAGGTCTGCATCAGGTAGCGCCGCTCGAGCGCCTGCAGCTCCTCCAGCTTCACGAGGTCACCATCGTGCCGATACCGGCGTCGGTGAACAGCTCGAGCAGCAGGCTGTGCGGCTTGCGGCCGTCGATGATGTGGGCCGACTGGGCGCCGCCGCGGATCGCGTCGACGCAGGCGCCCAGCTTCGGCCGCATGCCGCCTTCGATCGCCGGCAGGCGCTGCTCGACCTCCCCGACCGTGGCGCGGGAGATCAGCGAGCCCTCGTCGGCGGCGTCGGCGAGCCAGCCCTCGACGTCGGTGAGGAAGATCGCCTTGTGGGCCCCGAGGGCCGCGGCGATCTTGCCCGCGGCCTCGTCGGCATTGACGTTGTAGGACTGGCCGCCGCGGTCGGAGGCCGAGGAAGCGACCACGGGGATGTAGTCCTCGGCGATGTGGTTGAGGACGTCGATGTCGACCTTCTCGATCGAGCCGACGAAGCCGACCTGCTCGGCGTTGGCGACCGGGGCGACCTCGAACAGCGTGCCGTCCTGCCCGGAGAGCCCAACAGCCGGCTGCCCGTGCCGGTTGAGCCGCTGCACGATGTCGGAGTTGAGCTTGCCGAGCAGGACCATGCGGGCGACTTCGACCGTCTCCGCATCGGAGACGCGCAGGCCTTCGTGAAAGCGGACCTCGAGCCCGAGCCGCTCCATGTATTCGGTGATCTCGGGGCCGCCACCGTGGACGATCACCGGGTTGAGGCCGACGTACTTGAGCAGGACCACGTCGGTGGCGAAGGCCTCGCGCAGCTCCTCCTCGCGCATCGCCGAGCCGCCGTACTTGATCACGACGGTGCGACCGTGGAACTCCCTGATGTAGGGAAGCGCCTCGAGCAGGGTGTCGACGTTGGTGCTCATCAGCCCATCTCCTCAGGTCGTGTACTCCGCGTTGATCTTCACGTACTCGTAGCCCAGGTCCGAGAACCAGACGTGGGCGCGGCCATCGCCGCGGTCGAGCCGCACACCGAGCTCGGCCTCGGCGACGTCCTCGCCGAGCTCGGCGGCGTCGATCGACTCCGCCCCGATCTCATCGAGGTCCTCGCCGGCCAGCGCCATCCCGGCCGCCTGTGCGATCCGGCCCCAGTTTGGGTCCTTGCCGAAGAGCGCGGTCTTGACCAGCGGCGAGTTGGCGATCGCGCGTGCCACCCGCTCGGCCTCGGCGTCGGAGGCGGCGCCCTCGACCCCGACGCGGCAGACCCGGGTCGAGCCCTCGCCATCGGCGACGATCTCGATCGCGAGCTGCAGGAGGACGGCCTCGAGCAGCCCGGCCGGCAGCGGCGCCCCGGACTCGCCGGTCGCCTGCAGGAGGACCGTGTCGTTGGTGCTCATCTGGCCGTCGACGGTTATCCGCTCGAACGAGGCGTCGGTCGCGGCGCGCAACGCTCCGGCCGGGTCCTCGAAAACGGCGTCGGTCTGGACGAAGCAGAGCATCGTCGCCATGTTCGGCTGGATCATGCCGCCGCCCTTGGCCTGGGCGGAGATCGTCACCTCGCCGACCCTGAGCGCGCAGCTCTTCGGCCAGCGGTCGGTGGTCAGGATCGCGTCGGAGAAGGCTCCTCCGCCGCTTGCCGAGAGCGAGCCGGCCGCGTCGCCGATCCCGGACAGGACGGCGTCGATCGGCAGCGGCACGCCGATCACGCCGGTCTCGGCGACGGCGACGGCGCTCGGGTCCAGGCCCAGCTCCTCGCCGGCCCGCTCGCACATCGCCCAGGCGTCGGCGAGCCCCTGCTCGCCGGTCTCGGCGTTGGCGTTGCCGGCGTTGACGACCGCGGCCCGCACAGCGCCACGCTCAATCCGGTCACGGCAGATCCGCACGGGGGCCGCCGCCGACGCATTACGGGTCAGCAGCACCGAGGAGGACACCTGCGGCGCGTCGCAGACCATCAGGCCGACGTCGGTCTTGCCGCCCCCCTTCAGCCCGCAGTGGGCGGCACCGGCGCGGAAGCCCGGGGCAAGCTGGGCGGGATCGAGCTGCTCGATTCCGGCGGGGGGATCGACCCAACGAGACTTGAAGAAGGACTCGCTCACAGGAGCCCCTCCGTCTCCTCGAAGCCCAGCATCAGGTTGAGGTTCTGCACCGCCTGGCCCGAGGCCCCCTTCCAGAGGTTGTCGATCGCCGAGAAGGCCAGCACCCGGCCGCGCTCCTCGACCGTGACGTAGACGTGGCACTCGTTCGTATCGCGCACGTCGCGCAGGCCGGGCGGCCGGTCGACCGCGTGTACGAAGGGCTCACCGGCGTAGCGCTCGGCGTAGAGCGCCTGCACCTCCTGCTTGGACATCGGCTCGCTGAGCTGGGCATAGCAGCTCGTCAGCTCGCCCTGGTCGAGCGGCAGCAGGTGCGGCACGAAGGTGACCGGCGCCGGGCTGCCGAGCGCCGCCAGCTCCTGCTCGATCTCGGGCCGGTGCCTGTGACCCTCGGTCTTGTAGGCGAAGGCGTTCTCGTCCATCGAGACGTAGTGCATCTCCTCGCCACCGCCGCGCCCGGCGCCGGAGACGCCCTGCTTGGCGTCGATGACGACATCGGTCAGCAGGCCCCGCTCGGCCAGCGGCGCGAGCGCGAGCACGCTCGCCGTCGGGTAGCACCCCGGCGTCGCGACCAGCTCCGCGCCGCGCAGCTGCTCGCGGTAGAGCTCGGTCAGGCCGTAGACGGCGCCGTCGAGCAGCTCCGGCGCACCGTGCTCGCCGTACCAGCGCTCATACGTCGGCAGGTCGCGCAGCCGGAAGTCGGCCGAGAGGTCGACGACCAGCACGCCGAGGCCGCGCAGGGCGGCGACGGTCGGCGCCGAGGCGCCGTGCGGGTAGGCGACGATCGCCGCGTCGACGTCCTCGAGCGCGTCGAGGTCGAGCTCGGTCAGCTCCAGCGGCACCCGGTAGCGCGGGTAGAGCCGGTCCAACCGGGTGCCGGCGTCGCTGCGCGAGGTGACGCCGACAAGCTCCAGGCGCGGGTGGCGCCAGACGATCTGCGCGGCGAGCGCGCCGGTGAAGCCGGATGCTCCGGCGACGAGGACTCTCGCTTTCTCACTCACGCGGCGACCCTCCGATCTCGCTCAGCGCGACGGCGATCGACTCCCGCTTGGCGGCGACCTCCTCGTCGGTGAGGGTGCGGTCCTCGGCGCGGAACTCGAGCCGCAGGGCGAGGCTCTTGCGGCCCTCCCCGAGCTGCTCGCCTTCGTACAGGTCGAAGACCTCGGCCGACCGCAACAGCTCGCCCCCTCCGGCGAGGACCGCGTCGCGAACCTGCGCGGCCGGGACCTCGCCGGGCACGACGACGGCGAGGTCCTGCAGCACAGCCGGAAAGGCGGCCACGTCCTCGAAGGTCTCCTCGCCGGCGGTCGCGGGGGCGATGAGCGGTGACAAGTCGAGCTCGAAGCCGGCCGCCGAATCCAGGTCCCACCGCCGGCAGACGAGCGGATGCAGCTCGCCAACCCAGCCGGCAGCCGCCTCGCCGGCGAGCACCTTCGCGCCGCGGCCCGGGTGCAGGAACGGCTCGCCGGCGGGCTCGAAGGCAAGCGCTATCCCGAGCCGCGCGGCCAGTCCCTCCAGCACTCCCTTGAGCGCGAAGAAGTCCGCGGTTTCGCCGCCACCCCGCCAGGAACGGGGCGTCAATGACCCAACCGCGAGCACCCCAAGCCGCTGCGGCTCCACATACGGCGCCGGCTGCTTGCCCGCGAATGCGCCTCCCAGCGGTCCATCGGCGGCCTCGCCAGACAGGTAGATGCGGCCGGACTCGAAGAGGGCGACCCGCTCGGCGTCGCGGGCGAGGTTGCGCTGGGCGGCGTCCAGCAGCGAGCCGAGCAGGTTCGTCCGCATTACGGACTGATCCTCGGAAAGTGGGTTGGAGACCGTTACGCCCTCGGCCCGCGGGTCGTCCGCGGGAATCCGCAGGCGCTCCGCCTCGCCCGGGTCGGTGAAGCTCCAGCCGACGATCTCGTCGAAGCCGAGATCGCGCAGCGCGTCCTCGGCGCGACGGCGCAGCCGCTGGTCGCGCCGCAGCGCGCCGGACTGTCCGACCGCCGGCAGAGTCGAGGGCAGGTGCCGGTCGATGCCGTGGACGCGCGCGACTTCCTCGATCAGGTCGGCCTCGCGGGTGACGTCGTAGTGGCGATCGGCGGGCACGCCGGCGACGAGGTCCGCCCCGTCCACCTCTACCGCGAAGCCGAGCCGCTCCAGGTAGGCGATCTGGTCTGCCTGCTCGATCCGCATCCCGAGCAGCCCCTCGACCCGCTCGCCACGCAAGCGGATCCGCGGGACGGCCTGAGCCTCCGCGGCCACGTCGATCGTGCCGGGCACCAGCTTCGCCCCGCAGAGCTCGACCATCAGCCGCGAGGCGATCCGCTGCGCCCGCATGCAGAGCTCCGGGTGCAGCTGTTTCTCGAAGCGCGAGGAGGCCTCCGAGCGCAGGCCGAGCAGGCGCGAGCTGCGCAGGATGTTGGTCCCGTTCCAGTTGGCGACCTCGAGCAGGACGCGCGTGGTCTCGTCGGAGACCTCGGAGACCTGGCCGCCCATGATCCCGGCGATGCCCGAAGGCCCGCGGCTGTCGCAGACCAGCACCGTCTCGGCGTCGAAGCTCCGCTCGACGTCGTCGAGCGTCGTCATCGTCTCGCCATCGACGGCCGCACGGACGGTGAGTGCCCCATCTGGAACCTTGTCGAGGTCGAAGGCGTGCAGCGGCTGCGCCGTCAGCAGCATCACGTAGTTGGTGATGTCGACGACGTTGTTGATCGAGCGCTGGCCGGCGGCGCTCAAGCGCGCCTGCAGCCAAGCCGGCGAGGGACCGATCGTGACGTCGGTGAAGACACGCGCGGTGAAGCGCGGGCAGAGCTCGGGCACCTCGACCGTCACCGAGGCGTAGTCGCCGGCCTCCCCCTCCCCCTCGGCGGCGGCGTCCTCCGCCCAGGGCTCCGCCGCAAGCGGGGCGGCCGTTATCGCGTGCACCTCGCGCGCCACCCCGTAGACGCCGAGGCAATCGGGCCTGTTCGGCGTCACCTCCAGCTCCAGCACCGGCTCGGCGACCGGCAGCACCTCGCCCAGCGGGGTTCCGGGGGCGGGACCGTCGTCGAGCACGAGGATCCCCGCCGACTCCTCGGCGACCTCCAGCTCGGCAGCGGAGAGGATCATCCCGTGCGACTCGACGCCGCGCAGCTTCGCCTTGCCGAGCTTCGTGCCACCCGGCATCGTCGCTCCCGGCAGCGCCACGGGCACGGTCTGCCCCGCCGCCACATTGGGGGCGCCGCAGACGATCGTGCGCGGCTCGCCGTCGCCGGTGTCGACCGTGCAGACGCTGAGCCGGTCGGCATCGGGGTGCTTCTCGCGCTCCAGCACCTTTCCGACCACGAAGCCCTCGGCCGCGGGCGGGCCGACGACGCCGACCCGCTCGACCTCGGTGCCGGTCATCGCCAGCCGCTCGGCGAGCTCACCGGCCTCGATGCCGGGATCGCAGTACTCGCGCAACCACGAGAACGGGACTCTCATAGGAACTGCTCCAGCATCCGCACGTCGTTGTCGAAGAAGCGACGCAGGTCGGGCACGCCGTACCGCAGCATCGCGATCCGCTCCACTCCCATGCCGAAGGCGAAGCCCTGGACCAGGTCGGGGTCATAGCCGTTCTCGGCGACGAAGCCGAGCACGTTGGGGTCGACCATGCCGGCGCCGAGGATCTCGATCCAGCCCTGACCCTTGCAGAGGTTGCAGCGCTCACCCCCCGCCAGCATCCCGGTCCCCTCGCAGCGGAAGCAGGAGACGTCGACCTCGACGCTGGGCTCGGTGAAGGGGAAGAAGTGCGGCCGCATGCGGATCTGCCGCTCCTCGCCGAAGATCGCCCGCAGCAGCTCCTCGAGCGTGCCCTTCAGGTCGGCGAGCGTGATCCCCTCGCCGATCGCCAGGCCCTCGACCTGGTGGAACATCGGCGTGTGGGTCGCGTCGGAGTCGCGACGGTAGACCTTGCCGGGCATGATCAGGAAGACCGGCGGGGCCTGCGTCTCCATCGAGCGGACCTGCACCGGCGAGGTGTGGGTGCGCAGCAGCACCTCGGGGTTCGACTGAACATAGAAGGTGTCCTGGAGCATCCGCGCCGGGTGCCCCGGCGGGTGATTGAGCGCGGTGAAGTTGTAGTAGTCGTGCTCGATCTCGGGCCCCTCGACCACCCGGTAGCCCAGTCCGACCATCACGTCCTCGATCTGCCGCGTCGTGCGGGTGATCAGATGGAGATGGCCGGGCGGATGAGCCGGGGCCCCAGGCAGCGTCACGTCGACCCGGTCGCCGACCAGGCGCGCGTCCATCTCGACCGCATCGAGCTCGGCCGCGCGGCGCTCGAGCAGCTCCTCGAGCGCCTTGCGGGCCCGGTTCGCCGCGGCGCCGACCGCGCCCCGTTCCTCCGCGGGCAGCTCGGCGATCCCGCGCAGGATCGTCGTCAGCTCCGCTTTGCGACCCAGGTGGTGGACCCGCAGCTCCTCCAGCTCGGCGGTGCCCCCCGCCGCCGCGATCGCCGCCGTCGCCTCTGCCTCGATCTTCTCGATCCGCTCAAGCATCGTCGGCCACCTCCTGCATGGCGGGCGACGATAACCGCTCGCACGCAATGGCCGCCGCGGCGGCGACGTTGAGCGACTCGGCGGCGCCGGCGCGCAGGGGAATCGTTACCAGCAGGTCGCACTCGTCCAGCACGTCGCCTGGCAGCCCGTCCCGCTCGGCCCCGAGGCAGATAGTCCCGACGTCGTTCAGGGCGCCAAGCCCATCGCCACCGTGCGCAACCAGAGCCGCCCGTGGCTTCGGCGTCGCCTCTATTCCGGCCCGCAGCAGCGGCTGGCCGAAGATCGAGCCCATGCTCGCCCGCACCGCCTTCGGCCCGAAGGGATCGGCGCAGTCGGGACCGAGCAGGACCGTGCCCCCGGCAAGGGCATGCGCGCTGCGGACGATCGCGCCGACATTGCCCGGGTCGGCGACGCCGTGCAGGTAGACGCAGGGAGGGCTCGCCTGGCTCGCCCAAGCCAGGGGCCAGACGGCGATCGCCCGCGTCCCCGATCCGAGCGCCGAGACCTCGGACAGCAGCGCCGGCTCCACCTCCTCGCCGCCGATGCCGCTGCCGGCGGCGCTGAGCAGGAAGCGCGGCTCAGCACCGGCGGCAAGCCCGGCCTCGACCAGGTCCTCGCCCTCGGTCACGAACAGCCCCTCGCGTTCGCGATGCTTGCGCTCGCGCAGCTTGCGAACCAGCTTCAGCTTCTCGTTTTGGGGGCTGGAAATCATCTCTGTCAGTTCGGGTCGGTCGAATCTTCTCCTGGAACGTCCAATTCAAGTCCTGGACAAATAAAAAGCGGGCCGTGAAGACGGCCCGCCCGGGAAGTGGAAAGTGTGGGTTGCGGCTAGGCGGCCGCACCCTCCCGGGCTAGCTCCACAAATCGGCGGAAGGCCTCGCGGTCGGAGACCGCGATCTCGGCCAGCATCTTGCGGTTGACCTCGACGCCGGACTCGCTGAGCCCGTGCATCAGCTGCGAGTAGCTCATGCCCTCGAGCCGCGCGGCGGCGTTGATCCGCGTGATCCAGAGCCGCCGGAACTCGCGCTTGCGGTTGCGCCGGTCACGGTAGGCGTACATCCCCGAGCGCTGCACCTGCTCTTTGGCGAAGCGATACGAGGAATGCTTGCGGCCGAAGTAGCCCTTCGCTTCCTTCAGCACCTTGCGCCGCTTCTTGCGGGCGTGGACAGAGCGCTTGACCCGGCTCACTTGCCGCCTCCAAGCAGGGTCCGCACGCGCTTTTCGTCGGCCTTGGCGATCACGACCGGCCGCCCCATCTGCCGCTTGCGCTTCGGCGACTTTTTCTCGAGGATGTGGCTCGAGTAGGCGCGCCGCCCGCGCAGCTTGCCCTTGGCGGTCTTGCGAAAGCGCTTCTTGGCGCCCGAGTGGGTTTTCATCTTCGGCATCGGGACGGGTATTGAAGCAGACCGGCGCCCACGCCTGCCGGTGCGGCGGGTGGCGCAGGTACGCTGGCGCCCGCATGCGGATCGTCTACGTGATCGGGACCCGCCCCAACTTCGTCAAGACGGCGCCGGTGATCGCGGCGCTGCGCAAGCGCCTGCCCGAGGGCCGCCACACGATCGTCCACACCGGCCAGCACTACGACAGGGCGATGTCGGAGGTGTTCTTCGAGGAGCTCGGCGTGCCCGCGCCGGACCACATGCTCGAGGTCGGGTCGGGCAGCCACGCCCAGCAGACCGCACGCACGATGGAGCGGCTGGAGCCGGTTCTGGAAGCGGAGCGGCCCGACCTGGTGATGGTCCCCGGCGACGTCAACTCGACCCTCGCCGCGGCGCTGACCGCGGTCAAGATGCAGATCCCCGTCGCCCACATCGAGTCGGGCCTGCGCAGCTTCGACCGCACGATGCCCGAGGAGATCAACCGGATCGTCGCCGACGAGTTCGCCTCCTACCTCTTCCTGCACAGCGACGAGGCGGTCGAGAACCTGCGTGCCGAGGGCATCGCCGAGGAGCGCATGCACTTCGTCGGCAACACGATGATCGACACCCTGGTCGCGCTGGAAGAGCGCTCCCGAGCGGCGGGTTCTGCGGCGAAGCTGGGCGTCGAGCCGGGCGAGTACGCGCTCGTCACCCTGCACCGCCCCGCCCTCGTCGACGGCGAGCTGCTCCCCGAGACGGTGCGCCGCCTGGCCGAGCTGGCGCGCGAGATGCCGGTCGTCTTCCCGGTCCACCCGCGCACGCGCAAGAAGATGGAGGCGATCGAGTCCGAGCACCCCGGCCTGCTGCTCTCCGAGCCGCTCGGCTACGTCGACTTCCTCTCCCTGATCGCCGACGCTGGCGCCGTCCTCACCGACTCCGGCGGGATCCAGGAGGAGACGACCTACCTGGGCATCCCCTGCTTCACCCTGCGAGACAACACCGAGCGCCCGGTAACGATCCGCGCCGGCACCAACACCCTCCTCGGCCTCGACCCCGCCGCCATAGCCACGATCCCAGCTTCCCTCGCGAAGCGCCCCGCAGCTCCATCCGAGCCACCGCCCCTCTGGGACGGCCACTCAGCGGAACGAATCGCCGACGTAATCGCACCGACGTAGGCGAGGGGCGGGCAAGGCCCAAGCTCTGCGCCCGCCCCTCGCTATTCCCACTGCGCGATAGCGCGCCTACTGTCGGGCTTCCCGCGCGGACCCTGCGGGCCTCAGAACATTGCCCACAGCGCCAGGTTCGACTGAATCGTCGGTCAGCGTTGCCATGGGAGCTCTGCGACAGCGCAAATGTCCGAGCGAGGTCACGATGATCGACTTGGTCGACTCGCCTGACTTGGCGCAGCGGTTAGTCGATTCTGCCTCACACTCTCGAACTCGCTCCCAGTGCCTCGCCTGCTCGTCGGCGATGTCCTCGCGGCCCCGAGAATCGACATGGAACCAGCGCCAGGACAGCCAAACGCGTCGATCGTCAGCCATCTTCCCCGCCCACAGCGCGGCCAGCGACTCAGCCATGGCCGCCTGGAGGATCACGCCGGCAAATGCCTGCCTCTCCTCAGGACGCAGCGCCTCGATTTCCTCGTCGCTGTAGAACGACATTGCGACCGCTCGATAGTAGTGCTGCATCAGGTTGCCGACGCGCTTCGAGTGGGCCAATTCGATCGAGCCCTCGCCCAGCAGTTCTTTGAGGTGGTGCTTGATCTTGTTCGGCTCCTCGCCGATCAACGCGGCCAGTTCGTAGCGGTTGCGCACACCTTCATTCAGAAGTCCAAGAATTTCAACCCGGCGCTGGTGCTTGAGCGCATAGCCGACAGCCTCCTCGACTCCTCGCTTCCCCTGGCCCAACCTGATCGGCGGCGGCGCGCTTTCTTCCGAGCCCGCCACCGGCATTGGCGGGCATGCCGAGAAACGGAAGCGCTCAAACCCCAACGAGGTCACGATGATCGATTTGGTCAGCTCACCTGACCTGGCGCAACGCCCAAGTGATTCAACCTCGATCTCCCGAACTCGCTCCCAATGCCTCGCCTGGTCGTCCGCGATGCCCTCACGGCCCCGAGCATCGACGTTGAACCAGCGCCAGGACAGCCAAACCCGTCGATCATTGACCATCCTTCCCGCCCAAAGCGCAGCCATCGCCTCGGACATGACCCCCTCGAGGATCACGCCGGCGATTGCCTCCCGCGTCTCAGGGGGCATCGCCTCGATTTCCTCATCGGTGTAGAAGGGAATCTCGACCGCCCGGTAGTAGCGCTCGAAGGTGTTGCGCACCCGTTTGACATAGGCGAACTCGATGGAACCATCAGCGAGCATTTCCCTGAGGTGATGCGCGATCTTCTTGTTCGCGGGGGCGCGGACTAAACGCGCCAGTTCCTCCCGCGAGCGCGGTCCTTCGTTGAGGATCGTGTGGATTTCGGTCCTCGCCTGGTGCGTGACCGCGTAGGCGACCGCGGCGGCAACCTCCCGCTCCCCCTGGCCCAATCTGATTGCCGTCTCCACCAAGATAGTCGCCGATCCGTGCCTTTCGGATATTCAGACCGGCCAGAGCATATGGGTCAGCCCAGAGAAAAATGCGTCAGCAGGCCGAGTTTTGGTCGATACTCTGATTTTTCTTAGCATCCCTTCCCTGTCCAGCGGGACCACCCGCTGAAAGGCGAGGAAGGGAGGTGACTTCGATGAAGGTCGCACCAGTCGGTCGCGTCTATTCGAGCGTGCATGTGATGAAGCACGCCTAAGGCGTGCGATGTAGGGGGCCGGTCGCGGCGCCCGTTCTTGTAGGGACCGTGGCCGTCCCCCGTCTTCGTCGCGAGGCGGCATGGAGGAGACGGGAGTTTACGCAAGGAGTTGTGAAGTTTCCTATGGTGGTTTCTGTCTCCAGCGCAGACGATCCGGCCGTGACCCACTTCGGCCCCAAGCTGCGCGAGGCACGGGAACGCCTCGGGCTCACCCAGGAAGAAGTCGCACAGCGCAGTGGCGTCCATGTCACGGAGGTCAGCCGGATGGAGGCCGGGAAGCGCGATCCGAAAATCTCGACGCTGCGCAAACTCGCGAAAGCGGTCGAGGTCAAGCCGGGCCAGCTCATCGATTAGCCGCACGCAGCTCCCCCATCCGCTCTCGTCATGCCGGATGGCTGCAATATGGCATATGAAAACCTGAGTAATGACTAGAGCATTGCGCGGGTTGTGAAACTTACTCGGAAGTCGGCAAGACTCGACTCGTTCCAAGAAGTTGCCACTTCTTATTCAAATCGCACCGACTGCTCTAGAGGGCGGCGGCAGAAGGGACGAGAGAGATGCCAAAAGGCAAATCACGCAGCGACAGCAAGAAGGCCGGCGAACACCTGCCCCCTCTTATGGACCCACGATCGATCAGCTCGCTGGATCACGTTCTGCGCCAGCACATCATGCTGGCCGCCGTAGCGGGCGAAGTCAGCCCGAGCGAGCTGTCGATCGCGCTGGGCGAAGGGTTGAGCCAGGTCAGCTACCACGTCCAAGTCCTGAGGGACGACGGGCGGATCGAAGAGACGCGAACCGAGCCG
>JAPVSJ010000107.1:0-25297 GCA_047519745.1 Actinomycetota bacterium | reverse complement strand
GGGCGTCGAACTCGACGCTTACCTTGCTGGGCGATTTGCAGAGGTTGCGGCTGTTTTGGAGGAGTCCCTTGGCGCCGCCCTGCATGGTCAGGGTGAAGGCGCTGACCGGGGCGTCGGGGACCACTTCGAAGGTGTTTCTGATGCCCTTGTTGTGGGAGTCGATCCTTCCGTCGAGGACTACGTGGATCTGGCCGTTGAGGTCCGCCACCAGGTCGGGGAGGTTATGGCTGCTCGAGCGCAGGTAGACCGGGCCTTCGAGCGGCTTGTCGAGCAGCGGGGTGACCGCTTTGGCGAAGCCGTAGACGGATTTCGCCGGGCACTGGTTGGCGGCGAACTGGACCCTGGTGCAGATCGTCTTGATGTGGGACTGGTCGAGGAACTCGCTGTGCGGCAGGCTGACCTGGGCGCGGGCGATGTTGGCGCCTCCCGGCGGCATCGTCAGCGTCGCGCTGAAGCGCGGGTTGCCGCCGCGTTTGGTCGTGCCCTTCAAGCGGAAGCTCAGCTTCGGCTTGAAGCCGAGCTTGTCGCAGCCCGCCGCCTGGAAGTGGTAGTTGAGCGCCGCGCTCGCGCCCTGCAGGGCGCTCGCGGTTCCCGTCACCGCCATCGGGTCGCAGCTGGTCGGGTTGAGGGTGAAGCTCGGGCGGTCGATCGCGACGTAGATCGTCCGCAGGTCGAGCGGGAAGCCGTCGCCGCGTTCGCGCAGGATCGTCGGGATCGGGTCGCTGACGACGTTGATCTGCGTCGTCGTCGGGTCGACCTGGAGCGCGGCGCGGACCGCGACCGTGCCGAGGTCGAGCGGCCCGGCCACCGCCGGGGTGACGATGACGATCGACAGCGGCGCCCCTTTATATGGGCCGGCGAGGTAGACCTTGCCGGGGTTGTGGAAGGGCGCCGGGCCGGCGCCGGCGAGCGCGTCGGAGATCCCGATCTGCGAGGCGGCCGGGCAGCTCGGCGCCGCCTGCTCGGCGAGGCCGCGGGCGGCGCTCGCGGCGGCGATCGCCGCCTCGGGGCAGTAGGGGACGCCGGCCAGCTTGCCGATCAGGCCCGGCGGCAGGGTCGTGCTCAGCCCGGAGAATTCCTGCATCCCGTCTTCGCGGTGCAGCTTCAGCACGAAGGGGCTGTAGGAGCCGGCGAGCGGGTTGGCCGTGCCCGCTTCGAAGGTCGGCGCGAAGGGCCTCCCCCCTTCGCCGTTCGGGCAGGCGCCGCCATTCGCCCCTTGGGTGATTTCGAAGGAGTCTTCGAGCTGCGCCGCTTCGCCCGGGTTGGCCCAGCCGGTGAAGCTCGAGTGGGTGGTGAATTTGCCACAGGTCGGCGGCGTGATCAGCGGCGCGTGTTCGCCGCCGAAGAAGTGCAGCCTGTAGTGGCGGAAGGGCAGCTGCGGGTTGTCCTTGAAGACCGTCGTCACCTGACCGGTGCCCGGGTCAGTCTTCACTTCGGCCGGCAGCTTGATCATCACCCCGTCGGCGCTGGCCACCGTGTAGAAGGCGAGGGTCGAGCCGAACGGGTTTTCGTTCTGCTTCGCCTGGTAGATCGAGCCTTCCAGCTTGTCTTCGAGCAGCGGCGATTCGATTTCGACCGTGCCGATCTTCGAGGAGTCGGGGCAGCTCGGCGGCGCTTCGGAGAAGCGGATCGGGTTGGGCATCGCGCCTGCGGTAGTGATCAGCCCGATCTGCGCATCCGAACAGCCCGTCAGCCCGGCAGCGGTCGCCGGGTTGACCCGCGTGCCGACCGGTTGGGTGACGGTGGAGTCCTTGACGTCGGCCTGACACGTTTCTTCGGCGTGGTTGGCTTCGAAGCACTGCTGGGGCATTTCGAGGTCGACGTTCAGCCCGGTCGCCGAGTCGGCTTTGTTGGTGGTCGGCTGGACGGAGATGTGGGGGGTGAAGGGGACGTTGCCGCATTCGCCCATCCCGACCGCGGCGCCCCGGTCTTCTGGCGGGTAGGGGTAGCCCGGCAGTTGGTGGCTTACCGAAGTTGCGCTCTGCCAGGCGGCTTCGCCCAGTTTCGGTTCTCCGTTGGCGTCGTAGGTCCCCGGATGCGTCCAGGAGTCGATGTGGAGGGCGCTGGTCATCGGCCCCGTGCACGAGGTCGGGTTGCGGAGGAAGGCGGACGGTTCGGTTTCGTTGGGGTTGGGGCAGGGAGGGCCGCCGAGCGCGGGAGCGACATGGTTCGTGCAAGCGCGTTCGGGGGTGTGGCTGGCGTCGGCGGGATTGCCCCAGAAGGTCGTGCCGACACCCTGGAGCTGCAGGCCCTCGGAGACCTGGCGGGAGATGATCGAGAGGCCGTAGTCGCCGGAGCTGCGCAGGTGGGCGTCGAGGAGGACGACGGTGCCGAGGATGTCGAAGCCGAAGCGGGCGGGAACGCCCGGCGGCGGGACCATGTTGAAGACGGGGAGGGGACCGAAGGCGCTGGAGAAATGTTCCTGCCCGTTGAAGTGGATCAGCGTCGTGCCGACCTGGGAGGCTTCCGGGCAGAGCGACCTGGCTTCGAGACCGCCGCCGTTGGCGAGCTGGCCCGCGGTGCACTGTTTGACCCCGACGGGAGCGCCGACGGCGCCCGGTGGCAGGTCGACGACGACGTCGCGAGTCGGCTCGACCGGCCACAGTTCGCCCTGGAGGGGCAGTGGGCTGGTGATCGTATTGAAATCGAAGTTGGCGCCGGAAGAGTCGGGATGACCGGCTGCTTCAGTCGAGGGATTGCCCTGCGCGTCGGCGGCCATGCCGGCGTCGAAGGCGTCGATGCCGAAGGGGGGTGGGGATTCAATCCGGGTCGGGTCGGCGCTGCTCGCCGAGGGTTCGGCGGGGCCGCCCCCTGCAACGTGAATCGCGGTGGTGAGAATAGTCGGCACCGTGACCCCTTCTCCGACCTTGATAACGATCGTATACCAAAGCTGCGAGACGACGTTCTGGTGGGCCGGAACGTGGTTAGGAGTTGCGCATTCAATCGTGGTGGCGCCGAGGACGCCGGTGGGGTCGCTCAGGTCGGTGCCGTCACCCGTGCATTCGAGGTTGCTGGTGCTGGGCTCGAAGCCGCCCGCCGAGACGCCGCTGAGGCCAGTGGGCAGCGAAACCGTGGTGATAACGGGGTGGATGCCGTCGGCGTCTTCGGAGCCGACGTTGGTGACCTGGAGGTGGTAGGTGATCGTGCCTCCGGGAACCGCCGTTGTGTCGGCTTGGGAGTCGATCCGCCAGGCGGCTTCGGGTGCCGCCTGGGCCGAGGCGGCAGAGCTGAGCAGCAGCGTCATCGCGGCGATGAGTGCGCCGAGGAAGGCCGGTCGAGTGTTCTTGCGGACGTTCATCGGCTGACCCTCCGGTTGGCGTTGGCTCGCTTGTGGTTTTTAGATTTACGGTGGTGTTTACTGGCGATGCATTTGCCGTGGCGCTTGACCTTGCCCTTGTGGCAATGGCGGTTCACGGGTGGGTTGCCGGGGCCGGAGGTGAGGCCGCTGGCGGCGCTTTCGGTTGCCGGGCCATTGCCCGCCGGGCCGCGGCAGGTGTCGGCTTCGCAGGGCGCAGGCGCGGGCGGCGGTTCGGCGAAGCCGCCGTTGACGTTGGCGTCGTAGAGGTCGTAGGCGCCGTCGGTGTCGGAGCCGGTCAGCTTCTGGGCGGTAAGGAAGAAGGCTGCGGAGCCGTCGGCGGAGGCGCCCATGAAGTAGGAATTGGCTTCGTCGGTGCCGCTGGAGATCAGGTGGACGGTGCCCGATTCGGCGTCGTATTCGTAGACGTCGGCGGTGCCGGGGATCTTGTGGCCGCTTTCGTCTTCGGTCGGGGCGCCGTTGGTGTCGCCAGGGACGAGCGGTTCGCCGGTGGTGAAGAAGAGGTGACGGCCGTCGTCTGAGAAGGGGTGGTCCTGGGCGGAGCTGGTGGTCGCACCGCCGGTGCCGATGCGTGCGGCGATCGATGCGCTGGAGCTGGCTGGCTGACCCGAGGGGTTGCAGGTGGCGCAGGCGAGGCGTTGGCTGGAGTAGCTGTAGAGGTAGAACTCGCGGCAGCCCGAACCACTGCCCGTGTCTGAGCAGTTGCCCTGGTCGTAACCAGTCGGGCCGGTCGAGATCGTCGAGCTGAAGAGGAGATGTAGGCCGTCCGGGGTTACGCGCGATGTCGGCCGCGTGAGGAACCAGTTCGCTGTCGTGGTCCCCTCGGTTGTGTCGAAGGCTTCCAGCGGTGCGATATACCTGACGGTGCCTTCATGCCAGGCGTAAAAGCCTACGGTCAACGGCCTTGGCTGACCCTGCACCAGCTGGCCGCTGGCAGAGAAGTAGACGTAGTGGCCGTCGCTGCTCGATCCCAGCACCGAACGCACTTGGTCAAACGTAGACGCATGGTTAGCCGAAATCAAGGTGAGGTTGTGCGGATCGCTCGCCGGCTTGGTCGTGTCATACATGTAAAGCTGAGCGCTGCCGTCGGTGGGAGCGCCGTCGGTGAGCGCCTGGTTGCTGGTGAAAAAGACGCGGCTGCCATCGACGCTGGCGTCCCAGTAAGTAGCGGGTTCGGAGGGACAGCTTCCGGGCGCTTCGAGGCAGGCTTTGCGCTCGGAGACGTTGAGCTGAACGGTTGTTTCGTGGTCTTCGCGCATATAGAGGGCGCCGCTCGCTGAGCGGAAGTTGCTTGGAACGATGAAGAAAACCCGCGAGCCATCGGCTGAGATCGTGTGCGGCGTGAGCTCCTTCGCTCCTTGGGAGGCGCCAGCGCCCTGGCCGGCCCGAGAGCCGGCCGCGGGGGATTCGCAGACGAGGCCGGTGCATTCGCTCTGGCCTCCAGGCGGGACGAGGCCGACGAGGCGGACCGCGCCGTGGTCGGATTCGTAGAGCTTGACGGGGCAGCGGCGAGGGCTGAATTCACCGGAGCAGCTGGAGGGGGTTCCAGCCGCTTCGCGCGTCAAGCGCTGCTGGGACTCGAAGATCACCTGTTCGAAGTCAGCGGAGGCGCCGGCGAAATAGGGTTTGACGCCGCCGGTGACGATTTCGGAGTTTGGGGGCAATGCGGTGCTCGTTTCTTCGCAGAGAGGGCAGGCACTGAGCAAGCTGTAGTGGCCCGAGCCGGGCGTCCTCAGATCATCACGCAGGTAGATATTGGGGACGTTGGCGACGCTGGGCTCGGGGGTCACAGGACTGATCCCGAGGAACACACCGTGGGAGAGGTCGGCTGAGAAGCCGCCTTCGTACTGGGATTGAAGGGTGGAGAGCAGGAGCGAAGGCGTCTCGGCAGCCTGGGGAGGGGTGATCGCGTGCGTGCTCCAGCCGCCTGGGCCGCGGACGCTCTCGTACTCGGTGGCGACGCTGCCGCCCACCGCGCCGCCGGAGGCGACGAGGGAGGTGAAGGCGGCGGCGGAGCCGTCGCTGGCGACGCGGGTGCGCTGGGAGTCGGCCATCACGTCGCCGCCGGACTTGTTCGGCGGGGAGACCTGCTCGAAGGCGCGGCATTCGGGCAGGTAGGAGGAGTGTTGTTCGCTGCGTCGGGCTTCGTTGGAGCAGGAAGCTGGTGCATGGTGGGCGCTCAGCGTTTCGAGACTCGCGTCGGGGCTCTGGGAGGTGCCGGCGGCGTTGGTGGCGACGAGGCGCCAGTGGTAGGCGGTGCCGGGGCTGAGGCCGCTGAGGTGGGCGGTGACTTCGGCGGGCGGGCCTTCGAAGCTGCCCGCCGGACCCGGGCCGTTGGGGTCGCCTTCGCAGGGGACGCTCTGCCCATAGCTCGGGGTAGGTCCGTATTCGAAACTGCAGGCGGTGACTTTGGAGTTGCGCGGGTTGACATAGGCGCGCAGATGGACCGCTTCGTCACCTTCAGGCGTATTTGTGCCGGTGGCGACACCGGGACCGACGGCGGGGGTTTTGAAGGTTGCCTGGACGGTGGTTTCGCCGCCGAGGTTGGAGGTGTGGAGGGTGACGGTGTAGGCGGTGTTGGGTTCGAGGTTTTCGGCTTCGCCGGAGACCAGGTGGCTCGATTCGTCGGCGGCGATCGGTTCGCCGGAGACGAAGCCGCAGCCCGGTTCGCAGTCGAAGTGCCATTCGGTGTTGAAGGCCGGGTCGGTGCCGTTCGGGTTTATGTGACCGGCAAAGAAGTAGCTCATCTTCTGGGCGTTGACCAGCGAGGGGGATTCGATCGAGACGGAGGGCTTGGTGACGGCGAGGGTGGTGAATTCTTCTTCGCCGGAGAGCGCTTCTTTGCCGGCGTAGGTGGCGAAGAGGCGGAAGGCGTAGTGGGAGCCGTTCTGGAGGCCTTCGAGGTCCTTTTCGACCGTGATCGGGCTGTTGGATTCGGCTTCGGCGCCGGAGATCGTGCCGCTTTCGACCGCGTTCCAGCCTTCGCCTTCGCGGTTGGTCTGCAGCTCCCAGGCGATCTGGACGGGGGTGGAGCCGATCGGGTTGACGTTGCCGCCTTCGGGGTCGATCGTGCCCTGGATGTGGGCGGTGGTGTAGGCGACGGAGGTGGCAGGTTCGATCGTCAGGGCCGGGGCGGTGGCGGTCTGGGTGGTGAAGGTGGTTGCGGCTTCTTCTGTGCCGTCCTCATTGGTGGCGAGGAGGCGGAGGTGGTATTCGGTGCCCGAGACGAGGCCGGTGAGGTTGGCCGGTTCGACTTCGAACTGGACGTTGATCCCGGCGGGCAGGGTTTCGGTGTCGGTCGGGGTCGCTTCGGCCCAGGCGGTGGCTTCGAACTTCGCAGCTTCCACGTACTCGTAGTGGTAGGAGGTTTCCTTTTCGCCGGGGTTGACTTCGCCCCTGGCGCGGGCGCTGGTGAAGCCGATTTTCGCCGCCGGCGCTTCGACCGTGACCACGGGGGCGGTGGCGGAGGCGAGGGCGATGCCGAGGATCAGGGTGGCGAGCGCGGCGAGGGCCGTGAGGGCGAGGAGGACGCGGGGGCGGGTCGAGCCGGCCTGCCCGTGTGCGGGCGCACCACTCCCTTTGGCGCGGCGGAAGGGGGCACGGGTGGCGAGGGCTCCACGGAGGTTGCGGCCGAGGCCGGTGGCCTGGCGCATGTTCGATCCCGCGGATAGTCTGGCGCGTTGCTGCGTCCCGTCGCTCATGGCCTGCGTCTCTCCTCTTTCGTGTCCCTGGGCGCCACCCGTGACGCCCCCCTGCTGCTGCCCCGGTTCCGGTTGAGAAACACGGTTATCTACCCGAAGCGGTTGACATAGAAACACAGTTATCTACCCTTGTCAAGGGGCCTCGCAAATGGAGCCAACCGAGACCGGTCACAAAGCTCCGACTTTTCGCTCTGGATGCGATCCAACGGGCCGAACCCGGCCGAGTCGCAGCCGAGACAGCCGCTTACAGGAAGTGAGGGAAAGTGGCGAAACGTCGCTCTACAAAGCGGTTTGAAGGGCCCCCGACGGGGGCACGAGGGGACCGCGCCGGCGGTTATGGTCGCGCGCCGATGGTGCGGACGCCCTGGGGAGACTCGAACACGCTGCGCGAGCGCATGCTGCATCCCGGGCGCGGCACCCCGCGCGAGGCGGTGCTGGACAACCAGCGCCAGCGGCTTTTCGGCGCGATCGTCGCCTGCGTCGCCCAGCGCGGCTACGCGCAGACCCGGGTCAGCGACCTGATCGAGCTGGCCGGGGTCTCGCGCAAGGCCTTCTACCAGCACTTCGCCGACAAGCGCGCCTGCTTCCTCGCCGCGATCGGCTCGCTGGTGGAATCGGGCGTGGCGGTGATGCTCGCCGCCTACGAGAGCGAGGGCGAGTGGGAGGAGCGGGTCGAGCGCGGCCTCGAGGCGCTGATGCGGCTGCTGGCGGCCCAGCCGGCGGCGGCGCGGATGTGCTTCGTCGAGGTGCACGCCGCGGGCGAGGCGGCGATCGAGGAGGTCGAGCGGGCCTTCGGCGAGTTCGAGGCCGTCGTCCTGCGGGCGATGGGCGAGATGCCCGAGCGCACCGGGATGCCGCCGGAGATCGTGCGGGCCCTGGTCGGCGGCCTGCGCAAGGTGATCCACACCCGCCTGCACCGTGGCCGCGAGGGGGAGCTGGTCGACCTGGTGCCGCAGATAAGCGGCTGGGGGCTCAGCTACCTGCCGCCGCCGACGCCGCTGCGGGCGCCGCGACAGCGCCGCGCGGACGGCTCGCGGGGCACGGACAACCCCGCCCTGGAGGAGCGCGAGCAGGCCGAGCGGCTGATCCGCGCGATGGCCTCGTGCGTCGCCGAGAAGGGCTACCAGGCGACCACCGTGGGGGACGTGGTCGAGCGGGCGGGAAACTCGCTGGTCACCTTCTATGAGTGCTTCGAGGGCAAGGAAGACGCGATGCTGGCGACCCTCGACCGCGGCGGCTCGCTGCTGGTGGCGAAGGTGGGGCCCGCCTACCGGCGCGGCGGCGAGTGGCCGGCCGCGGTCCACGGCGCGCTCGCCGCGCTGCTCGCCTTCGGCGTCGAAGAGCCTGACTTCGCCCGCCTGGGCGTGGTCGAGGTCTACGCCGCGGGCGAGCGCGCCTTGGCCCAGCGCGACGCCGTGATGGACGGGCTGACGATGCTGCTTGCGCCGGGCTACGAGCTGGAACCCGCGGCGAGCCCGATCGCCGCCGAGGCGATCGCCGGCGCCGTCTACTCGCTGATCCACGACCGGATCAAGGCCGAGGGCCCCGAGCGCCTGCCCGAGCTCGGCCCCCTCGCCACCTACATAACCCTGGCCCCCTTCCTAGGCCCCGAGCAGGCCTGCGAGGTGGCCAACGGCACCGGCCGCCGCCGCTGACCCCCGCCCAACCCCTTCCGCTGTTCCTTTGCCCTGTTATTTCGAGCAAAGGAACGGCGTCGATTGGCGGGAGGCGATTGCGACTACCTTCCACTGATCGATATCACCGGGATAGTTTTCTAAACTTCTGCGTTGTAAAGTTCGGCGACCTTTATACTGGCCGATGCGGGCTGCCCGTACGTCTTCTACACCGCGGTGCAGGAGGAAGGCGAGGCGGAGCTGATCCGCTTCACGCAGGCGATCGAGCACTCCGAGGCGCCGCGGGCGACGGACGTGCGGGCGGGGCTGCGTCCTGAAAGATGGGAGGCGGCGCTGGCGCTGGCCGCCGAGGGCGCCACGAAGGAGAAGCCGGCGATCCTCGTGATCGACGAGCTTCCCTACCTGGCGGCCAAGGAGCCGAGCATCGAGGGGGCAAGGGACGCAAACTGGCCGCCTATCTGCGCGACGCGCTCACCGATCCGACCTCCTTCCTGGTGGTCAGCGGGGAGCGGGCGGTCGCCGCCGAGTTCCCGACCGAGGCCCAGGCGCGCACCGTGCTGGGGGCGCTTGGCGAGGGAGCACGCGCCCACTCGCGGATCCTCGCGCGCACCGGCATGAGCGCCACCACGGTGGGCGAGGCGCTGGCGCTGCTGGCCCGGAAGGGGGTCGTCGCACGGCTCACCCCCTACTCGGCCCGGGCGGCGCCGAAGACCGCGCTGTGGGAGATCGTCGACCCCTACATGCGCTTCTGGCTGCGCTTCGTCAACCGCAGGGTCGACCTGATCGAGCGTGGACGGGGCTCGCTGCTGGTGGAGGAGTTCCGGCAGAGCTGGCCGAGCTTTCGCGGACGGGCGATCGAGCCGGTCGTGCGCGACTCGCTGGAGCGACTGCTGCCCGACGAGGGGCGCTTCGGAGTGGCCAGATATGCCGGCGGCTACTGGAACCGGACCGGGGCGGTCGAGGTGGACCTGGTCGGCGGCGACGCCTGGCCGGTGGCGAAGCGGGTGGCCTTCGTCGGCTCGATCAAGTGGCGCCAGAGGCGACCGTTCGGACGGGCCGACGCGCTGGCGCTGGCGGCGCTGCGGAGCCAGGTGCCGGGGACGAGCGATAGGACGCTGCTCGTCGGCGTCAGCTCGCGGGGGTTCGAGGCAGAGACGCCGCTCGACGCGCAGCTCTCGCCCGAGGACCTGGTGGGCGCCTGGCGCGGCGCGGAGGCTGTCTCATAGCCTCCCCGCGGGGCTGATCTCTGACGCCGCGCTCAGGGCAGGGCCGAGGCGGCGAGGGCGGCTACCTTCCACTGGCCGCCTTCTTCGGCCATCGGCATGAAGTAGTCGGTGTGATGGGCGCCGTGGTAGAGGAGGAAGGCGCGGTCGCCGTGGACGCGCAGAGCGCCGACGTCGGCCTGGGTGAGGTCGTGGCGCAGGTAGGCGGGCATCCCGGCCGAGACCGCAGCGAGCAGCTGCGGGCAGCCGGCGCTCTTGCCCTTGCCCTTGCCCTGGCTCGAGGCGGCGGAGAGCTGTTCGAGCGAGGAGGCGACGCCGGCGGCGAGGTTGTCGCAGGCCTTCGCCCATTCTTCGCCGGCGCGGGCGTCGAGGTAGGCGTGCAGGGCGGCTGCCGCCTGTTCGAGTTCGGAGCCGCCGGCTTCGCCGCCGTAGCCCTGGATCGAGTTGTCGCCGCCGTGGGTTTCGAACTGGGTAGCGCCGCCGCCGGAGTCTCTCTGCGGCGCCGGGGCGGCTTGCTGGGCGCCGCCGCCGTCCGTGTTCGCGGCGCCCTTGCCGCCGCCCTTGCCGCCGCCCGAGGCCGCCGGAGCGGAAGCCGTGCCCTGGCCCGCGGTCGTCTGGGCGCCGGTGGAGGTCGAGGCGTCCCCCCCGCCGCCGCAGCCGGCAAGCAGCAGAGCGCACAGGGTGAGCAAGAAGGCGAGGAGCGCAGCGAAGAGCTTCATCTGAGGGACGTCCTTTGCGGTCGGGTTCGAGCGTCTGTCATTGCCGGGCTCACTTCCTGACCACGCAGTTGCGGGTCGCGGTCGCGCTCAGCGGCGCGGCGCCGGCGAAGGAGAAGGTGGCCCTGGCGAGCGGGTAGAGGACGCCGGGGAAGCCGTCGGGGGCTGGGCAGCCGGCGCTGAGGTAGCTGTGGCGCTCGCCGCGGTAGGAGAAGCTGCGCCTCAGCTTCAGCGAGATCCCGGTGACGAAGGCGACGCTCGAGGTGACCTGGGGCAGTTCGGCCGTGAGCACGGTGCCGAAGCGGCCCTTGGCGTGGGAGATCGCCAGCGGCAGGGTGAAGGAGGTCGGGATCGGTTCGGTGCCGTAGACGTGGGCGAAGATCACCGGCCGCCCGCCCTGTACCCCGTTGAAGGCGATCACCTTGCCGTCGGAGGGAAAGGGCGACTGCTCGGGGATGACGACGTTGGCGCTGAACTCGCCTTCGCCGACCTTGGCCGCCCCGCAGGCCGCGACCGCGTTGGCCGTGGTCGCCGGCTGGATCTCGTCGAGGTGGCAGACGGGCAGGCCCGTCGCGTCGAGCCGGCCCGCCCTGTTGATCGCGATCTGCACCCGGCTGAGCTGCGGCGGGGTCGAGCCGTCGGCGGTGCTCACCGTCCCCCCCACGCTGACCGAGATCGGCGCCGCCCCTTCGCGGGGCAGGGCAATGGGCTTGACCTGGGCGTCGAACTTGACCCGCAGGTTGCCCTGCTGGGCGAGCTCCGCCTGCGCCCCGCCGGCGGCGAGCGCCGCCGCAAGGGCGATCGTCACGATGCCGCAGGCGACTTTGTACGTGCTGGAGGACGCAAAAAGTCGGCTGCGCTTGGTCGAGGGGCTCATTTCCGTTTCTTTCTTCCTTTGGGCTTGTGGCATTTCACGCCCAGCCGCGGGTGCAGGACCGCGGTCTCGTTGCTCTGGGCGACGAAGCGGGCGTTGCCGCGCTGCGGGGCGGCGCAGAGGTCTTCGGAGTTGACCAGGAGGCTGCGCTTGCCGCCCGGCAGGGTCATCGTGAATTCGCTCACCGGGGCGTCGGGCAGCGATTCGCAATTGCCGCGCAGGCCGCCGTTGGAGGCGTCGATGCGGCAGGCGACTTCGGCGCTGACGCCGTCGCCGTGCAGCGACATGACCAGGTCGGGGACCTTGTTGGAAGACGAGCGGACGTAGACCGGGCCTTCGAGCGGCTGGTCGAGCAGCGGCGTGACCGCGCGGGCGTGGCCGTAGACGGACTCGGCCGGGCAGGCTTCGTGGGCGAACTGGGCCTTGGTGCAGACCTGGCGCAGGTGTTCCTGGGCGAGGAAGACCGAGGCCGGCATCGTCACCGAGACGGCGCCGATGTTGGCGTCGCCGCGCCGCTCCGTGAGGGTCGCGCGCAGGGCGGGGTGGCGGGCGCGCCGCGTCCCTCCCACCAGCGCCAGCTTCAGCCCCGGCTTGAAGCCGAGCGCCGAGCAGTTGAGCGTCTGGTAGCGCTGCGTGGAGGTCGCGCTGGAGTCGTCGGCGGCGCTGAACAGGTCGGCGGCGGCGCCGGTCAGCCGCGAGCTGACCCGCAACGGGTCGCAGCTCGTCGGGTTCAGCGTGAAGCCGGGCCGGTCGACGTAGACGCGGATGTCGCGCACGTGGATCGGGATGCCGGCGATGATGTGGGGGATCGGGTCCGACCCGGTCGCGTCGATCGACGCCTGGCCGCTGCGCGTGTCGATCCGCACCGCGGTGCGCACGACGACGACGCCGAGGTCGAAGGGGCCGATCGTCGCCGCGTCGATCGCCACCACCGAGAGGGTCGAGCCGTGGAAGGGGCCGGCGAGGTAGAGGTTGCCCGGCGCCCAGGCCAGCGTCCCCCCGACGCCGTAGCCGGCCATCGTGTGGCCGATCAGCGAGGAGGCCGGGCAGGAGGGGCTGGCCAGCTCCGCGGCGCCGGTGCGGTGCTTGGCGGCCTCGATCGCCGCCTCGGGACAGTCGCTCACCCCGGCGATCTTCGCCAGCAGCCCCGGCGGGAAGGTCGCCGAGTAGGAGGTGATCTCCTGCTCGGAGTCGGTCCGCGTCATCCGCAGGTAGAAGGGCGTGTAGGCGCCGGCCTGGGGGTTGAGCGAGCCGGCCAGCAGGCCCGGGTGGAAGGGCGGCACGCCGCCCGCCGGGCAGGCGCCGCCGCCTTCGCCGTGGCTGATGAAGAAGAGGGTCGATTCGGGGCGGAAGACGCTCGGCGCCGCGTAGTCGGCGAGCGAGAAGCCGGTCGAGTAGCCGCCGCAGGACGGCGGCGAGACGAACGCGGCGCGCTGGCCTTCGCGCAGGGCGAGGTTGAAGTGGGTGTAGAGGAGGCGCGGCAGGTCGTCGAAGGTGGCGACGATGCGGCCGCTGTGTGGGTCGGGTTCGAGCTTGCCCTCCGACTTGACGATCAGCCCGCGGCGCGGCAGCTTGGCGACGATGTAGACGGCGAGCAGGGTGCCGAAGGGATTGGCGTAGGGCGCGGCGAGGAAGACCGAGCCGCTGAGGTTTTCGGGCAGGCCGAGCGCGCCTTCGAGCGTCGTGTCGCCGATTTTCGAGCCCGGCGGGCAGCCGTCGCCGAAGGCCGAGCCCGCCGTCTCGGCGGCGAACTGCGCTTCGCTGCAGGTGCGCAGGCCGGCGCCCAGCGAGGGGTTGACCGTCAGCCCTTCGGGCAGGGAGAGGATCGACTGCTTGATCGCCGGGCGCGCGATCCCGCCCGGGTTGAGGATGCCGCCGCCGTCGTTGACGCCGAGGTTGAAGACGAGCCCGGTGCCCGCCGCGGCGTTGTCGGTGCGCAGCTGCAGCTGGGCGATCGCCAGCGAGGTGTTGCATTTTTCCAGCGCCGCGGCGCTCGCCGAGGCGCCCGCTTCGGCCCCCTGCCAGGAGTCGGCGGCGGCGCTGAAGGGGAGCGCCTGGCCGCAGGGCGTCGTCGGCATCGTCAGGTAGCTCTTGATCAGCGATTCGGGCGCGTGGATCGCCCCGCCCCCTTCGCCGCCGAAGACGCCGCAGGTGTTGAGCGAGCCGCCCGTTTCCTCGTTCAGGCAGCCGCCGCGCTGGCCGTCGTGGGAGTTGAACCAGGGCGTCCCCCAGATCGTCAGCTTCGCGCTCTGCAGGTCGAAGGACTGCGGCACGCCTTCCAGCGCCAGGTCGAGGCCCGAGTCGGATTCGCGCAGCCGCGAGGCGAAGACCAGCGGCGTGCCGAAGGGCGAGGCGCCGATCGCCGCCGCCGCGCCGGCCGGCGGCACCAGGTTGAAGAGGCCGAAGTGGCGGGTGAGGGCGCCGACCTTGACCGCGATCGTGCCGACCTCGGTCGAGTTGGGGCAGTTCTCGCCCGATTCGCTGGGCGGGGCGCGGTGGGTGTGGAAGGAGACCGCCGTGCATTCGGGCACCGAGGTCGGGTTGATCAAGAGGCCGGGCGGCAGGTGAACCGTCAGGTCGCGCAGGTCGCCGTCGGAGGCGCCGCCGGAAGTGTTGAGCCCGGCGTCGAGCTCGAGCGCGTAGGGATGGGCGCCGGCCTGCTTGGTCGCCGCTTCGCTCGCTTCGGTGGCGGCGACGTGGAAGCCTTCGGCGCCCGGCAGGAAGCCGAAGCTGGCGCTGGCCCCGGTGGGCAGCCAGAGGGCCACGATGCAGGCGCCGAACGCAAATGCCCAGAGCCGCCTCACCGTCGACCTCGGTGGTGGCGCTTTTTGTGGTGCGGTTTTTTGTGGTGGCGCTTCTTGTGGTGCGATTTGGGGAAGTGGACCGGCGGGTTGGGTGGGCCTTCGACCACGGCGGTTCCCGGCGTCGGGTCTTCGGGCGCCGGTGGCGGCGCTTCGCATTCGTCGCCGGCGCATTCGGCGGCACTCGCGGCCGCCGGCCCGAGCGGCCCGGCCGCGACGCCAGCCGTCCCACCCGGCAGCGCGCCGCCGCCCGGGGCGAGCGCGGCGCCGGCGGAAATCAGGGCGACGAGGGCGAGGAGCGAAGCGAGCATGGCGACGAGGGCGCGAAGACGCGCCGGGACAGGTGCTCCCTGCAAGCCCCCTGGCATTGCCCAAGGGTAGACAACTGCGTTTCCCAATACAAGCGCAGGCGGATCGAGCGCGGCCCAGATACGCTGAGCCTCGATGAGGGTCAGCGACGAAGACCTGACCGCGGTGGCGAGGATTCGCAACGCGGCGCTGGAGGGCTTCGCCCGCGACGGGGTCGAGGCGACCACGATCCGCGACGTCGCCAGGGCGGCGGGCGTCTCCCCCGGCCTCGTCCAGCACCACTTCAAGACCAAGGCCGACCTGGAGCGCGCCGTCAACGAGTACGTGCTGCGTATCGCCGCCGAGGCCTATCAGGGGTTCGAGGGGGCGACGGCCGGCGCGAGCACCGAGGAGCTGCTGGCGGCGATCGGCGACTTCATCACCGCCTTCGTCCGCGACCACCGCCCCACCCTGCTCTACGTGATCCGCTCGGCGGCGCTGGGCGAGGAGGCGGGGCTCGGCATCTTCGACGCCTTCGTCGCGATCGCCGCCGCGCAGGTCGAGCGGCTCGCCGCCGAGGGGGCCCTGCGCGAGGACGTCGACCGGCTCTGGGCCGCCCTGCACGTCGTGATCTTCAACCTCGGCACGGTGATGCTGGAGCCGGCGATCGAGCGCCACCTCCCCGCCCCGCTGCGCGACACCGACCAGTTGAAGCGCTGGAACGAGGCGACCACGCGGCTGATCAGCCGCGGCGTCGTCAAGCCCCGACCCTGACCCCGTCCCTAGGCGAGCCAGTTTTCGACGGTGAGGCCGGGCACGCGGTCGAAGTGGCGGACGTTGCCGGTGACGAGAACGAGGCCGCGGGAGAGGGCAATCGAGGCGATGCGGGTGTCGGGCTCGGCGAGGGGCCGGCCGGCCGCCTCGAGGCGGGCGCGAAGCGACCCGTAGGCCTCGGCCGCGACCTCGTCGAACGGCAGGACCGTAAGGGCGCCACTGAGCAGGTCGCGAACCTGGTCCTGAAGCCTGGGGCTGTCGCGGCGGGCGGCGCCATAGAGCATCTCCCCCATCGTGATCGCGGTGGTGAACTGCTCGGCGGGCGGGATCGCGGCGAGGCGACGGATGAGCGGCAAGTGCGGGTCGCGGCGCATCGTCGCGCTGAGCACGTCGGTGTCGAAGCAGTACACCGCTCAGCCCAGGTCGGGGGCCGGGCGATCGGCGCTGGCGCGTCGGGCGGCGTAGATCCCCTCGACGGCGAGATCGAGGTCCTCCCAATCGGCGAGCGCCCCGGCCAGCGCCGCCAGGCCGCTCGGAGGCTTGGTGGGGGCCTCGAACAACTCCGCCGCGGGCGGCACCAGGGCAACCGCGGGACGGCCGCGCCGGGATACCAGGAAGCGCTCCCCCTCTCCGACTCGATCGACGAGCTCGGAGAAGCGCCGCTTCGCCTCGGCCGTACCGACGCTCTGAGGGGGCCCGCCGCGGGGGCCCGCCGCGGGGCTAACGTTGGAATCTGTCCTTGCTGTCATCTCGCGCCCATTATGTCATAAGGACTGTCTGGGCGCACTCAAAGGACAGGAGGCTCAGCGGGCGGCGCGCCGGGGATCCCCGGCTTGCGCTGTTCCTTTGCCCTGTTATTCGGGGCAAAGGAACAGCGGAGCGGGTCTTGGCGAGGCCTGGGGCCGGGTCAGTGGTGGCGGCGCTTGTGCTTGTGGGACTTGCCGGCGCAGCCCGCCGCCACCAGCGGCGGGGTTGAGTCGGCGGTCTTGCCGTTTTGGGCGTCGAGTTGGACGCTCGCGCGGTTGGTCGTGGCGCAGAGGTTGCGGCTGTTTTCGAGCAGGCCCTTCTTGCCGCCCTGCATGGTCAGGGTGAAGGTGCTGACCGGGGCGTCGGGGACGACTTCGAAGCGGTTCCTGATCATGCCGCCTTTGATCGAGTCGATCGTGCCGTCGAGGACGACGTGGATCTGGCCGTTAAGGTCGGCTACCAGGTCGGGCAGCTTGTGGGATGAGGAGCGCAGGTAGACCGGGCCTTCGAGCGGCTTGTCCAGCAATGGGGTCACCGCTTTGGCGAAGCCGTAGATCGATTTCGCCGGGCACTGGTCGGCGGCGAACTGGACCCTGGTGCAGATCGTCTTGATGTGTGCCTGGTCGAGGAACTCCGAATGCGGCAGGCTGACCGCCGCCCTGGCGATGTTGGCGTCGCCGGGGCGGGCCTTCAGGGTCGCCGAGAAGGCCGGGTTGTCGCCGCGCTTGACGCCGCCCTTGAGGCGGAAGCTGAGCTTGGGCTTGAAGCCGAGCTTGTCGCAGCCGCCGACCTGGAAGCGGTCGGACACGTTGGCCGTGCCGCCTTCGGTGCCGCTGACCGTCCCCCCCACGCTCATCTCGTTACAGGAAGTCGGATTGAGGGTGAAGCTCGGGCGGTCCATGTTGACCCGCAGGTCGCGCAGGTCGAGCGGGATGCCGAAGAGCTGGGTCGGCAGGGGGTCGCTCACCGCCTCGATCTGGGCGGTTTCGGGGTTGACCTTGAGCGCCGTTCTGACCATCACGTTGCCGAGGTCGAAGGGACCGGCCAGGGCCGGGGTGACCACGGCGAGGCTCAACGGCGCTCCCTTATATGGACCCGCCAGGTAGGCCTTGCCGGTCTGCAGGTAGAAGGGGTTGGTGCCTGCACCCGCACCCGCAGTGACGGTGCCAACCTGGGAGGCCGCCGGGCAGCTCGGATTGGCGATCTGGGCCGCTGCGGTGCCTTCGTTGGGGGAGACCTGGCCCAGGGCCGCGTCCGGGCAGTAGGGGATGCCGGCCAGCTTGCCGGTCATCCCCGGGGGCAGGGTCAGGTCGAGGCCGGCGAGGCGCTGGGTGCCGTCTTCGCGGGTCAGCTTCAGGTTGAAGGGGCTGAAGGCGCCGGCCAGCGGGTTCTGGGTGCCGGCGTCGAGCTTGGGGCTGAGCGGGGCCGGGTGTGCGGGGCAGGCGCCGCCGCCGGGGCCTTCCTTGATCTGGAAGCTCGAGTGCACGTCGGCGATCGGCGTGCCTTCTTCTCCTTCGGTTCCTTCGTGGGACCACGGGGTGAGGCTGGCGGTGGTTTCGAAGGCGCCGCAGGTGGGCGGGGTGATCAGCGCCGCGCGCTGGCCCGGGAAGAGCACCAAGTGCATCGTGGAGAAGGGCAGCTGGGGCAGTTCGTCGACCACGGTGCTCAGCTGGCCGCTGCTCGGGTCGGCGAAGACGTGGGCGGGGAACTTGACGATCGTCCCCGCCGCCTTGGCGACGATGTAGAAGGAGATCAGGGATTTGAAGGGGTTGTCGTTCTGGGCGGCCAGGTAGACCGAGCCGTCCAGTTCTTCTTCGATCAGGGGCGTCTTGATCTTGACGGTGCCGATCCGCGAGCTTTCGGGACAGGTTGGATCGGCGGTGTTGAAGTGGATCGGGGTCTGACCCTCGGGGGTGATCAGGCCGATCTCCGATGCGGTGCAGGAGCCGAGGCCAGAGGCCGAGCTCGGGTTGACGCTCATCCCCTGGGGCAGGGTGACTTCGGCCCTCTTCAGGTCCGACTGGCAGGGCGCGTCTTCGGCTTCTTCGACGCTCGCCTTCGCTCCCCAGCATTCTTCCTGGGGGATCGAGAGGTCGAATTCCAGCCCCGAGGGCGAGTCGGCTTTTTCGGTCGTCGGCTGGGCGGAGATTTCGGGTTCGAAGGGGACTGCTTCGCAGCCTTCGATCCCGATTTCTTCGCCCTGTTCGGTGCCCGGTTCGCCTTCCCCGTGGGGGAGGTAGGGGTAGCCGGGCGCTTCGTGGCTGAGCGATTCGGCGCCGACCCAGGCCGCTTCTTCGCGCGGTTCGCCGTTTTCGTCGCGCAGGCCCGGGCGCACCCAGGAGTCGACCTGGAGGGTGGTGGCGATGCCTTCGCTTGCTTTGGCGGTGCAGGAGGTGGGGTTGCGCAGGAAGGCCCGCGGTTCGGTCGCGAACGGGCTGGCGCAGGTCGCTATGTGCGGGTTGAGCGCTCCGGTGACCGGCTCTTCGTGACCTGGACAAGCGCGTTCGGCGCGGTGGGCTTCGTCGGCGGGAACGCCCCAGAAGGTGGTGGCAGCACCAGTGGCGGCGAGGCCCTCGGAGATGCCGTCGCTTTCGACCGTCAGGCCGTAGTCGCCGGAGCTGCGCAGGTGGGCGTCGAGGGTGACGACGGTGCCGAGGACGTTGAAGCCAAAGCGGGCGGGGGCGCCGGGGGGCGGTTCCATGTTGTAGAGGGGGATCTGGCCGAAGGAGTCGGTGAAGGTGCCGCCGCCGTTGAAGCGGATCAACGCGGTGCCGACCTGAGAGCCTGGCGAGCAGAGCGGCAAGGGCAGGGTTCCACCGCCGTTGGCGAGCAAAGCCAAGGAGCACCTTTCGACCCCCGCCGTGCTGCCGACCGAGCCCGGCGGCAGGTCGACGACGGCGTCGCGGGCCGGCTCGACCGGCCAGAGGTCGCCGATCTGGGGGGCGGGGTTGTGGACGGTGTTGAAATCGAGCGAGGTCACGTTGGCGTAGGGGTGGGCTCCCGCGGCGGTGGACGGTTCGCCGGCCGGGCCGGAGAGGACCTGAGCGTCGAAGGCGTCGATGCCGAAGGGCGGCGCTTCGGAGGTGATCCGGGTCGGGTCGACGGTTAGACCTGGCGTTGCGGCGCCGCCGCCAAAGAGCTGGAAGCTTGGGGTCGCGAGCGGGGCGACGCCCGTGGCGGCGACTTTAACCTGGAGACGGAACACGAGGTTGAATATGCCGCCGAATTTGGTCTCCAAATCGCGATGGGCATAGACCCCGTCTTCGACCGTGCAGGTGAAGTTTGACGCTCCCGGGAGGCCGGGACCGTCGCCGCCGCAGGAGCCGAGGCCCCCTCCCAATTCCGGGTCTTCGAGCTGATACTGATGTTCACCCAAGACCAAGGTGAAGTCTTCGGCGATCAGGCCGGCGGGAAGGTGACCGCTGAGGGTGAAGGGCGAGCTCGAGTTGGCATCGCCGACGTTGTCGACCTGGAGGTAGTAGTCGATCGTGCCGCCGGGCGCCACGGTGGTGTTGGCGAACGAGTCGAGCTTCCAGACGGGTTCCGCAGCCGAGGCGGAGGCGGCAGTGGCAGGCAGGAGCGCCATCGCCGCGAGAAGGGCGGTGAGGAAGGGGAGTCGGGTGCTCTTGGCGGTGGCGCTCATTTGCTCGTCCTCCCGTGGCGGTTGGCGGCTCGTTTGTGGTGATGCCTGCGGTGGTGGCGTTTGTGGCGGTGGGGGCGTTTCACCGGCGGGTTGGGCGGCCCGCTGAAGGTGGACGAACCGTTTCCGGCGCCCGTCGGGGGAGATGGCGGCGCGCCGTGGCAGGTTTCGCCGCTCGCGCATGGCGCTGGGGCCGGCGGCGGTTCGGCGAAGCCCCCTCCCGCGTTAGCGTCATAGAGGTCATAGGCGCCATCGGTGTCGGTGCCCGTGAGGCGCTGGCGGGTGAGGAAGAAGGCGCCGGAGCCGTCGGCGGAGGAACCCATGAAGTAGGAGTCGGCTTCTTCGGTGCCGCTGGAGATCAGGTGGAAGGTGCCCGATTCGGCGTCGTAGGAGTAGACGTCTTCGGCGCCGTTGGTGTCACTTGGGACAAGGGCTTCCTTGGTGGAAAAGAAGAGGTGGCGGCCGTCGTCGGAGAGCGGGTGGTCCTGGGCGGAGTTGGTTTGGGCGCCGCCGCCGTGGAGGCGCAGCGCGGTGAAGGCGCTTGCGGTTGCGGGAGCACCACTGGGATTGCAGCTGGCGCAGGAAAGTCGCTGGGTGGGGTAGCTGTAGAGGTAGAGCTCGCGGCAGCCGGCGCCGAGTGCGCCGCATGCACCCTGGTCGTAGCCGGTCGGGCCGGTCGAGATCGTCGAGCTGAAGAGGAGATGGAGGCCGTCCGGCGTGACGCGAGCAGTGGGCCGGAGCAATTCCCAGTTCGCCGTGTTGCTGTCCTCGTCGGAGTCCGGAAAGTCCGACATATTGGCGATGGCCCTGACGGTGCCGTCGTGCCAAACATATATATCGCGACCCGAGCCGAGGATCGGTTGACCTGCAACTAGCTGACCTGCTGCGGCGAAGTACACATAGCTGCCGTCGCTGCTCATCCCAAGCACAGTCTGAACACCAGCACCGTCTGCGGGCTGATGGTCAGCGGATAGGAGCGTGAGGTTATGTGGATCCGAGGTGGGCTTGCTCGCGTCATACATGTAGAGGTTCCTGTCCCCGGCGGACTGCGCATCGTTGGTCAGGGCCTGGTTGGAGATGAAGAAGACGCGGGAGCCGTCGGCGCTGGCGCCCCAGTAGGTAGAAGGCTGGGAGGCCGGTACTCCGACTTCGCCATTGCGCTCGGAGACGTCGATGCGGACAGTGCTTTCGTGGTCCTGGCGAAGGTAGAGAGCGCCGCACCCGAAAGGCGGAGTCCCTGCCCCCCCGCAGAAGGATTTGGGCACGATGAAGAAGGCTCGGGAACCGTCGGCGGAGATGACGTTCGGTGTGAGCTCCTTTGCTTCCTGGGAGGCGCCGGCGCCCTGGCCGGCAACCGAACCCTCGAGCGAAGGTTCGCAGCTGGGGCCGCTGGGGCCGCATTCGACCTGGCCGGGAGGTGGGACGAGGCCGACAAGGCGAACGGTGCCGTGATCGGATTCGTAGAGCTTGGTGTGGCATTCGGAGACTTCCTGGAAGCTCGAGCAGTTTTCTCCCACTTCGGCCGCTTCGGCGGTGAGTAGCCGCTGGGACTCGAAGAGGACGTGGCCGAAGTCGGCGGAGGCGCCGGCGAAGTAGGGTTTGACAACCCCGGTGATGGGTTCGTGCAGCGGCGGCAGCGGTTCGCCGCCCGGTTCTTCGCAGAGCGGGCAGGCGCTGGCCAGCTGGTAGGAGCCGGGGCCGGCGCTGCGCAGGTCGTCGCGGACGTAGATGTTGGGGACTGCGGCGACGCTGGGATCGTCGGTGAGCGGGCTGTTGGCGAGGAAGACGCCGCTGAAGAGGTCGGAGGAGAAGGCCCCGGCATAGCCGGGTTGAAGGGCAAGCAGGAGCTGCTTAGTGGACGGCGGCAACTGCGGCGGGGTGATCGCGTGGGTCGACCAGCCACCGGCGCCGCGCACGCTCTCGTATTCGCTGGCGACGCTGGTGCCGACCACGTCGCCCGAGGCGACGAGGGAGGCGAAGGAGGCGGCGGAGCCGTCAGATGCGATTTGGGTGCGCTGGGAGTTGGCCATCACGTCGCCGCCGGCCTTGTTCGGCGGCGAGACCTGCTCGTAGGCGCGGCATTCGGGCAGGTAGGTCGAGTGCTGTTCGGCGCGGCGGGCTTCGTTGGGGCAGCTCGCGGGCGGTTCGTAGGGGCTGAAGGTTTCGAAGCTGGCGTCGGCGCTCTGGGAGGCGCCGGCGGCGCTGGTGGCGAGGAGGCGGTAGTGGTAGGTGGCGCCGGGGGCAAGGCCCTTAAGCGTGGTGTCGAGCTCCTGCGGCTGATTGCCGGGTCCGGCGTTGAGGGTGGCTAGGGCGGTGGCGCCGTTGACGGCAGTGGATACGCTGGCATGACCCTGGAGGGGGATGGTGCCGTTCGTGACAGCGATCTGTTCGACGTTTTTGGCGGCGACGGGGCCACCGGTGAAGGTGACGGTGTAGCTGCCGCCGCCGCCGGAGACGCTGACGTTGGCGGTGCCGCCGATCGAGCTGAGTCCGCCGAGCGCGTTGCGGACGCTGGCGGTCGGGCCGACGCCGCCCGAGGCGGGCACGTTGTAGGCGAGGTCGCCGGTGGTCTGGCCGCCGAAGCTGAGCCTGAACTGGCCGCCGGAGGCGACGATCGAGATCTTCTGCTGCTCGTTGAGGGCGGGAGAGACGCTGCCATCGGTAACGGTCGTGACTGTGGCCTGGCCGCCGAGCGGGGTGGCGCCCGCTTCGACCGCGATTTCTTCGACGTCTGTCTCGGCGAGGGAGCCGACAAAGGTGACCTTGTAAGGGCGGGAGCCTTTGGCGTCGCCGGGGCCGCCGACGACCCGCACGTTGCCGGCTCCGATCGAGGAGAGCGCTTCGAGCGCTTCGCGCACTTCGGCGGAGGAGGCGTTGTAGGGGAGATCGGGGGTGGTTTTGCCGCCGAAGGTCAGTTTGAAGCTGCCAGAGGCGGCAGCGACAGTGACCTTCTGCTGCTCGTCGATGCCGCCGCAGGGGGCGCTCTGGCCGTAGCTGGTGGTGGGGCCGTACTCGATGTGACAGTCGGTGACTTCGGTGTTGCGGCGGTTGATGTAGTCGCGCAGGAGGACGCTCGAGTCGCCTTCGGGCGTGTTGGTGCCGGTGGCGACGCCGGGGGCGATCTGGGGGGTCTTGAAGGTCTTTTCTTCGCTGGTCGCTTCGCCGGCCTGGTTTTCGGCGTGCAGGACGACGGTGTAGACGGTGTTGGCTTCGAGCCCTTCGGTTTCGGCGGAGACGAGCTGGGGGGATTCGGCAGGGGCGAGCGGTTCGCCGGAGAGGTTGCCCGGGCAGGAGTGTTCGCCGACGCATTCGAAGCGCCAGGTGGTTTCGGAGGGGGATTGGCTGCCGCCCGGGTTGATGTGGCCGGCGAAGTAGAACTTCTCCGCCCCGGCGTTGATCAGCGAGGGGGCTTCGATCGTGACGGTGGGCGGTTGCACGGTGATTGCGGGGCCGAACTCGAAGAGCGGGTCGGGGGAGACGGCCTGATCGCCGGCGAAGAGGTCCCCGGCGGTATCGAGGGCGATCGCGTTGGTGCCGCCCTGGAGCTTGCCCGATCCCGAGCTGCCGATTTCTTCGTTGCCTTCGGTGGCCGAGGAGTACTGGAAGACGCGGGAGCCGGCGGAGACGTAGAGCTGGTCGTTGGAGGGGTCGACGGCGACGCCGTTGGTCGAGAAGAAGGGGTCGAAGATGGCTTTTTCGGCGCTGCCGGTGGAGCTGTAGCGCTCGGCGGTGCCGGCGTAGCCGGAGACGTAGACGTGGGATTCGGAGTCCACGGCGACGCCGTTGGGGCAGCAGACCTCGCTGACGGAGAACTGGGAGAGGTATGCGCCTTCTTCGTCGAAGACGTCGAGGACCGCGTTGTTGATGTCGGCGACGTAGAGGTCGTGGGTGTTGGGGTCGACGGCGAGGCCGTTGGGGCCGAAGGATTCGGCCGGGGTTTTGAGGCCGCGCAGGGAGCCGTTCGGTTCGGGGCTGCCCCCTTCTTCGTGATCGCCGAAGCTCGTGATCAGGGCGCCGGTCTTGGTGAGCTTGTAGACGGCGCCGAGGCAGTTGTCGGCCACGTAGACGTCGCCGTTGGAGGGGTCGGTGGCGACGGCGGAGAGGCAGGCGAAGGGGCCGCCGGGGACGGTGGAGCCGTTGAGCGTGCCGGATTCGCCAAAGGAGGCGTCGAGTTCGCCGCTTCCGGGGTCGAACTTGAAGAGGTCGGTCTGTTCGGTTTCGGTGTTGAAGCCGGTCGCGTAGACCTCCTGGCTTTCGGGGTCGATCGCCAGGGCGCCGGGGCCGCCGATGTGGCCGAGGGAGCCGAAGGACTGGGAGAAGGGGTGGATCTGGGCGGCCGAGGCTGAGGACGCACCAATCCCTGCGAAGAGGAGGAGGGCACAGACACAGGCGAAGGCGCTCGCGGCGGTCCGGCTCCGGCGGGTGCCGGGGCGGGTGACGAGGGCGGCCTGAACGTGCCTTGCCTTCACGTGGTTCTCCTTGCTGTTCGGTGTGTTCATGCGTGGGTGGTGGAAGTCGCGGGGGCGGCGAGCCCCGGCTCAAAGCCGGGCGGCGCGGAGGGCGCGGGCAGGGAGCCCGCGGCCTCCGCTACCGCCCCGGGGGCCGCCAGGGAATGCGGCCCGATTGGACGCCGTGGGCCAGGGAAAGCGCCGGCGGCCGTCTTTAGGGGCTGTCTCATGACAGCCTCCTCCCCGGCCCGCGGGCCGGGGAAAGCGCGGTGGGTGCATGGGCGCGGGGCTCTGCCAGAGCGCGCCGTGCCTGTCCCAGTTGTAGGTCCACGTCTCCCCTCCCTGCTCGCCTGCGCGAGCCAATCTCCCGGCCCGCCCTGCGCGAGCCGAACGGCCAAGACGACCGTGTTTCCAGATTGCGAGGGCAACCATAAACTCGATTGTCTACCCTGTCAAGGGTCGATACAACTTCGTCCCGATATTTCCCGATATTCAGTAGGCCGGGGCGCCTGCCCCGCGCCCGCGCGGCGGCTATCGTGGGCACGCGATGACCTCCCCCGAGCCCCCGCTCCGACCGCAGTCGCTGAATCGGGGGCTGCGCGGCAGGGCGCGGGGAAAGGACCGCGAGGAGGTGGCGCGCCACCAGCGCGAGCGGCTGCTCGGGGCGATGGCCGAGGCGGTCTCGCGGCACGGCTACGAGGGCGTGACGGTGGACGAGCTGACCGCGCTGGCGGGGGTCTCGCGGACGACCTACTACGAGCACTTCGCCGCCGGCAAGGAGGAGTGCTTCTGGGCGAGCTATGAGTCGGTCCTGGCGCTGGGGGCGGAGCGGGTCGCGGCGGCCCAGCGCCCGGGCGCGGCGCCGGCCGAGCGGCTCGCCGCGGCGCTGGCCGAGCTGGGCGAGTTCGTCGCCGAGGAGCCGGTCCTGGCGCGGCTGGTCGCGGTCGACTCGCTGAGCCTCGGCGCGACCTCGCTGGAGCCGCGCGGGCGCGCCCTGGCGCAGCTCGGCGCGCTGGTCGGCGGGGCGCTGGCCGGGGAGGGCGGCGCGGCCGCGGAGGCGGGGCTGAAGGGCCGCGCGGTGGCCGGCGGGATCGGCCACATCGCCTACCGCTCGCTGCGCGCCGGGGAGCCGGGG
>JAPVSJ010000106.1:0-7187 GCA_047519745.1 Actinomycetota bacterium | reverse complement strand
GAGAAGTCGGGCTCGATCCCGGTCGTGTCGCAGTCCATCAGGAAGCTGATCGTCCCGGTCGGCGCCAGCACCGTCGCCTGCGCGTTGCGGTAGCCGTGCTCCTCGCCCAGCTCGACCGCCTCGTCCCAGGCTCGCTGCGCGGCCGCGAGCAGCTCACCCTTGATCCCGGTCGGGTCGACGTCGTAGGAGGCGTCGCGGTGCATCCGCATCACCCCGTTGTGGGCGTCCCGGTTCTTCTCGTACTCGTCGTAGGGCCCCGTCGCCCCGGCGGCGATCTTCGCCGACTGGCGGTAGGCGCGGCCGGTCATCAGCGCGGTGATCGCGGCGGCGACGTTGCGGCCCTCGGTCGAGTCGTAGGGCAGACCGTCGGACATCAGCAGCGCGCCGAGGTTGGCGTAGCCGAGGCCGAGCTGGCGGAAGGCGTTGGCGTTCTCGCCGATCTGCTCAGTCGGGTAGCTGGAGAAGCCGACGACGATCTCCTGCGCGAGGAAGACGATGTCGACCGCGTGCTCGAAGTCCTCGACGTCGAAGCTGCCGTCCTCGCGGCGGAACTTCATCAGGTTGAGCGAGGCCAGGTTGCAGGCCGAGTCGTCGACGTGCATGTACTCGCTGCAGGGGTTCGAGGCGTTGATCCGGCCCGACTCCGGGCAGGTGTGCCAGCGGTTGATGATCGTGTCGTACTGGACGCCGGGATCGGCGCAGCGCCAGGCGGCGTCGGCGATCTGGTCCATCAGCTCGCGCGCCGGCAGCGTCTTGACCGCCTCGCCGGTGGTGCGCGCCTTCAGCTCCCAGTCCTCGCCGGCCTCGACCGCCTCCATGAACTCGTCGGTGACCCGCACCGAGTTGTTGGCGTTCTGGTACTGGATCGAGGTGAAGCCCTCGCCGTCGATCGACATGTCGAAGCCGGCGTCGCGCAGCGCGCCCGCCTTCTCCTCCTCTTTGGCCTTGCACCAGACGAAGTGCTCGATGTCGGGGTGGTCGACGTCGAGCACGACCATCTTCGCCGCGCGCCGCGTCTTGCCGCCCGACTTGATCGTCCCCGCCCAGGAGTCGGCGCCGCGCATGAAGCTGACCGGGCCGCTCGCCGTGCCACCCTTCTTCAGCGGCTCCATCGAGCCGCGGATGTTGGAGAGGTTGATGCCCGAGCCGGAGCCGCCGCGGAAGATCTTGCCCTCCTTGGTGTTCCAGTCGAGGATCGACTCCATATTGTCTTGAACACTCAAGATAAAGCAAGCACTACATTGCGGGCGCTCCTCGAAGCCGACGTTGAACCAGACCGGGGAGTTGAAGGCCGCCTTCTGGTTGAGCAGGATCGAGGTCAGCTCCGCTTCGAAGGCCTCAGCGTCCTCGTCGGAGGCGAAGTAGCCGCCCTCGCGCCCCCAGCCGGAGATCGTCCCCGCGACCCGGCCGACCATCTGTTTGACCGAGCTCTCGCGCTGCTCAGACCCGAGCTGCCCGCGGAAGTACTTCTGGGCGACGATGTTGGTCGCGTTCTGGGACCAGCTCTTGGGGAACTCGACCCCGCGCTGCTCGAAGGCCGGCGCGGCGGGATCGCCGATCACCGCGTCGCGGATCTCCCACTCGATCTCGTCGAAGGGATGCGTCCCCGGGGAGGAGAAACGGCGCTCTATGGCCAGCCCCTCGAGACCGTTTTTCAAAGCACTGGTGGCGGTCTTGGACATCGAACTTCTCCTCTCGGGGCGGCTTTTAGGGGGAGCTGCCCAGGATCGTCAACGAGTCGGACAGACTTTGTGACGCCTGACTCCGCAAATCGCCACGAAATTCACGAAATCTTTCCTTTCTCCCTCTATGGTGACAAGGAGATGATGCGGGCGAGGGCCGCCGAGAAGGCCGAAAATGCAAAGGAAGTTGCGAGCGAGGCGATCGCCGCGGTCAAGCCGCGGCTGCGCGGTGTCTCGCACGAGTGGGCGTTCTTCGTCTCGCTGGTCCTCGGCGCGGCGCTGATCGTCGCGGCGAGGACGCCGAAGGCGACCCTGGCGGTCGCGATCTACGCGGTCAGCCTCTCGGCCCTGCTCGGCACCAGCGCGCTCTACCACCGGGTCAACTGGACGCGGCCCGAAGTGCGCCGCTGGATGCGCCGCCTCGATCACTCGATGATCTTCTTCCTCATCGCCGGCACCTATACGCCGTTCGCCCTGCTCGTCCTCAACGGGCCCCTGGCCGACGCGATCCTCGTCGTCGTCTGGGCCGGCGCCATCGCCGGGGCCATCGTCGAGACGATCTGGATCGACCACCCGAAATGGGTCGCGGCGCTGATCTACGTCTCGCTCGGCTCCGTCGCCGCCGTCGCCTTTCCCCAGCTCTGGCTCGACATGGGCGTAACCGGCACCCTGCTCGTCGCCGGCGGCGGCCTCCTCTACATGGCGGGCGCCATCGTCTACGCGACCCAACGCCCCGACCCGAACCCCCGCGTCTTCGGCTACCACGAGATCTTCCACGCCCTCGTCATCGTCGCCGCGGCCGCGCACTTCACCGCGATCGCCTTCTTCGCCCTGCCCGCAGCCTGACCGGGAAGGACGGGGGTCCCCCCTCCGGGACCCCGCCGCCGGGTGGGGCTCCAGTTTCGGGGGCGGTGCGGGCTCAAATGTTCCCGGAGGGGGCACCCCGGTCCTTCCTATGCCAACACCAGCGCGGCCTCCGCGGTGGCGACGAGTTCCGAGAGGATCTCCGTTAGTTGCTCTGACTGGTTTGGTTCCAGCTTGAGCTGGTCCCCGTTGCGCAATTCAGCTGCGTGAGCGATTGGCAGTTCGGCCTCCACGACACGGCCTCCCATCGCGCCCAGAACCTTGCGCAGCTCGGCTTGTGCCCAGACCGCTCCGAACATTCCGGTCGAGGCTCCGATGACGGCTGCCGGGGTCCCGTTGAGGGAGCTTTCGCCCGCCGGCCGCGAGGCCCAGTCGAGGGCGTTCTTGAGCTGTCCCGGGATCGAGTGGTTGTACTCGGGGGTGGCGATCAGCACCGCGTCGGCCGCGCGGATCGCCTCGCGCAGCTCGCGCACGACCTCCGGCACGCCCACCGCTTCGACGTCCTCGTTATAGGGCGGGATCTCGGCCAGACGCTCGAATGGGATCAGCTCGGCGCCCGCGGGCAGTCGCTCGGCGGCCGCCCGCAGCAGGGCGCTGTTGTGGGAGGCGCGGCGCAGGCTGCCGGAGATGCCGAGCACCCTCATGGTTACTCGGCCTCCTCGACCAGCTCCAGCTCGACCGCGATGGTGACCTCGTAGTCGAGCACCTCGCCGCCGCTCGGCAGCTCCGCCTGCCAGTCGAGGCCGAAGCTCCTGCGGTCGACGCCGGTCTCGAACGAGAGCCCGACCCGGGCCTTCCCGGCGAGGTCGGCGCCGAGCGGGATGACGCGGCCGCGTGCCTCGACCTCACGCTTCTCGCCGCGGATCTCCAGTTCGCCGCGGATGGTCGCGGTGTCGTCCTCGCCGACCTCCAAGGCGCTCGACTCGAAGCGCAGCCTCGGGTACCGCTCGGCGTCGAAGAACTCGGGAGAGAGGAGGTGGCCCTTCAGGTTCGGCTCGTTGATCTGGATGCTGGAGACATCGACGCTGCCGGTCAGCCGTGGGTTCTCGCCGCCGTCGAGCCGCGCCTCGTACTCGGCGAAGCCACTGCGGAAAGTCGAGACGCCGTTGTGGACGACGGCAAAGCCGATCGAGGAATGGACCGGGTCGACCGCGTAGGCGCCGGATGGGATCTGCTGCTGGATCGTCTGCGTGCTCATTGCACTCACCTCGCTGTAGTCAGTTGCCTAAGAAATAGTTGACGCAGAAATGATCTTAGCAGAAGTAGTTAACGTGTCAACTATTGACTAGGCAATATTTACCTGGGACAATCCGGCTATGACCGAGCAAGCAACGGTGACGCCGCCACGCACGGCTCACGGAGAGGCCTGGGGCGCATTGACGCGAACCCACGCCGCGATCTCCCAGCGCCTACAAGACGCGCTCGCTGCCTCCGACTTTCCGCCGCTGCCCTGGTACGAGGTTCTCGCCACGGTCGCCGAGGCACCGGAGCAGCGGATGAGAATGGGGGACCTGGCCGAGGCGATGGTCATAACCCGCGGTGGCCTGACCAAGCTCGTCGATCGTCTGATCAAGGCCGGTCTGATGGAGCGCACCTTCTGCGAGACGGACCGCCGGGTCAGCTACGCAACTCTGCTTCCCGCCGGAGCTGACCTACTCTCCGAAATGCGCCCGGTCGTCGTAGCCGAGCTGAAGACCGCCTTCGCCGCCAATCTCACCGATGCACAGGCACAGGACTTGCGCGAAGCGCTCGAACGCGTGCGTTCCTCAGCTTGCGGCACGAGCTGAGCCCCCGGGTGTCCCCCCGGAGGAAACTTTGGAGCCCTCCCCGATCTGAACCCTGGAGGCTGGCCCCAATGCGGGTTTCCGCAGGGGGGACGCCCGGGGGCTCTTCTACGCCAGCGTTGCGGCGGCGCGCTCCTTCGCCGCCTCGATCAGCGCCAGCACCTGGGTCTCCTGACCGTCGCGCAGCAGCTCGACCGGGTCGGGGTCGCCGTTGACGATCCCCTCGAAGAATTCCTTGCGGTCCTGGTAGGTCGGCAGCGTCCCCTTGGCCCAGCCGCGGGCGTCGTTGAGGATCACCGCCAGGCGCGCGTACTCCTCGCCGAACAGCTCGGCGACCTCGCGCTTCATCCGCTTCGCCAATGCGGGCGAGGCGCCGGCGGTGGAGATCGCGATCGCCAGCGGTCCGCTGCGCACGATCGCCGGCAGGATGAAGTTGCAGAGCGGCGGCACGTCGACGATGTTGACCAGCATCGCCCGCTTCTCGGCGTCGTCGAAGACGCTGATGTTGACCTCGCTGTCGTCGGTGGCGGCGATCGCCATGAAAGCCCCCTCCAGGTCGGAGAGGCCCCCGTAGGTGCGTTTCTCCCACTCGATCGAGCCCTCCGCGGCCAGGGACTCCAGCTCGGGGTGGGCGACCGGTGCGATCAGGGTCACGTCGGCGTCGCAGGCGAGCAGCCCCTCGACCTTCTCGAGGCCGATGTCGCCGCCGCCGATCACCAGGCAGCGCCGGCCCTTCAGTTTCAGGCAGGCGATGTAGAAGGGGGTCTCGAGCATGTCGCGCACGCACGACTGGTCGCAGATCCCCTTGCGGAGCTGGCAGACGCACTCCTTGCCGGCGTAGGCCTGGGCGGGCATGGGATGGAGATTAGAGGGAGCCGAGCGTCAGCTTCAGGCCCTCGGCGACGCTGGTCGTCGCGCGCCAGCCCAGCTCGCGCTCGGCCCGGCCCGCGTCGAGCGCGATCCGCTGCACCTCGCCCGCCCGCGGCGCCGCCAGCTCGGGCTCGAAGCTCTCGCTGCCGTCGATCTCGGCGAGCTGCCGGGCCAGCGTCAGCACGTCGGTCTCGATCCCGCTGCCGATGTTGATCGGCCCGCTGGCATCCGATTCGGCGGCCGCGAGCGCCGCCGCCACCACATCCCCCACATATATGTAGTCGCGGGTCTGGGTGCCGTCGCCGAACACGGTCGGCCGCTCGCCGGCCCGCAGCCTGCCGCAGAAGATCGCGATCACCCCGGCCTCGCCAAGCGGGTCCTGCCGGGGGCCGTAGACGTTGCCCAGCCGCAGGCTGACGCCGGTCAGGCCGTAGAGCCGCTCGTAGAGAGCCAGATAGCCCTCGGCGGCGAACTTGCTCTGGCCGTAGGCGGAGAAGGGTTCGATCGGGGCGCTCTCGTCGAGCGGCAGCTGCTTCCCGGCGCCCTCGCCGTAGATCGCGCCGCCGGTCGAGACGAAGACGATCCGCGGCACGCCGGCCGCCCGCATCGCCTCGAGCAGGTTGGCGGTGCCGCCGACGTTGACCGCGGCGTCGAAGGCAGGGTCGGCGAGCGAGCGGCGGACGTCGATCTGCGCGGCGAGGTGGAAGACGATCTCCGGCTGCGCCGCCGCGACCGCATCCGCCAGTGCAGCCGCGTCGCGGACGTCGAGTTCGACCAGCTCGGCCCCCGCCGCCAGGGCCGCGTCGAGATTCGATCGCCGGCCGGTGGACAGGTCGTCGACCACCGTCACCGAGTCGCCGCGCGCGAGCAGCGCGTCAACCAGGTTCGAGCCGATGAAGCCGGCGCCGCCGGTGACCAGAGCCCTCATACGCGCGCCGATCCTACGGGGATCGGCGACGGGCGGCCCGGCAGGGGTCGGCGAACGCCCCTGCTACCCTCGCCGCCCCATGCGACTGATCGTCACCGAGAAGAACAACAGCGCCAAGAAGATCGCCGACATCCTCGGCCGCAACGAGGCGAAGGCGGACAAAACCTTCAAAGTCCCCTTCTACACCTGGACCGACTCCGACGGGGTCGAGCAGATGACGATCGGGCTCAAGGGGCACGTGCTCGGCCCTGCCTTCCCCGAGGGCTACTCGAACTGGCAGAAGACCGACCTGCACGACCTGATCGACGCCGAGCTGATCAAGGAACCGACCGACAAAAACGTCGTCAAAGCGATCCGCAAGGTCGCCAAGGAGGCGGACGAGCTGGTTATCGCGACCGACTTCGACCGCGAGGGCGAGCTGATCGGACTCGAGGCGCTGCAGGAGATGCTCGACGCCAATCCGGGGCTCGGCACGCGCGAGGAAGCCGACGCCGGCACCCTGCGGATCAAGCGCGCCCGCTACTCGGCGCTGACCAAGGAAGAGATCGAGCGCGCCTTCAACGAGCTCGACGAGCTCTCCTACCCGCTTGCCAACGCGGGCGCCGCGCGCCAGGACATCGACCTGCTCTGGGGCGCGACGCTGACCCGCGCCGTCTCGCTCGCCAGCCGCCGCTTCGGCTCCAACTTCCTCTCGGTCGGTCGCGTGCAGAGCCCGACCCTGGGCCTGATCGTCGAGCGCGAGATGGAGCGCCGCGCCCACGTCGCCAAACCGTTCTGGGAGCTGTTCGCCAAGTTCGAGCACCCCGACGGGAGCTTCGAGACGCACCACAACGTCGACAAATTCTGGGACAAGGTCGAAGCCGACAAGGCGCTGGCCGGAACCTCCAGCCCCGGCGTCGTCAAGTCGGTCACCGCGCGCAAGAACACGCGCAAGCCGCCGACCCCCTACAACACCACCGCCTTCAGCACCGACGCCTCCAGCCGCCTCGGCATCACCCCCGCCAGCGCGATGCGGATCGCCGAGGACCTCTACATGGACGGCTTCATCTCCTACCCGCG
>JAPVSJ010000105.1:0-5662 GCA_047519745.1 Actinomycetota bacterium | reverse complement strand
CGTCGCGCCGGCCGCCCGACCCCAGCAAGAGGATCACCGCCATGAGCGCTTACCCGCAAAGAAATCAACCGCCCCTTGACACGGGCGTCCATCTCAGTAGTCCGGAAACTTCCTATTCTCAGTCCGGAAACCGGGGTTCGAATCCCCGTAGCGGTATGGCCTTATCGGAGTGCGCCGGACTTCCCGCCTCTCCGAACTCGGCCAAGTCACTCGCCTTGCTGAACGCGCTTGACACCAGCGCTTTCAGTCGTACCTGACCGGCGTTGCGGTCGACCTCGAACCCGCAGCCGGAAGGCGTCGAAGACGGCGCGGTGCTGCTCGGGGTCGGCCTTGACGAGCGCCTTGCCGAGGTCTGGGAGGGAGGCGAGGACCGTTGGTCGACACCGGCCTCGATCGCCGAGAGCTGGCGCTCGATCCGGCACTCGATCTCGCCGAGCTGGTCGGCGACCCGCTTGCCTTTGTCACTTTCGCGGCGTCCAGCTCGTCGGCGAGGGTTGAATTCTGAGTCTGGAAGCGGGCGAGCTGTTTGGGACCGAAGATCCGGGTCGAGAAGAAACTGTCGACCACCGGGACCAGGCTGTCCTCTCGGATGTACTGCCATTTACCGTGGCCGACCGCCAGCGGGCCAGCCACTTGGCGGCGGTGCGCTCGCTCACTCCGGCGGCCTCGGCCGCCTCCGTGAGCGACCACTCTCCTTCGAGGCGGTCTGCGAGCAGGCGCCTGCTTTTCGGGCAGGTACGGGCATTACCGTGGAGCTTCATCCGGTGTCTTCCTTGATCTGGGTGGCTTCAGCACCCCCAGCCTTCAAGGAGGCCCGGATGAACAACGTTGCCAGGAGCTACATCTAGCATCTCAGTGGACATGATCGTGAGCGTGCACCGTCCGCCACGAGTCCAGGGTGATCTTGAGAATGACCGCCGTGATCGCGAGGCCGATCAGCGGGTCGGCTATTGGTAGGCCAAGCGCAACAACCGCCGCGGTGGCTACCACGGCAAGACTGACGTAGGAGTCGGCGCGAGCGTGGTTGCCGTCAGCGATCAGGGCTGGGCTGTTGAGGCGGTTGCCAGTGTGGGTTCGGATGATTGCGGCGATCCAGTTGCCGGCGAAGCCGATCAGCCCTGCGGCAGCCAGGGCGAGGAGATGGGTGGGGGTCTGGGGATGGATCAGCCGCGAGATTGCCTCGACGCCGGCAACGCAGGCGGAGATGAAGATTGCGGCAACCACGAACAGGCCCGCCCAACGCTCGGCTCGCGCCGAGCGCAGCAGGAAGGCGGTGCCGAGGGGGATCGCGGTGCCGGCATCGCCGAAGTTGTGGATCAGGTCTGCCAGCAGGGCGACGCTGCCGCTGGCGATGAAGATCGCCAACTGCGCAGCGGCGGCGATCGCGAGAACGACCAGCGACAGGCCGACCGCCTTCAGGCCCTCCCGTGAGCGTTTGATGCTCTTGTCGACCAGGCCGTGCGAGTGGCCGTGCCCGCCGTGGTGATGCTCGTGGTCGCCGGAATGCGGCTCGGGACTGTGGGTGTGCGGGCCGGTGTGGGGATGCTCGTGGATTAGGCCGCCGCCATGCCGGTGTCGATCGCCGCCCAGCAGCTCGTAGGAGAGGGTGCTGTCGCTCATCGCCGAATCACACCATCGGCCGGAGCCGCGGTCATCGGGGGAATACCGCCCTCTGGCTGTGCGGAGCCCGCAATCTCCCTGTTGCCAGGGCCTCGCGCGCTGGGCATATCGCGCAGCACCCAGAGCCCCGAGGCGGCGGTCAGCCCGGCCACGAGCCCGATCGCGCCGCCGTAGCCGAGCGCGTCTGAGGCAACCCCCGCGATCAGCGCCCCGAGGGCGTAGCCCATGTCGCGCCAAAAGCGATAGACGCCGACCACCGGGGCGCGGGCGACGGGGGAGACCGCGTCTGACATCGCCGCGATCAGCGTCGGGTAGACCAGCGCGGTCCCGAGCCCCAGCAGGGTGGCGGCCCCGACGGCGAGGACGAAGCCGCCGCCGCTCAGCGCGAGCAGCGCCAGCGCCGCGGCCTGGACCAGCATTCCGGCGACGATCAGCGGCTTGCGCCCGATCGTGTCCGACCAGTGGCCGGCGCCGATCTGGGCGATGCTCCACACGCCTGGGTAGACAGCCGCGACGGCCCCGATCTGGCCGATCCCGGCGCCGTGGGCGGCGAGGAACAGCGGCACCAGCCCCCAGGCGAGGCCGTCGTTGAGGTTGTTGACGAGGCCGGCCTGCGAGCAGGAGCGCAGCGCCGGCACCCGGTAGGTGGCCTGCGCGAACGCGGCGCGCAGTCGCGGCGGCGTGCCGTCGGCGTCGGGGTGGTGGCGCTCCTGCTCCAGGGCGACGTGGGCGCCAGTGTCGCGGACGAACAGCACCGAGACCAGGAACGCCGTCGCGGCGATCACGGCCCCGAGGACGACGACGACGTCGCGGGCGGCGAACTGGGTCGCGAGCCAGCCGCTCAGCCCGGCGGCGAGGGCGACGCCACCGTAGCCGGCAGCCTCGTTCAGCCCCAGGGCGAGGCCGCGGCGCTTTGGACCGACGAGGTCGATCTTCATCACGACCGTCATCGACCAGGCGAGACCCTGGTTGACGCCGAGCAGGACGTTTGCGGCAACGATCCAGCCCCAGCTCGGCGCGACCGCGATCAGCAGCGGCACCGGCAGCGCCACCGCCCAGCCGGCGATCAGGAGCCGCCGCCGCCCGGCCCGCTGGGCCAGCGCGCCGGCGCCGAGGTTGGTCAGCGCCTTGACCAGCCCGAAGGCGACGATGAACGACAGCACCCCGACGTTGGAGGCGAGGTGAAAGTCATCGCGCCCGATCAGCGGCAGGGTCGAGCGCTCCAGGCCGACCATCGCGCCGACGAAGGCGTTGACGGCGACCAGCAGTGAGAACTGCGGCAGGTTCTCCCGCAGCCCGAGTTCGACCCGTCGGGTGCTCACCGCGGCCTCAGGGTTGCCGAGCTTGATGACCTCGCCGGTAGGACTTGACAAGCTATCAAGTGCTCTATTGAATAGCAAAAAATGGCTTCCAGCGACGCAAAGCAAGTTTTATTCGAGGCGATTGCGCTGATGGGCAAGGCGTTCGCCAGCCCGCGCCGGCTTGAGTTGCTCGACCTGTTGGCGCAGGCGCCGCGCAGCGTCGAGGAGCTGGCACGCGCAAGCGGGCAGTCGACGGCAAACGCCTCCCAACACCTGCAGGCGCTCCACGCAGCCGGAGTGGTCACTCGCACCCGGGAAGGCACGCGGGTGCGCTACGAGATCGCTGGCGAGGAGGCCCTGCGCCTCTGGCTGGCTCTGCGCGACGCCTCGGCGGCGCGGCTGGCCGAGGTCGAGCGAGCCGCGCACGACTACCTCGGCGAGGACGTGGAGACGATCGGCCGCGAGGACCTGCGCGAACGGCTGGCGCGCGGCGACGTAGTGCTCGTCGATGTGCGGCCAGCGGAGGAGTTCGCCGCCGGTCACATCGAGGGCGCGCGCTCGATCCCGCTGGCAGAGCTTGAGCGCCGGCTGGAGGAGCTTCCCGCCGACCAGGAGATCGTCGCCTACTGCCGCGGCCCCTTCTGCGCTTACGCGCACGAGGCGGTCCGCCGGCTCAACGAGACCGGCCGCACGGCGCGCCGCCTGGAGGACGGCTGGCCCGAATGGCGGCTTGCGCACCCCAACCCGCAGTACCCCTGACAAGAAGCGAACCCAAGGAGGATGAGATGGCAGATCAACCCGGCAAGGTCGTGATCAACCTGGCCACCGGCCACGAGGACGCCGATCGTGTGACGGTCGCATTTCTCGTCGCGACGGCGGCGGTCGATCGAGGCAGGCCGGTGGCCCTGTTCGCCACCAAGGAGGCGGTACGGCTGGGGTTGCCCGGCTACGCGGAGGCCATCGAGTCGGCGGGATCGCCTCCGGTCAGCAAATTGTTCGAGCAGTTCCTCGATGGCGGCGGCGAGCTGCTCATCTGCCCGATCTGCTTCACGGCGCGGGGCCTCGACGAGGGCTCCCTGATCGAGAAAGCCCGGTTGGCGGGGGCGACCCCGCTGTGGGAATGGATCGGCGATGGCGACGCAACCGTCTTCAGCTACTGATGGCGGCGCGATCGACTCCTCCGGGAGGGTGGGGAGGACGCTCTGGCTGCATCGATCCCTGCCGCCACCTTCGCGAGGCCGTCGGCGTCGAGTGCCTCTTCGACGATCGGGAAGAGCTGGCGCTCCTCGAAGCGGACGTGATCGTGGAGGAGTCGGCCGAGCTCCTGCGCCTCCTTCAGCGAGGCCTCGCCCGCCTTTAGTCGCAGGGCTTCGCGGCGAATCGCGAGGTGCTCCTCGAGCATCCGCGCGACCCCGGGCCGGTCGACCTCGGCGTACTTCGCCCAGTGGGGGAGCAGCACCTCCTCCTCGATCCGGAAGTGGCGCTGCCCGCCGCCCTCCCAGAAGTCGAAGAAGACTTCCGTCACCGCCCCGAGGTCGTTTCCCTCGCGCAGGACCTTCGCCGCGTGGAGGGCGTTCAGGTGTTCGCGCGAGAGTGGGCGGAGGGCCTCGTCGCGCTTCATGTGGCGGAGTGTGGCACAGCTCCTTCAGCCGCCGCGGCCGGGCGTACCGGCCAGCACGCGCTGTCGCGCGGCCAGTACCCGTTCGGCGACCTCCGGCGGCTGCTGGTCGGCGATCTCCTCGCAAACGGAGTCGCAATTCGCCACCGAGGCGCGCGCCGCTCGGGTCAGCCTGCGAGCCTCGGCGGCGTTGGACTCGCCCATCGGGCCGCGCTCGGCGAGCGCCTCGATCCGCAGCAGCGCTTCGACCGCGCCGTCCTGATCGGCGTAGAGCCGCTCGACGCGATCGGGGCCGAGGACGCCGACGAGCTGGGGAAAGAGGGCTCGCTGCTCGTAGCGGAAATGCGGTTCGGCGGCTGCCCTGATTTCGCGGGCGAGCGAGCCGACGCGAGCCGCGTCGCGCCGCTCGCCGGCTGCCTCCAGCTCGGCGAGCAGGTCGAGCAGCTGGTGATGTTCGGCATGGGCGACCGCCTCCAGCTCGCGGACCGGGGAGGGGGTCTCTTCCGTGGTGGCGATCGCGGGCTCGGCGGGCTCGACCGGCGCCGGCGAGACGCCGTGGTCGATGTTTGGCAGGCGGCGATCGAGCCACTGCGGCAGCCACCAGACGCGTGGCCCCAGTGCCCGCATGATCGCCGGCAGCATCAGCACCCGGATCACCGTCGCGTCGAGTACCACCGCGAAGGTGAGCCCGGCGCCGAACTGCTGCAGGGAGGCGATGTCGGCCGTGGCGAAGGCGAGGAAGACGGAGCCCATGATCACCGCTGCCCCGGTGATTACGCCGGCGGTGTGGCGTAGGCCGCACTCGATCGCGTGAGCGTGGTCCCCGCTCCGCAGCCAGGCCTCGCGCATACGGGTGAGCAGGAAGACCTCGTAGTCGATCGAGAGGACGAACATGATCGTCAGCACTCCGGCGGCCGAGATCGCGTCGATGTAGCGGGGGCCGACCAGCAGGTCGAGCCCGAAGAAGAGCTGCAGGGCGCCGAACGCCGCGGCGATCGTCAGCAGGTTGAGCGCGACGGCGATCAGCGGCAGCAGCAGAGAGCGCACGACCATGATCAGCATGAGGACGGCGACCAGCGATAGCGCGACGACGAGCCAGGGCAGGCGGGCCATGGTGGCGTCG
>JAPVSJ010000104.1:0-3484 GCA_047519745.1 Actinomycetota bacterium | reverse complement strand
TGCATATCGCCGCTTCGCGACATTCCCGCGGAGGGGCACCCGCTCCCTCCTCCTGAGAGGCTTCGGCGGATGAGTGAGGAGCTGGTTGCGCTTGCTACGCGGTTGATCGGGTACGACACGTCTGGGGCGGACGGGGTTTTGGAAGCTGCTGGATTCGTCGAGGGGTGGTTGGAAGCTCGGGGGATCTCGGTTGCCACTGAAGAGGTGCGGGGGCTGCCTGTGCTCAAGGCTGAAGTGGGGCCGGAGGACGCGCCTACGGTTGTGCTGCATGGGCATTTGGACGTGGTGCCGGGGCGGGCGGGGCAGTTCGATCCTTCGGTTGATGGGGAGCGGCTTTATGGGCGCGGCGCCTATGACATGAAGGGGGCTCTGGCCGCAATGCTGCTTACCACGGCCGCCATGCGCGATTCGGAGCGGGTGCGGGTGCGGCTGGGGATCGTCGGCGACGAGGAGTCTGAGGAGGAGGCTGATCGCGGCAGCGATCACCTCGTCGATGGGGGCTTCGTCGGCGACTTTGCGATTACCGGTGAGCCGACCGACTTGCAGATCGGCGTCGAGGCCAAGGGGGTGCTGGCGCTGCGTTTGGAGGTCAGCGGCGTCGCCGCCCATGGAGCGACGCCGTGGCTGGGGGACAACGCTGTGCTCAAGGCACACGATGTTTTCCGCAGCATCGAGTCGCTACCTTTCGCTAGGCACAGCTCGGAGCTGTTCGATCGCCCCTCGATCAATCTCGGCCGGATCATGGGTGGCGACGCGCTCAACAAGGTGCCTGACCGATGCGCAATAGACGTCGATATCCGCTACCTGCCCGACCAGGACCCCGAGACCGTCCTCGAGCAGGTGCGCAGTTTGCCCGACGTCGAGGTGACGCCGCTGTTCACAAGGCCGCCGGCGGTTGTCGATCGCAATTCGCCTTTCGTCCAGGGCTTGCGAGAGGCGGCTTCGGCGCACCACGACGGGGAGCCGATGAGCGTCGGTCGCGACGGGGCCTCCGATGCCGTCTCCTTCCTTCGCGTCGGTGTGCCCGCGGTCGAGTTCGGCCCGGCCGGCGAAGGCCACCATGGTCCCGCCGAGTGGGTCTCGGTGCCCTCGCTGGTGGCCTACCAGCAGGCGCTCGAAGGCTTTCTGAGCGCGATCCCGGATCGGCTCGAGGGCTAGCGGCGTGGCGATGATCGAGCCGGTATTCAAGAAACCGCCGCCCGAGGGCGATCACGAGCCGCCGCCGAAGCGCAAGCGCTACTGGTGGCGCTTCACGCTGGCCTCGGTCGTGATCATCGCCGCGACCGCCGCGGCGACGTCGGCCAGCATCCTTCTCTACATCGGCAGCATCGCCGACGCGCTCTCGCACAACAACAAACTGCAGAACAAGGTCGAGCGCGTCCTCGCCCAGACGCACGGGGGCGAACCGGAGAACATCCTGATCATCGGCTCCGACAAGCGCGCCAGCGAACCCGAAGATCCCGGCCGCTCCGACACGACCCTGCTCTTGCGGCTCGATCCGGAAAAGAACGCGATCGCGCTGATGTCGATCCCGCGCGACCTCAAGGTCGAAATCCCCGGCTTCGGCACCGAAAAGTTCAACGCCGCCTACACCTACGGCGGGCCGAAGCTGACGCTGCAGGTCGTCAAGGAACTGACCGGCCTGCCGATCAACCACGTCGTCAACGTCGACTACCTCGGCTTCGTCCGCGCCGTCGACGCGATCAACTGCGTCTACGTCGACATCGACCGCCGCTACTACCACTCGAACGTGGGCGTGCCGCCCTCCGAACAGTATTCGGAAATCGACGTCCAGCCGGGCTACCAGTTGCTCTGCGGCAAAAAGGCGTTGCAGTACGTGCGCTACCGCCACACCGACACCGACCTGGTCCGGGCGGCACGCCAGCAGGACTTCCTCAGCGCGGCGCGCCAGCGGGTCCCGATCGACCAGCTCGTGCTCGGCCGCAACGAACTGATCGACATCTTCACCAAGTACACGACCTCCGACATCAGCGACACGCAGACGATGCTCGAAGTGCTGAAGCTGTTCATCGCCTCGCGCAACGCAGAAATAAAGGAGGTCCATTTCCCGGCCGAACTCGGTCCCAGCTTCGTCTACGCGACGCCGGAAGCGATCCATGGAGCCGTCGAACAGTTCCTCGGGATCGAAGCCAGCGGCGGCCCGCGCGGCACGCTGGAAGGCAGCGAACATCCGGCGGGGAAGGCGAAGAAGAAGGGCAAGGGGCAGAAGAGCAAGCCCCATCCAAAGCCTCGTGTCAAGCCGAAGCCGCCCGGCAGCGACGGCCTCGTCGCCGCCGGTGAAGCCGGCGAGCTCGAGGGCAAGTCGGTTGCACGCAAGGTCAGCAGCGGCTTCCCCGTCTTCTACGCGAGCCGCCTCCCAGCGGAAGCGTTCTACGTCGAAAGCAACAGCTACTACCACGTGCAGGACCCGCGCGTGTACCACTTCAAGGACACCGATGGCAAACGCCACGCCGCCTACAGGATGGTCGCCGAATACGGGCCCGAATACGAAACCCAGTACTTCGGGGTGCAGGGCATCCAGGGCTGGAGCGACCCCCCGATCCTCGACAACCCGAGCGAAACGAGGACGATCCACGGCCGCGAGTACGACATCTACATCGACGGCGATCGGGTCAGCATGATCGCCTGGCACCGGGGCGACAACACCTACTGGGTCTCCAACAGCCTGCTGCAATCCCTGACCAACGACCAGATGCTGGGCATGGCGCGGTCGGCCAGGGTGATAATTCCGAATAAGAAGCCGAAGAAGGCAACGACGAAGCGAGGGAGCGCGCAACCATGATGGAGAGCAGAGAGCCGATCGGCGTGATCGGGGTGGGCTGGGTCGGCCTGGTGACGGCGGCCTGCTTCGCCGACCTTGGCCACCGGGTTGTCGCCCGCGACATCCTCCCCGAGAAGGTCGCGGCGCTCTCGCGGGGCGAGACGACGATCCACGAGCCCGAGCTCGACGAGCTGCTCGCGCGCAACGCCGAGCGGCTCACCTTCACCACCGACATGGACGAGTTGCTCGCTTCGGCCAGGCTGCTCTTCGTCTGCGTCGACACCCCGCCGACCCGCTCCGGCGACGCCGACCTCTCGCGAGTCCGCGCCGTGGTCGAGGAGCTGCCCGCCGCCGGGGAGCACGTGCTGATCATGAAGAGCACCGTGCCGGCCGGCACCGGCGAGGCGATCCGCCGCGACAGGCCCGGCCTGCCCTACGTCTCCTGTCCCGAGTTCCTCAAGGAGGGCTCGGCGGTGGCCGACTTCCTCCATCCCGACCGCGTCGTGATCGGCGCCGACGCGGGCGACAGGGCGGCGGGCGACGCCGTCGCCGCCCTCTATGAGCCGCTGGGAGGGGAGATAGTCCACACCGACGTGGCCAGCGCCGAGATGATCAAGCTCGCCTCCAACGCCTTCCTCGCGACCAAGATCTCCTTCGTCAACGAGATCGCCAACGTCTGCGAGGAGGTCGGCGCCGACGTCG
>JAPVSJ010000103.1:0-8850 GCA_047519745.1 Actinomycetota bacterium | reverse complement strand
TCCTGCGCTCGGTCGGCTACACCGGGATCCCGATCGAGGGCGTCCCCTTCGACGAGAAGCGCGGCCTGATCCTCAACGAGGGCGGCCGCGTGCTCGATTCGCACGACTCCGGCCACAAGGTCGGCCACTACACCGCGGGCTGGATCAAGCGCGGCCCCTCCGGCGTTATTGGCACCAACAAGAAAGACGCGCTGGAGACCGTCCAGCACCTGCTCGCCGACGTCGAGTCGCAGACCCTGCTCAGCCCCGCCAGCCCCGAGCCCACCGCAGTCGAGGACCTGCTCGCCGAGCGCGGCATCCGCTACGTCAGCTTCGAGGACTGGCAGGCGATCGACCAGGCCGAGGTCGGCCGCGGCGAGCCCCACGGCCGCCCCCGCGTCAAGTTCGTCCGCGTCGAGGAGATGCTCGGCGCGCTGGGCGAGAAGATCTCCGGCTGACGCCGTGGTCGACCTCGTCGAGTTGAAATCGATGATCGAGGCAGCGCTGCCGGGCGCCGAGGTGACGGTCGAGGACGAAGACGGCGGCGGCCAGCACCTGCGCGCCGTGGTGAGGGCGGCCCAGTTCGAGGGGCTCTCGCGGCTCGACCAGCATCGCCTGGTCAAGGCCGCCGTCAAGGAGCGCTTCGACGACGGTCAGATCCACGCGCTCTCGATCAGGACCGAGGTGGCGGGGTAGATACCCTGTGGCCATGGTCGATCCACAGCTGAAGGAGAAAGTCGAGGAGCTGATCGCCGCCAACCCGGTGCTGCTCTTCATGAAAGGGACGCCGGAGATGCCGCGCTGCGGCTTCTCGATGCGGGTCGTCCAGGTGCTCGACTCGATGGACGTCGAGTACGGCGCGATCGACGTCCTCCCCGCCCTGCAGCCGCTGCGCGAGGTGACCGCGGAGATATCGGACTGGCAGACCTTCCCGCAGCTCTACGTCAACGGCGAGCTGGTCGGCGGCGCGGACCTGGTCGAGGAGATGTTCGAGTCCGGCGAGCTGGCCGAAGCGCTGGGGGTCGAGCAGCCGGAGGCGGCACCGCAGGCAGCCGCCCCGGCGCAATCGCCGCCGCTGCAGATCGAATAGCTCGCCCGGACGGCGCTAGACGGCCGCGGGCGTCGCGTCGGCGTCGTCTTTCACCTGAAAGGACGACCCGCAACCGCAGGCGGCAACCACGTTGGGGTTGTTGACCTGGAAGCCCGCCCCTTGCAAGCCTTCCACGTAATCCACCTCCGAGCCGAAGACGAACTGCATGCTGACCTTGTCGACGACGACGGCGACGCCGTCGACCTCGAAGACGTGGTCGTCGTCCTTGGCGCGGTCAAAGGCGAGCGCGTACTGGAAGCCGGAGCAGCCGCCGCCGCGAACGGCGACGCGCAGCGCCTGACCCTCAGCGTCGTCCTGACCGCCCAGCAGCTCGCCGATCTTCACGGCCGCCTTGTCGGTGAGGGTGATCGCCTCTGGTGGGCTGTCGCTGGTCGCCTCGGTCACTTCATTAAGTGTAGCGGCAGGTCTGAGAGAATCGCCCACCTTGACCCCGAGCGCCCCAACCGCCGTCGTCTGCGACAGCACGGCCTACCTGCCCACGGAGCTCCGCGAGCAGCGAGGCATCGAGCTGGTCAGCCTCTATGTCTCGATCGACGGCGATCAGCAGAAGGAGACCGAGGTCGGCGACTACGGCGCTTTCTTCGAGCGCCTGCGCGCCTCCGAGAGCGGCGCGACGACCTCGCAGCCCTCGATCGGCGACTTCCTCGCCGTCTACGAACCGCTGCTCGACGCCGGTCGTGAGATCGCCTCGGTCCACATCTCGGCCGGGATCTCCGGCACCTTCGAGGCCGCCGGCCAGGCGCGCCGGCAGCTGATCGACGAAGGCAAGGACGGCGAGCGGATCAAGATCTTCGACTCGCGCTCTGCGGCCGGCGGGATGGGCCTCTGCGCGCTCGGCGCCGCTGCCGCTGCCGCGTCAGGGGGCGACGCCGACGAGGCGCTCGCCCGCGCCCAGCGGACCCGCGAGGAGCTGAAGATGTGGTTCGCGATCGACACCCTCGAGTACCTGCGGCGGGGCGGGCGGATCGGCGGTGCCAGCGCCTTCATCGGCTCGGCGCTGAAGATCAAGCCGATCCTCACCCTGGAGGAGGAGATCACGCCGGTGGAGCGGGTCCGCACCCGCGCCCGCTCGATCGAGCGCCTGCGCGACTACGCCCGCGAGCGCCACGAGTCCGGCCTCGACGCCTGGGTCGTCCAGCACATCCAGGACGACGAGACGGCCGCCGCCCTGGCCGACGACGCGCGTGAGATCTTCGGCTGCGAGCCGGCCTTCATCTCCGAGATCGGCGCCGTCCTCGGCGCCCACGTCGGGCCGGGTCTGCTCGGGATCGGGTCGGTCTCGAAGTCGGTTCTGAGCTGACCTGACGCCGTCAGCGGCGGCGACGGCGCATCGCCAGCAGGCCCACCGCAAAGCCAACCACGGCGGCGCCGACGACCAGCTGCTGTTTGTGCTCTTTGACCTGGCGGCGCCAGTCGGTGAGCTCGGTGACGCGGCCGCGCAGGGCTTCGACCGAGCGGCCGAGGTCCTGTCGCTGCAGGTCGATGTCGCGGCGGATCTCTGCCGCGGTGCGTTCGCTCATTTCGGTACCTCGGCCTGAATCGGCTTTTCGGGCTCGCCTTCCAGCGTGCTCCTGATCTGCTTGGCCTCCTCGATCGCCTGCTCGGGCATCGGCGGGGCGCCCGCTTGGACGGAGCGGTAGGCGAAGAGCCCGGCGAGGCCGGCGATCAGCAGGAACATCGCCGCCTCGATGAAGAAGCCGGGCCAGGTCTTGCCGTCGAAGAGCTCTTCGTTGAGCAGCCAGGCCACCCCCTCCATGATCAGGATCAGGGCGAGGAAGGCGAAGGCGCCGGCGGCGACGCCGACGGCCGAGCCGCGCAGGATCTTGCCGACTTTCTCGCCGATCTCGGTCTTGGCGAGCTCGATCTCCTCGCGCACGAGCGAGGAAGCGCGTTCGGACACGTCGAAGACGAGCTCGGCTACCGAGCGGTCCTCGGGCTCCTGCGGCGGGGTCGCGGTCGGATCGGGCACGGCGACGGCTACTCCGGCGGGTCCTCTTCGAAGACACGCCTCCAGACGATCGCGGCGAGCCTTGCGGCGACGATGCTGGCGAGCGCGCTGCTGACGGCGAGCAGGCCGCTCCAGGCGAGGCGTTTGACGATCTCGTTGTCCATCGCGCCCGACCTTACCTATCGAGGCTCGAGCCCGTCGCAGATCGTCGCGGTGACAAGAGACTTTGCCTGCTCGAAGTTCTTCTCGCCGGCGGGGATCAGCTCGAAGATCCAGCCCGAGAGCTGCTGCTCGATCGCGCCGTAGAAGGACATCGAGGCGAAGATCGGGTCGATGTCGCGGCGGAAGGCGCCGGCCTCCTGACCGTCGGCGACGATCTTGGCGATCGAGTCATAGGCGCGGCGGATCTCCGCCAGGTGGGTGCGGCCGAAGGAGTTGGCGGCGCGGGTGACCTCGACGATGATCACCTTCATCAGCTCGGGGTCGTGGCGGTAGGACTCGACGATGAAGCCGGCGACGGCCTCGAGCTTGGCGCGGGGCGTCGCCTCGCTGGCATCGGCCTCCTCGATCGCGGCGAGCAGCAGCGACCAGCGCTCGCTGAAGAGCTCGTTGAGGACCTCGTCCTTCGACTTGAAGTAGTGGTAGACGAGGCCGTAGGCGACGCCGGCCTCGTCGGCGATGTCGGCGACGCGGGTCGAGTGGAAGCCCTGGCGGGCGAAGACGCGGACCGCGGCGTCGAGGATCTGGCGGCGCTTGTCGATCGCCGGAGCGGCTTTGGAAGAGGCCATCAGGCGTGCGCCTCCATGAGCTGGGGCCAACGGTATGCCTGGGGGCGGCGGTTGGCGAGCGAGGGGAGCTGCTCCCTGACCCGCTCCTGCGCCGCGAGGTCGAGCTCGGCGGCGACGAAGCACTCCCCCTCGGGCGCCTCCGCCAGAACGCGCCCCCACGGGTCGACGATCGCCGAGTGCCCGTAGGAGCTGTAGTGGGGCGGCGCCTCGCCGACCTGGTCGGGGGCGAGGACGAAGGCCTGGTTCTCGATCGCGCGAGCGCGCAGCAGCACCTCCCAGTGATCGCGGCCGGTTGCGGCGGTGAAGGCCGAGGGAACGGCGATCAGGCGGGCGCCGCGCAGGGCGAGGATCCGGTACAGCTCGGGGAAGCGCAGGTCGTAACAGACGGTGAGGCCGAGCTCGACGCCGTCGACCGGGGCCGAGACGATCTCCTCGCCGGGTTGCTCGTACTCGGACTCGCGGTAGGCGACACCGCCGGCCTCGACGTCGAACATGTGGATCTTGCGGTAGACGGCGACGTCTTCGCCGCCAGGCCCGATCAGCACCGAGGTGTTGAACGCCTTCTCGCCCGGGTCGGCCCCCCGCTCGGCGATGCTGCCGGCGAGCAGGTGGATGCCCAGCTCGCGGGCCCAGGAGCGGGCGGCGGCGAGGCAGGGCCCGTCGAGCCCCTCGGCGCCCGCCACCAGCTCCTCGCCGGAGGCGAGCAGGTTCCACTTCTCCGGCAGAGCGACCAACTCGGCCCCGTCGGTGGCCGCCGCGCGCACCAGGCGCTCGGCGGCGGCCAGGTTCCGCGCCTTGTCGCCGTTCGAGTTGAGCTGCACCGCCGCTACGCGCACTTTGTCCTCTTCCATGCTGACTGACTGACCAGTCAATCGGTTTGAGTTGGCCAGTATAGGTGTCTTCGGGGCGTACGATTGGGGTTCTGTGAGCGGTACCGATCGCATCGAGGCCGACGGCGAGCGCAAGCAGGTGACCGTGCTCTTCGCCGACGTCAAGGGCTCGATGGACCTGGCGGAGCAGCAGGACCCGGAGGAGTGGCGCCGGATCATGCAGGGCTTCTTCTCGATCCTCTCCGACGAGGTGAGGCGCTTCGAGGGCACCGTCGACAAATTCACCGGCGACGGGATCATGGCCGTCTTCGGCGCTCCCGTCGCCCACGAGGACCACGCCCAGCGCGCCTGCTTCGCGGCGCTGCGGATGCTCGACGACATCGCCGGCTACGCCGGGGAGCTCCGGCGCAAGCACGGGCTCAGCTTCTCCGCCCGCATCGGGATCAACTCGGGGGAGGTCGTCGCCGGTGCGATCGGCCCTGGCGGCGACGGCGAGTACACGGCGATCGGGCACACGGTCGGCCTCGCCCAGCGGATGGAGGCCCTGGCCGAGCCCGGCAAGGCCTACCTGACCGAGGCCACGGCGGAGCTGGCGCGCGGCTTCCTCGCACTCGAGGATCTGGGCGAGTTCGAGATCAAGGGGGCGAGCCGGCCGATCCGGGTCTTCGAGCTGGCCGGGGTCGGCAGCGCGCGCTCGCGGCTCGACCTCTCGCGCGAGCGCGGCTTCTCGCCATTCGTCGGCCGCGACGCCGAGATGGCGGTGCTGGAGGAGGCGCTGGAGCGGGCGAAGGCCGGCGAGGGCGCCGCGGTCGGGATCGTCGCCGAACCGGGCGTGGGCAAGAGCCGGCTTTGCCACGAGCTCGCCGAGCGCGCGCGGGCCGGCGGCATCGAGGTCTTCGAATGCCAGGGCCAGGCGCACGGGCGCGAGATCCCCTTCATGCCGGTGCTGCAGATGCTGCGCGCCTACTTCGGCATCGCCGACGCCGACAGCGAGCGGATCGTGCGCGAGAAGATCGCCGGGCGGGCGCTGCTGCTCGACCCCGCCTTCGCCGACGACCTGCCGGTCCTCTTCGACTTCCTCGGCGTGCCGGACCCTGAGCGGCCGCTGCCCCAGCTCAGCGCCGAGGCACGCGAGCGGGCGCTGCGCGGCGTCGTCTGCCATCTCGTGCGGGCGCCCGGGCGGCGCCACCCGATCGTCACCATCGTCGAGGACCTGCATTGGATCGACAGGGCGAGCGAGGCGCTGCTCGGCGAACTGCTCGGCTCGGTCGAGGGCACGCAGACGCTGGCGATGGTCAATTTCCGCCCCGAGTATGAGCCCGTCTGGACCGGTCCACCCGACTACCACCAGATTTCGCTGGAGCCGCTCGGTCCGGCCGGAACCGCCGAGCTGCTGCATGACCTGGCTGGGAAGGACCCCTCGCTGGACGGCCTCGCCGAGCTGATCCAGGAGCGCTCCGCGGGCAACCCTTTCTTCATCGAGGAGATCGTCCGCGACCTGGCCGAGTCCGGCGACCTGCAGGGCGAGCGCGGCGCGTACCGCCTGGCGCGCCCGGTGGAGGACACGGGGGTGCCGGCCAGCGTGCAGACGGTGCTGGCGGCGAGAATCGACCGGCTCGATCCTGAGGCGAAGCGGCTGCTGCAGGTGGCCTCGGTCGCCGGCAAGGAGGTCGCGGAGCGAGCCCTACGCCTCACCGCCGGCCTCGAGCCCGACGAGATCGAGCCGCTGCTCTGCGACCTGACCGACAGCGGCTTTCTCTACGAGCTCGAGCTCTATCCGGAACGGATCTTCGCCTTCCGTCACCCGCTGACTCGCGAGGTGGCCTATGGCACGCAGCTCGGCGAGCAGCGCGCGGCGACGCACGCGGCGGTCGCGCGGGCGCTGATCGAGCTGAATCCCGATCGCCATGACGAGCTGGCGGCGCTGATCGGCAGCCACATGGAGTCGGGCGGCGAAACGCTGGAAGCGGCGCGCTGGTCGGCGCGGGCGGCGTATTGGGCGGGCAGCAGCCATCCCGGCGACGCGCTGCGACTCTGGCGGCGGGTGACCGAGCTGGTCGCCGAGCTGCCCGAGGACGACGAAACCGCGGCGCTCGCCGTCACCTCGCGCCTGCTCCAGCTCCAGTACGCCTGGCGGCTGGGGATGGACGCGGCGGAGGAAGCGCGGCTTGCCGCCGAGGCGGAGGAGATCGCGACCCGAAGCGGCGATCTGCACTCTCTGGCGATGCTGAAGATGGCGACCTCGGCGCGGCCCGGGATGACCCACCGGGCGGACGTCTGGCTGTCCGCGGTGGAGGAGGTGAACCGACTGGCCGACGAATCGAGCGACCGGCATCTGCGCATCGCCATGCGCGCCGCCGGCGCCTACGCGTACCTCTGCGCCGGGGACTTCGCGGGCTTCGAACGCGAGCTCGACGAGGTGCTGACCCTGACCGATGGCGACCGCGAGGCCGGGGCGGGAATCGTGATCGGCAGCCCGATCGCCTGGGCGACGATGGGCAAGGGCCTGGCTCAGCGCGAGCAGGGCCACATCGAGGAGGCGGAGCGGCTGTACAACGAGGCGCTGGCCCTGGCCACCGAGCATGGCGACCCGGAGACGGCGAGCTGGACCCGCGGCAACCTCTCGCAGCTGCTGGCGATGCGCGGTGAAGCGACCGCCGGGGTTGCGCTGGCGCGGCGCAACTTCGAGCTGACCGAGCGCCTCGGCGACGTCTTCTCGCGCAGCCTGGCGCTCGCCAACCTCGCGACTGCCCAGCTCGCGGCCGAGGAATACGAGGCGGCGCTGGAATCGATCGAGGAGTCCGAGCAGATCTACCGCGAAGCGATGGACAACGGCGGCGAGATGGAGGCCTGGCGGGCGGCGATCCGGGCCGGAGCGCTGATCGGCGTCGGCCGCGTCACCGAAGCAGTCGAGCTGGCAGCCTGGGCCAGCGAGATCGCCCGCGAGCGAGGCATGCTCTGGTCGCTGCCGCTGGCGCTGCTGGCGCTGGGGCGCGCCCGCGCAGCCGGCGGCGAGAAGGGCGCGCGCGAGGCGCTCGACGAAGCCGCCGACATCGCCATGCGGACGGGCGCGCAGACGACCCTCAGCGCGATCGAGGAAGAGCGCGAGGCGCTCGCTCCAGCGCCGCGTTAGTCACGCATCCGACTTTGACCACACCAGGGTGGGGTGAATGTCGGATGCGTCGGCGACTACATCCCGGTCGCGCGTGCGACCAGCCAGTCGACGAGACGATCTGGGAGGACGGCCTGGGCCAGGGCTTGACCGCGGGCGTCGGCGCCGACCAGATAGCGAGTGCGGGGGCGCCGGGAGCCGAGGGCGTGCTCGATCTTCTTCGCGACCCGCACCGGCGGAATGCCGCGCGCACCGGTCTTCCGCGCCACCTCGCGGTAGGCGTCGATCGCCTCGCCGTAGAGCTCGCTGTGAGCGTCGCGGGCGCGACTCGCGATCACGTCGACTTCGGCTTCGCCCCGTTCCCAGATCGGCGTCGCGATCGAGCCCGGCTCGACGATCGAGACCCTGATCCCCCAGGGCCGCAGCTCCTGGCGGAAGACGTCGCCGACCGCCTCCAGGCCGAACTTGGCGGCGTGGTAGGCGCCGAACATCGGGAAGGCCATCAGGCCCCCGATCGAGGTGATGAAGACGATGTGGCCGCGGGCGGCGCGAATCGCCGGCAGCATCGCCTGGGTGACGGCGACATGCGCCGTCAGGTTGACCTCGATCTGGCGGCGGAAGTCCTCGATCGGCAGCGTCTCCAGCGGCCCCGGCACGGCGATGCCGGCGTTGTTGACCAGGCCGTCCAGGCCTCCCTCCCCCACCTCCGCTCCGACCCGCTCGGCCGCCGCCGCGATCTGGGCCGGGTCGGTCACGTCAAGCATTAGGGGCACCAGTCGCTCCGAGCCGGCCTGACGCAACGCATCCGCATCCTCTTCTCTCCGTACGCCGGCGAAGACCCGCCATCCAGCCGCGTCCAAATGCAGGACGGTTGCGCGGCCGATCCCCGTCGAAGCCCCCGTGACCAGCGCCGACTTCATCATCCCGGCGATATTGAAGCCTTTTCCTCCCTACAGGGGGGACAAGGCTGCAATATGCGGCGGTGGACTAGTTCTTCGCCGACGAGTCAATAGTCGACTGGAGGCAGGGACCAGCTAACCGGCAATGCCGGTCGCAAATTGCGAGAAGGCCATGCTCGACCC
>JAPVSJ010000102.1:0-11238 GCA_047519745.1 Actinomycetota bacterium | reverse complement strand
TGGCGCTGCTGGCAAGACGGAGTCGCCTATGACCCCGCCAAACACGGCAATTTGCAACGTCTTCAAATGGCGGGGGGTTGACACAGGGAGTCTCATTCTTCCCCCCCGATCTTGGCCAGTGCGGCCAGCTCGTCGATTTCGGCCTGCTCGTTCACGCCGATGGCTTCCTGGTCTCCGATTACCCAAACGTGGTTGTAGAAGGCGCGCGTCGGATCGGTCGTATAGCCCGGCTTGACGTCGAGCAGGTACCCGCGCAGCGCAGGCGGAAGGGTATCGGCGCTGTCGGTGAGCAGCAGCGGACCCCAGGTTCCCGAGGCGGAGAGAGCCGCGGCCGCGGGGCCGTCGAGCGGCTCTTCGGAGCCGGCGACGACGAAGCCGTGGCCGGGGTCGTTGATGTTCCAGCCGAAGCTGCCGTCGGCGTAGCGGGCAAAGGCAATCGCGTTGGTGACCGGGTCCTCACCCGAGACCCGGCGCACGTCGCTGTCGATCTTGGCGATTTCGCGGACCACGTCGGAGGAGATTGCCGAGGAGGGGCCGAGCACGTAGACCGGCGTCTTCGGGTGGCGCGCGAGGGCCGCGGCCGTCGGGGCCGGGAGCTTGTCCCTGCCGGCGAAGAGGACCGGATCACCCGAGCGCGCCGCCCAGGCCGCGGCCGGCATCGCGAAGGCCGGCTCCGCTGCCGACGCGATCACGACGTGTTTCGGGGCGCCGCCGAGCAGTTCGTCGCGCAGCTCGGCGATCGCCGCGGCGCCGGCGGTACCGCCGGCGCCAACCTGTCTCACCTTCAGGCCCGACGGCGCCGAGGCGGCGCCGATCGCGAACGCCTGGATGCCCTTGGTCTTCCTGTCGCCCTGCGGGTCGAGCGCGTCGAGCGCCTGCGCGGTCGGTTCGGGCACGTCGCCGGCTTCGGAGATCAGGACCGGGGCGTCGAGCGGGGTTGCGATCAGCACCGAGGCGGCGATCGCCCCGCGCCAGTCGTCCGCGTCGACCAGCGTCACCGTCGGTGGACGTTGCGCCGGTGCGGTTGAGGGATAGACGGCAAGGGCGACCCCGGCTGCATTCGACGCCGGATCGGAGCCGCCCACCCGCGTCGTGTTCGCGGTCGCGAAGGCCGGGTAGCCGAGCTCTTCCGGCGTCCGCGAGGCGGGTGATTTGGCCGGTGCGCCGGGCGTTTCGCTGACAGGGGCCGGGGTTTCCGGGCTTTCGCCGCTGCCGCCTCGGCCGCCGACGATCGCGGCGACGATGAAGACGATGGCGAGCAGGAACAGCCCGGCAATTGCCTTGAGCGCGGCCGGGATCGGCTTGCGCTGTCGCTTCGGACGCTTCGCGTTTGGTGCTTTTGCCGGCCGAGGCGCCCGCGCATCTGGTTTCTCGCCAGGCGTCGAGGCCGGTAGGTCCGCGTTGATCGGCCGCTCCTTGAGTGCCACGGCGGCAACGCTAGACGTTTCCGCTTTTCGTGGAGCTGGCTGGCGGGTCAGCTAAACTTTCCGAACTGGTTGACTGACCAGTCAATCAACGAACTTTGGCTACGTGTCGACGAGGAGACCGATGGATTTCGCACTGAATGACGAGCAGCAGGACTACAAGGATCGCGCCCGGGCCTTCGCCCGCGACGTGATCCGCCCCGCCGCGCGCAAGCACGACGAAGAGGAGAGCATTCCCTGGGAGGTGATCAAGGAGGCGCGTAGACAGGGCTTCCAGGGCCTCGAGGCGATCCAGCGCTCCGCTTCTGACGCCGACGGCCAGATGCAGGTGATCTCCGCCGAAGAGTTCCACTGGGGCTGCGCCGGCATCGCCCTGGCGATCTCCGGCTCCGGCCTCGCCGCTGCGGGCATCGCCTCGTCCGGCACCCCCGAGCAGATCGCCCGCTGGGTGCCTGAGTGCTTTGGCGCGGGCGACGAGGTCAAGCTCGGCGCCTACGCGGTGACCGAGCCGCAGGCCGGCTCCGACGTGAAGAGCCTGAAGACGACCGCGAAGCGCGACGGCGACGAGTGGATCCTCAACGGGACCAAGGTCTTCATCACCAACGGTGGCATCGCCGACGTCCACGTCGTCGTCGCCACCGTCGACCCGAGCCTCGGCACCCGCGGTCAGGCCTCCTTCGTGATCGGCAAGGACACCCCCGGGCTGAGCCAGGGCAAAAAGGAGTCGAAGCTCGGTATCCGCGCCTCGCACACGGCCGAGATCGTGCTCGAGGACTGCCGCATCCCGGCCGAGAACCTGCTCGGCGGCGAGGAGAAGCTGGAGAAGAAGCTGCAGCGCGGTCGCGAAGGGAAGAAGTCGCGCGGCGCCGATGCCCTGGCGACCTTCGAGATCACCCGTCCGCTCGTCGGCGCCTCCGCCCTGGGGATCGCCCAGGCCGCCTACGAGTTCACCCTCGAGTATCTCGAGGGACAGTCCGAGGGCGGCACGCCGCTGCTGCAGATCCAGCGCGTCCAGCAGACTCTGGCTGACGTCGCCACCGAGATCGAATCCGCCCGCCTGCTGGTCCAGCGCGCCGCCTGGATGGGCCGCAACGGCATCCCGATGCGCGGTGGCCAGGGCTCGATGTCGAAGCTCAAGGCCGGCGACGTGACGATGTGGGCGACGACGACGCTGATGGACCTGGTCGGCCCCGACGCTTGGAGCACCGAGCTGCCGCTGGAGAAGTTCTTCCGCGACGCCAAGATCTACCAGCTCTTCGAGGGCACGGCCGAGATCCAGCGGATGGTCATCTCGCGGATGCAGGCGCGGGAATACGCCGAGCGTCTGGGGTACGCGGCGGAAGTGGTTGCTGAGGCCGAGAAGGCTGCTGAGAAAGAGCCTGTCCCTGCATAGCGTTTTGCAGGGATAAAGCACATCATCGGCCGATTTTCGGCCTTCGCTAGCCTCTTCGCGATGCTCAAGACTCGCCTTGCCCCGGCGGCCTTGGTCGCCGCCGCGGCGGCGCTCGTTGTGCTGCTGTTTGCTGCGGGTGCGCCTGCCAAGGATCTTGAATCGAAGCTGGATGCGAAGGAAGCGAGGCTTTCTGAGGTTCGGGAACGGAAGGGCGTGTTGACGACGACGATCTCGCACTACAAGGCGAAGATCGGGAAGTTGACTGGTGAGGTCGCGGTGCTGCGGGCGCGGGAAGCGGAAGTGCGGGTGCGGTTGGATGCCAAGCAGCGGGAACTGGACGGGGCGCTGGCTGAGCTCGACGTCGGCAAGAGGCACCTGGCGATCGTCCGTGCGCGTCTGGACCGGGCGCTGGTGTCGTTGCGCGAGCGGCTCGTCGCGATGTACGAGACCGGGACGCCGGACATCCTCAGCGTGCTGGTCGAATCCGGCGGCTACGACGAGCTCGTCAACCGCACCGAGTACCTCAACCGCATCCACGGCCTCGACGAAGCGGTCGTCGGCCGGGTGCGCGATCTGCGCGACCAGGTGAAGCGCACGGTTGCCCGTTTGCGCTCCGCCAAGGACCGGATCGAATCGGCCCGCGACGCGATCGCCGCCGAAGAGGACGCGCTGGCCGGCGCCCGTTCCGCCGTGCAGCGGCGGCAGTCGGCTCTGGTCGCGGCGCGCCACAGCCGCGAAGAGGCGCTGGCCAAGATCACCCAGACCGAAGAAGACCTCGACGGCGACGTCGCCTCGATCCAGACCAAGCTCGCCGCGACGCTGGCCGGTACCGGCTCGGCGCCGTTGCCCGCCGGGCCGATTCAGGGCGGCAACGGCAGCGGCTTGATCTGGCCGGTCGACGGTCCGGTCGTCTCCGGCTTCGGCTCCCGCTTCGGCGGCAGCGAGTTCCACGAGGGGATCGACATCGCGGTTCCCAGCGGCACGCCGATCCGTGCCGCGGCGGCGGGCACGGTGATCTTCACCGAGCCTGAGTCGAGCAGCGGTGGCTACGGCAACTTCACCTGCATCGACCACGGCGGCGGGCTCTCGACCTGCTACGCCCACCAGGAATCGTTCGCGGTGTCGGCCGGCCAGCAGGTCGCCCAGGGCCAGGTGATCGGCTACAGCGACTGCACGGGGCACTGCTTCGGCCCGCACGTCCACTTCGAGGTCCGGATCGACGGCGCGCCCACCGATCCGATGGGGTACCTCTAGGCATGGCCATACTCAAAATCACCTAAGAAATTCAATTATTAGGTATGCGAGCGAGCTTCGCTCCTGCGAACCTTGGGTAGCAGGCGAGAGGAGGCGAGATGGCCCGTCAGGCGCGCAACTACATGGCAGGAGCGATGTCCGGCACGGCCCTGATCGGCATGGCGGTGGTCGCCTTCGTCGCCCTTGTATCGCTGCAGACCCTGCGCGAGTGGCCGCTGGCCGGCCTCGGCCTGGGCGGCGGCGACTCCAGCGGCGCCGCGATCGCGCCGGGTGCTCCGGCGGCGGCCGCGGCCGGAGGCGCAGCCGCGCCCGCCCCGGCGGCGGGCGGCCGATCCGCCCGAGCGCGAAACGGCTCAGGAGCGGGAGGGGGCCGGGGCGGAGTCGCCGGCTCGGCCTCGCCCGCGTCGCCGGCTGCCGGAGGGCCGCAGGCGACGGCCCCCGGATCCAGCTCTCCGCCGGTTGTGCCCGGCGGAGGTTCGTCGCCGTCGGGTCAGACGGGCAGCGCCACGTCCAGCGGCGGCGGCTCGGGAAATGGGGGCGGCGGGGGCTCGGGCTCGCCCCGGGGCGGTGGAGTGGGTGAAGGCGGTGCCGGGGGCAGCGGCTCCTCACCCTCCGGAGCCATCACCGGCACCGTGGATGAAACCGTCGCCGGCGTCGACGAAGCGACCGGCGGAACGCTGGGTGGCACCGGTGTCACCAAGGCCACCGAAGAAGTCGTCGAAAGCGTCGCGGGCCCCGAATCAACCGTTGGCGAAACCGTCGACAAGACCGTCGAAAAAGTCAAAGAAGCGGTCGGCGGCTAGCTGGTCCGTTGATTCCGGGAGAGGCGTTAGCCGGAACCGACGTCTTTGTCGTCACAATGCCGTCTCATGCCCGAGCGCGGACAGGCAGGTGCGGTCGCCGACCCGATCGCCGCATCGCCGGTTTACCCGGCCGGCAGCCGCGTGAACGAGCGCGGCCATCTCGAGGTCGCCGGCTGTGACGTGGTCGAGCTCGCCGCCGAGCTCGGCACCCCCGCCTACATCTACGCTGAGGATGAGATGCGGGCGCGGGCGCGGGCCTATCGCGACGCCTTCGAACGGCGCGGCAGCGACTTCGAAGTCCTCTTCGCCAGCAAGGCGTTTCCCTGCACCGCCGCCTACCGGCTCTTCGCCGAGGAGGGCCTCTCGGTCGACGTCGCCTCGGGCGGCGAGCTGCACATGGCGCTGCGCGCCGGCTTCGACCCGGCACGGATCCACATGCACGGCAACAACAAGAGCGACGAGGAGATCCTCTTCGCCGCCCGCTCCGGCGTCGGCTACCTGATCCTCGACTCCTTCGATGAGATCGAGCGCTGCGAGCGGCTGCTCGACGAATCGCAGGACGTCCTGATCCGGGTCACGCCGGGAATCAAGCCCTCCACCCACGACTACATCCAGACCGGGCAGCTCGACTCCAAGTTCGGCTTCGGCATCGAGGACGGGCTGGCGGCGCGGGCGATCGAGCGGGTGCTCGCCTCCGACGTGCTCGAGCTGGTCGGGCTGCACGCCCACATCGGCTCGCAGATCTTCGAGCTCGAGCCCTACGCGCTGGCAATCCGGGCGATTGGCGAGCTCGCCGGGGACTGGTGCCGCCTCGTCAACGTCGGCGGTGGGTTGGGGATCGCCTACACCGCCGAGGACGAGCCGCCCTCGATCGACACCTACGTCGGGGTCAAGGTCGACGGCGTCGCCGAGGTCTTCGGCGACGGCGTGCGGATCCTGATCGAGCCGGGGCGCTCGCTGGTCGGCAACGCCGGCCTCACCGCCTACCGGGTCGGCACGGTCAAGGAGATCCCCGGCGTCCGCACCTACGTCGCCGTCGACGGGGGCATGTCGGACAACATGCGGCCGATGCTCTACGGGTCCCGCTACGAGGCGCTGATCGCCGATCGCGCCGGCGCCGTCCCCGACACCGAGGCGACGATCGCCGGAATGCACTGCGAGTCGGGCGACGTGCTGGTGCGCGACGCGATGCTCGCCGCCCCCGCGGTGGGCGACGTCCTCGTCACCCCGGCGACCGGCGCCTACGGACACGCGATGGCCAGCAACTACAACGGCGTCACCCGGCCACCGGTGGTCTTCTGCCGCGACGGCGATGTGCGGGTCGTCGTGCGGCGCGAGTCCTACGACGATCTGACCTCGCGTGACGTAGATGGCTGACCCGGCTCGCATCGGCCTGCTCGGTCACGGCACCGTCGGCGCGGCCTTTGCCGGCCTGCTCGCCGACCGTGCCGGCGCGGTCGAGGCGGCCACCGGGCGGCGCCCGGAGCTGGCCGGCACGCTGACCCGTGGCGATGGTGACTTCGCCGACATCCTCGAGCGCTCCGATCTGATCGTCGAGCTGATCGGAGGCGTCGACCCGGCGCGTGCCTACGTGCTCGAGGCGCTGCGAGCGGGCCGGCCGGTCGTCACCGCGAACAAGCAACTGCTTGCCCAGCACGGCGAGGAACTCTTCGGCGTCGCCCGCGAGGCGGGCGTGCAGCTGCGCTTCGAGGCCGCCGTCGCCGGCGTGATCCCGATCGTGCGCACGATCCAGGAGAGCTTCGGTGTCACCGAGATCGACAAGGTGTTCGGGATCGTCAACGGCACGACCAACTTCATCCTCACCGAGATGGCCGCCAGCGGCGCCGCTTACGGGGAGGTGCTGGCGCGGGCGCAGGAGCTCGGCTACGCCGAGGCCGACCCGAGCGACGACGTCAACGGAGCCGACGCCGCGGCGAAGATGGCGATCCTCGCCCGCCTCGCCTTCCACACCCCGGTCACCCTCGACCAGGTCGCCTACGAGGGGATCGAGGCGATCCAGCCCGACGACCTCGCCTACGCCAAGGAGCTCGACCTCTCGCTGAAGCTGCTCGGCGTCGCCGAGCGCCGCGACGGCGGGATCAGCGTGCGCGTCTTCCCCTGCTTCCTCTACGGCGGCCACCCTCTGGCCCCGATCGGCGGCCCCTTCAACGCGGTGATGGTGGAGGCGGCGGCGATCACCGAGGTGACGATGTCGGGGCCCGGCGCGGGCGGGGTCGAGACCGCCTCGGCGGTGCTCGGCGACGTCGTCTCCATCCTCTCCGGCGACGCCCCGGTGCACGAGGCCCGCGAGCAGCTGCCGCTGGTCGCCGACGTCACCTCCTCCTTCTACCTGCACCTCGAGGTCGCCGACGAGCCCGGCGTGCTCGCCCGGATCGCCCAGGTGCTGGGCGAGAACGAGATCTCGGTGAAAAGCGTCGTCCAGCGCGGCATCGGCGACGACGCGCGCCTGGTGATGGTTGTCCACGAGTGCCTGGAGTCGCGCTTCGCGGCGGCGGTCGAGGAGATCGGCGGCCTCGACGACATCCGCTCGAAGCCCCGCTTCATTCGAGTCATCGAGGAGGAGTTCGTTTGACGGCCCCTGCAAACTGGATTTTCGGGGCCGTCAGCTATGCCTAGGCCGCTCATAGAGCGTTTTCGTGACCATCTCCCGCTGGAGGACGGGGATCCGGTCGTCTCCCTCAACGAGGGGTCGACGCCGCTGATCGAGGCGCCGCGCCTCTCCGAGCGGCTCGAGGTCCGCGCCTACCTCAAGTTCGAGGGGGCGAACCCGACCGGGTCGTTCAAGGACCGGGGGATGACGGTAGCCGTCTCGCGGGCCAAGGGGCGGGGGGCGGAGGCGGTGATCTGCGCTTCGACCGGGAACACCGCCGCCAGCGCCGCGGCCTATGCGGCTCGGGCGGGCATGCGCGGCGCGGTGATCGTGCCCGAGGGCAAGATCGCGATCGGCAAGCTGGCCCAGGCGCTGATGCACGGCGCCCGTGTGATCGCCCTGCAGGGCAACTTCGACGAGGCGCTGCGGATCGTCCGCGAGCTGGCCCAAAAGCACCCGATCGAGCTCGTCAACTCGGTCAACCCCTACCGGATCGAGGGCCAGAAGACGGCGGCGTTCGAGGTGGTCGAGGAGCTCGGTGAGGCGCCCGGCGCGCTCGCGATCCCGGTCGGCAACGCCGGCAACGTGACCGCCTACTGGCGCGGCTTCGAAGAGCTCGGCGTCGCCCCCGTCGTCTACGGCTTCCAGGCCGAGGGCGCCGCGCCGCTGGTCGACGGCGCGCCTGTCGCCAAGCCCGAGACGGTCGCCTCGGCGATCAGGATCGGCAACCCGGCGCGCTGGGAGGAGGCGATGGCCGCCTTCACCGCCTCGCGTGGCCGCGTCGCGGCGGTCTCCGACGAGCAGATCCTCGACGCCTACCGCTGGCTGGCGACCAGCGAAGGCGTCTTCTGCGAGCCCGCCTCGGCCGCCTCGGTCGCCGGGCTGCTCGCCCACGGCCTGCCCGTGGTCGAGGGGACGCCGGCGCCGGAGTCGGTCGTCTGCGTCCTCACGGGGCATGGCCTCAAGGACCCCGACACGGCGCTCTCCAAAGCCCCCGCCGTGATCAACTGCGAGAACGACCTCAGCGCGGTCGAGCGGGCGGTGTTCGATTGACCGCCCGCCGCCGGCTTGTCCGCGTGCCCGCCTCCTCGGCCAATCTCGGCCCGGGCTACGACGTGATGGCCGCCGCGCTCGACCTCTTCCTCGAGCTGGAAGTCGAGGAGACCGCCGAGTACTCCTTCGACCCGGCCGGACTCGAGGTGCCGACCGGGCGCGACAACCTGATCGTCAGGGCATTCGAGAGCCTGCACTCCGCCGACGGGATCGCCTTTCGGCTCAAGCGGACCATTCCGCTCGGGCGCGGGCTCGGCTCCAGCGCCGCGGCGATCGTCGCCGGCCTCTACGCGGCCGACCACCTCTACGAGCTGGCCCTCTCCCAGGAGGAGATGCTGGCCCGCGGGACGGAGATCGAGGGCCACCCCGACAACATCGCCGCCGCGATCTTCGGCGGCATCGTGATCTGCGATCCGATCCCCGAGGGGGGCTCTCCCGATTGCTCGCGCTTCCCGCCGCCGGATGGGCTCGAGGGCATTCTCGTCATCCCTCGCGAGGAGGAGGTTCCGACCGCCGAGGCGCGCGCGGCGATCCCGAAGCAGATCCCGACCCGTGAGGCGCTCGGCAACATCTTCTCCGCCGCCCGCCTGACTCTCGGCCTCTACCGGGGCGACCTCAGCCTGATCGCGGCCAGCCTCAAGGACAACATCCACCAGGGTCGCCGTAGCGGTCTCTATCCCCGCTCGATGGAGCTGGTCGAAGGCGCCCGCGAGATCGGCGCCCTCGGCGCGACCATCTCGGGCGCCGGGCCGACCGTCCTCGTCTGGACCACCTGGGACGAAGCCGGCAAGGTGAGCGAGGAACTGGAGCGTCGCTACGGCGACTGGGCCGAAATCCAGCGCATCCCCTTCAGCGATCAGGGCGCCGACGTCCCCGAGCTCTGAGTGGACCATTCGCGCCCGGCCGCCGGCGGCGTTAGGATCGTCCTCGTGTCCAGGTTCAAGTGGGCTCTAGCTCTCGCGTCGCTGGCCGTGCTGCTCGCCGTTCCGGCGCTCGCCCAGGCGACGCTGGTCTACCTGCGCAAACCGCTGAACCCTGTCGTCTGGGCGGCCGAAGACAACGGCAAGAACGCGCATGAACTCGTTGCCGGATCCAACCCCCGGGTGTCACCTGACGGCCAGATAGTCGCCTTCCTCCAGCAGGGGAAAGGGCTCTCCGCTCGGCCTGAATTGATGCTGGTGCCTGCCGACGGCAGCGCGCCTGTGAGCAGGCTGGCGACCGGATGGCGTGAAACCTCCGTCTTCGACTGGGCGCCCGACTCGACTTCGATCGCCGCCGTGCGTGGCCCCGGACTCGGGGCCAAGCGACACGTCCGCCTCGACACCGTCACCGGCGCCCAGCAGACGATCGCCCACGGCTTCTTCTCGGGCGTCAGCTTCTCGCCGAGAGGCGGGCAGCTCATCTACAGCAGGGCCGCGAGCGAAGACTTCCCGGCCCGCAGCGACGTCTACCGCTACGACATCCCCGCCGGCCCGACTCTCCGCGCCGTCCAGCCGACCCGCCTCACTCGCGACGGTCGCTCGCTCGACCCGCTCTGGGGCCCCAACGGCAGGATCGTCTTCGTCAGGCAGCTCGGCGCCAAGCAACGTAAGTACGGCCCCAAGAACGAGCTCTACCTGATGAATCCGGCCGGCAAGCAGGTGCGGCGGCTGACCCACACCAAGGTCGGGCCCCTCCTCCAGGGTCTCTACCCGACGGCCTGGTCCGCCGACGGCGCGCGACTGCTCGCCGAGTTCGAGGGCCAGGACACGACCTACGCGGTAACGGTCAACCCGCAGACCGGGGCCCAGCGGCCGCTGATCGAAGCGACCGAGCAGGGCTTCCTCGGAACCGGCCTCTCCGCCGACGGCAAGTTCGTCCTCGGCAAGACCATGGGCTTCGAACCGGGTCCGGGGACCGACGTCGGCATCGTCCCCTACAACGGCAAGCGCGGTGTGCTGGTGCTAGCCCACAACGCCTTCGAACCCTCCTGGAGCGAATAGGCGGGAGGCTGGAACGAGATGGCCGGCGACTACACGATCAAGCACCGCGACGAGTTCGAGGCGATGGAGGGCTCGGGCGAGGCGACCTGGAAGCTGGCGCGCAAGGCGCTCGGCACCTCGGCCTTCGGCTTCAACCTGGTCGAGATCGCGCCCGGGGGCCAGATCCCCGAGCACGACGAGGCACAGAGCGGCCAGGTCGAGCTCTACATCGTGTTGGAGGGGGAGGCGACGATGCGACTCGAGGGCGAGGACCATCCGGCCCCGGCCGGCACCTTCGTCTCGCTGGAGCCGGCGGCGAAGCGAGCGATCCTCAACCGCTCCGACGCACCTGTCTCGGCCCTCCTGATCGGCGTCCATCCCGGGGGCGACTACGAGCCGATGTCCTGGGCCTGAGCCCTGAGCTCTCAGTTATCCGTGCATATGGCGGGAAAACGAGAGTTCGCTGGTTTGTGAGGCTTCTCGTCCCTATAATCCGGCAACTCGTCAACCCGTCGCGCGCCCGCTCGAAGAAGGCGCGGAAACCGGGAGGTCAAGATGTCGGATACCCAGTCCCGTGAGCTTCACGGCGAGGGCGGCCCCGTCCGCTACTCGCCAGAGCGTGCCTACCGGCCACTCGTCTCGCCGCCCAGCGTCGAGGACAAGGACGCCTGTGCGATCTACGCTTCCGTGCGCAAGGACGCGACGCCGAGCCACGAACCGATCGAACGCGCGATCCCGG
>JAPVSJ010000101.1:0-13188 GCA_047519745.1 Actinomycetota bacterium | reverse complement strand
TCAGCTCGTCGTCCTTGACCAGGCGCTCGGAGAGGATGATCGCGTCCTCGAAGTTGTAGCCCTCCCAGGACATGAAGGCGACCAGGCAGTTCTTGCCGAGGGCGATCTCGCCGCCGGCGGTCGAGGAGCCGTCGGCGAGCACGTCGCCCTCCTTGACCTGCTGGCCGCTCTTCACGATCGGCCGCTGGTGGATGATCGTGCCCTGGTTCGAGCGCATGAACTTGTGCAGCGGGTACTCGTCTTTCTTCGAGCCCGAGGTGACGACGATCGACTTCGAATCGACGTGGCTGACTTCGCCTGCGTTCTTGGCGAGGGTGACGTCGCCGGTGTCGACCGCGGCGCGGCGCTCCATCCCGGTGCCGATCAGCGGCGGCTCCGGTTTGAGCAGCGGCACAGCCTGGCGCTGCATGTTCGAGCCCATCAGGGCGCGGTTGGCGTCGTCGTGCTCGAGGAAGGGGATCAGCGCCGTCGCGACCGACCAGATCTGGGTCGGCGAGACGTCCATCAGCTCGACTTCCTTGGGCGCGGCGGTGGCGTACTCCTGCTCGCCGGCACGCACCAGCACCAGCGGGCCTTTCAGTTTTTTCGTCTTCGGATCGACCTCGGCGTTCGCCTGGGCGATCACCTTGTCCTCCTCCTGGGTCGCGTCGTAGTGGACGATCTCGTCGCTGACGACGCCGTCGGAGACGAGCAGGTAGGGGGTGGTGACGAAGCCGTGCTCGGAGATCTGCGCGTAGGAGGACAGCGAGCCGATCAGGCCGATGTTCGGCCCCTCCGGGGTCTCGATCGGGCACATGCGGCCGTAGTGGGTCGGGTGCACGTCGCGGACCTCGATCGGCGCCCGCTCGCGGGTCAGGCCGCCGGCGCCGAGCGCCGAGAGGCGGCGGCGGTGGGTGAGGCCGGCGAGCGAGTTGGTCTGGTCCATGAACTGGGACAGCTGCGAGGAGCCGAAGAACTCCTTCATCGCCGCCACCACCGGGCGGATGTTGATGATCGTCTGCGGCGTGATCGCGTCGGCGTCTTCGGTGGTGAGCCGCTCGCGGACGACGCGCTCCATCCGGTAGAGGCCGATGCGGAAGGCCTCCTGGATCAGCTCGCCGACCGTGCGCAGACGGCGGTTGCCGAAGTGCTCGTACTCGTCGAGGTGCTCGGCGACGGGCTCGCGCGGGTAGGTGATCGCCTCCGCGGCATAGTCTTTGATCGGGTGCTCCTCGTCGATCTCCTCGGGGATCCCGAGCAGCTTCGGAAGGCTCACCAGCTCCTTGATCAGGGCGATGATGTCGTCGTGGGTGAGCGTCCGGTTGTCGAGGTCGATATCGAGATCGAGCCGGGCGTTGAGCTTGTAGCGACCGACGCGCGTCAGGTCGTAGCGCTTGGGGTCGAAGAAGAGCTGCTCGAGCAGGGCTTTGGCGGCGTCGACCGAGGGCGGCTCGCCGGGGCGCTGCTTTTTGAACAGCTCGATCAGGGCGCCTTCTTCTGAGCGGGTCGCCTCGGTGTCGGCCTCGATCGTGTGCCTGAGGTAGACCGAGTTGTCGAACATCTTGAGGATCTGCTCGTCCTCGACGTAGCCCATCGCGCGCAGCAGCACCGTCACCGGCAGTTTGCGCTTGCGGTCGATGCGGACGAAGACTTTCCCTTTTTTGTCGACTTCCAGCTCCAGCCAGGAACCGCGGGCCGGCATCAGGTTGGCGATGAAGACCTGTTTTTCAGGGTCCTTGGGCGCCATCACGTAGGCGCCCGGCGAACGCACGAGCTGGGTGACGACGACACGCTCGGTGCCGTTGATGATGAAGGTGCCGCGATCGGTCATCCACGGGAAATCGCCCATGAAGACGGCCTGCTCACGGATCTCGCCGGTCTCCTTGTTCTGGAAGGCGACGGTGGCCGTCAGCGGCCGCGAGTAGGTCATGTCCTTCTCGCGGCACTCCTCGATCGTGTTTGGAGGGTCCTCGAATTTGAACTCGCCAAAGACGATGGCGAGATTCCCCGTGTAGTCCTCGATCGGGGATATGTCGTCAATCGTCTCTCGCAGTCCGCCCGCCTTGGGATCCGTCAGCTCCTCGAAGGAGCGACGTTGAATATCGATCAGGTGGGGGACTTCGAGGGGGTTCTGTAGTCGGGAGAAACTCCTGCGGGTTACGGGGGCAGCGTTGGAACGTGCCAAAGTCGGCGACTCCTCAGGCGGTCAGAGGGACGTGGATACAGCGCAGATATGGGGCAGGGGGTGACAACGAGCGCGCGACCAGGGAAATTATCACAAGGCAACCACCGGTCGCGCCAAGGCGGCGCAGTCGAGTCCCTGCCCGGGATTCGACCACGCAAGATCGGGCTTTATTTGAGCTCGACCGTCGCCCCAGCCTCCTCGAGTTCTCCTTTGATCTTCTCGGCTTCGTCACGCTCGATGCCCTCTTTGATCGCTTTCGGGGCCTCGTCGACGATCGCCTTGGCCTCTTTGAGGCCGAGGCCGGTCGCGGCGCGGACGACCTTGATCACCGGCACTTTCTGGCCGCCGACCTCGGTCAGGACCACGTCGACCGTGGAGGACTCCTCAGCGGCGCCATCGCCCTCTCCGCCGGCGGCGCCGGCGGCAGCCGGTGCGGCTGCGGCGACCGCGGTCGCGGAAACGCCGAACTCCTCCTCGAGCGCTTTGATCCGCTCGGAGAGCTCGAGCACCGAGATGCCTTTCAGCTCCTCGATCCAATCCTCAGTTTTGACTTTCGTTGCCATCTACTCTTCTTTCTCCTTTTGTTCTTGAAGCTGCTGAAGCTGGTTGGCGAGCCCGGAGACCATCGAGCCGAGGCCACGGACCAAGCCGGTCAGGGGGCTGGCGACGACGCCGGCGAGCTGGCCGTCGAGCACTTCGCGGGCCGGCAGGCGGGCGATCGACTTGAACTTCTCTTCGTCGAGCGCCATGTCGGCCATGAAGCCGCCCTTGAAGGTGAGGACTTCGTGCTCTTTGTTGAAGGTCGAGATCGCCTTGGCGGCCTGGGCGGTATCGCCGCGGACGAAGGTCAGCGCGGTCGGGCCCTGCAGCAGCTCGGCGAGGCGATCCTCGCCAACCTGGTCGGCGGCCCTTTTGGTCAGCCGGTTCTTGACGACGCGGAAGCTGGCGTCGGCCTCGCGTAGCTTGCCGCGCAGTTCAGCCGCCTGGGGGACGCTGATTCCCCGGTAATCGACCGCAAAGATCGCCTCGGCGCCCTCGATCTGGGCCGCGATCTCCTCAATTGCTTGTGCCTTTTCGTCTCTGTTCATCGTTCGCCTGCACCGGGCTTCTGGCCGTGGCCTGCCGGTGGTCTGGGGGTCGCGCGGCGGTGGAGTTTAGGCGGTCGCCGGCTCCGGTGCGGCTTCGGCCGTCTCTTCGACCGGTGCAGAGGCCTCGGCGGCCGCCTCGCGTTCGCCGGTCTTACCCGCGTCGACACGTATTCCGGGCCCCATCGTCGTCGTCAAAGTCGCCGAGAGGATGTACTTGCCCTTCGAGGAGGAAGGTTTGGCGCGGACGACCTCGTCGATCACCGCGAGGCAGTTGTCGAGCAGCTTCTGCGCGTCGAAGCTGGCCTTGCCGATCGCGAGGTGGATGATCGCCTGGCGGTCGGTGCGGTACTCGACCTTGCCCGCCTTGGACTCGGTGACCGCCTTGTCGATGTCGTCGGTGACGGTGCCCACCTTCGGGTTCGGCATCAGGCCCTGCGGGCCGAGCACGCGGCCGAGCTGGCCGACCGCTTTCATCATGTCGGGGGTCGAGATCGCGACGTCGAAGCCGGTCCAGCCCTCCTGGACTTTCTCGACCAGGTCCTGGCCGCCGACGAAATCGGCGCCGGCTGCCTCCGCGTCGCGGGCCTGCTGGCCTTCGGCGAAGACGGCGATGGTCACGTCTTTGCCGAGGCCATGGGGCAGGGCGAGGGTGCCGCGCAGCTGCTCCTCGGCGTGGCGGACGTTGACGCCGAGCCGCAGGTGCAGCTCGACCGTCTCGTCGAAGCCGGCGCTGGCGGTCTCCTTGATCAGCGAGATCGCCTCGGCTGGCGGATACTCGCGCTCGCGCTGCACCTTGCCGAGCTCTTTGCGGAAGCGTTTGCCGTGGGCCATGCCTATTTGACGTCCACGCCCATCGAGCGGGCGGTGCCGGCGATGATCTTCGAGGCTGCGTCGAGGTCGTTGGCGTTGAGGTCGGGCATCTTGCGCTCGGCGATCTGGCGGATCTGCTCCGGGGTGATCGTGCCGACTTTGTTCACGTGCGGCTCGCCCGAGCCCTTCTTGATCCCGATCGCCTCGCGGATCAGCACCGCGGCGGGCGGCGTCTTCGTGATGAAGCTGAACGAGCGGTCCTCGTAGACGGTGATCTCAACCGGGATGATCGTGCCGCCCTCGCTCTGCGTCTGGGCGTTGAAGGCTTTGCAGAACTCCATGATGTTGACGCCGTGCTGGCCCAGGGCAGGGCCGACCGGCGGCGCCGGGTTGGCGTTGCCCGCCTGGATCTGCAGCTTGATGAGGGTGAGGACTTTTTTCGCCATCGGGATCGGAGAGGGTAGCTAGATCTTCTTGACCTGGTCGTAATTGACCTCTACAGGCGTCTCGCGGCCGAAGATCGAGACCAGCACCTTGAGTTTGGCGGCGTCCTCGTTGATCTCGGCGATCTCGCCGGAGAAATCGGAGAGCGGGCCGGAGATGACCTTGACCGACTCGCCGATCGAGAACTGGGCCTGGGTGCGGGGCCGCTCGGCCGTCTCACGGTGCAGCAGGCGGTCGACCTCCGGTTTTGAGAGCGGCACCGGCTTGTTGCGGGAGCCGACGAAGCCGGTCACGCCGGGGGTGTTCTTGACCAGGCCCCAGGCGTCGTCGGTCATCTCCATGTTGACCAGGACGTAGCCGGGCATCGTCCGTTTCTCTTTCGATTCTTTCTGGCCTTCTTTGTTGACCTCCATCACCTGCTCGGTCGGCACCACGACCTGGCGCACGTTGCGGTTCTGGGCCATCGTCTGAACCCGGTGCTCGAGATTGTGCTTGACCTTGTTCTCGTGCCCGGAGTAGGTGTTGATCACGTACCAGCGATACATCTGGAGGTTGCCTTTGTCTTGGGATCCCGCTAAAGGATCTGCTTGATGAGGAGGCTGAAGACGGTGTCGAGTACGCCGAGGTAGGTGGCGGCGACGGCGACGAAGATGATCGTCACGGCCGTTGCCTGGACCAGCGTTTCGCGGTCCGGCCACTGAACTTTGCGCAGCTCCGCCCAGCAGGAAACCAGAAATCCGATCACTCCGCCGCGCTGGCGCTTCTCGGCCTGCGCCTGTTTCTGGCGCTTGGCGAGCTGCTCGCGCTCGCGCCGCTTCTGCTCGTCGCGCTGGCGCTTCTCGGCCTGCTTGGCCTCTTTCGCCTCGGCGCGGCGCAGGCTGCGGGGCTTCGGCGCGTCCGGCGTCTCGAGGTCGGCTTCCGCCGCCCCGACCGCCATCCCGGCCTCGACCGCCTCGATCTCGGCGATGTCGCCGGAGACGGGAACCTGGGTGTCGTGCTGGGCGCGCGACTCGGTGCCGCGCCTACTCTCGAGGCGTTTCTGTTCTTCGGCTTCGCGAGCGCGCCGCTCGGCCTTGCGCTGTGCGCGCGTTTTCGCCATGAGGCTTTACCGCGTCTCCTTGTGCGCCGTGTGGTGGCCGCACCAGCGACAGTACTTGCGCAGCTCGACTCGGTCCGGCGAATTTCGCCGCGACTTGTTGGTCTGATAATTGCGCCGCTTGCAGTCTTCGCAAGCCAGCGTCACCGCGATGCGGACATCTCCGCGAGCCATGTTCTCCTCGTTGCCGAAAGGACGTCGTTACAAGAGAAAACCCCGGGCCGAAGCGCGAGGCTGCGCTGAAGGATAGCGCCAAGCGGGCCGCGGGTGCGGCGCCCCCACTGCGCTCAGAGGCCGAGGGTTTTGGCGATGATCGTGCGCTGGATCTCGCTGGTGCCGCCGTAGATGGTCGAGACCATCGTGGTGCGGACCAGGCGCTCCATGTCGTACTCGGAGGAGTAGCCGTAGCCGCCCATCAGCTGCATGCCCTCGACCGCGACGCGTTTGGCGATCTCGGTCACGTGCAGCTTCACCATCGAGGCCTCGCGGGGCAGCATCCGGCCCGGGTCGTCGTCGGTCAGGGCGGCGACCCAGCGGGTCATCAGCCGGGCCGACTCGATTTCGGTCGCCATGTCGGCGAGGCGGTGCTGGAGCGCCTGGAAGGAGCCGATCGGGCGGCCGAACTGCTTGCGCTCCTTGACGTAGGCGAGCGCGTCGTCGAAGGCGCGCTGGGCGATGCCGAGCATCGTCGCGGCGAGGATCAGCCGCTCGACGTTGAGCCCCGCCATCAGCTGCGTCCAGGCCTGGTCGACCTCGCCGAGCAGGGCGTCGGCCGGGGCCTCGACGTCGGTCAGGTAGAGCGTGTTGGTCTCGCTCCCGCCCATCGTCTTGATCGGGACGATCTCGAGGCCCTCGGTCTCGCGCGGCAGCCAGATCATCGAGAGGCCCTGGTGCTTGGACTCGCCCTTGGTCGTGCGGCAGACGATGAGGATGTGGTCGGCGATGTGGGCGTTGGAGATGAAGACCTTCTGGCCGTTGAGGACGAAGCCGCCGTCGACCTGCTCGGCGGAGGTGGTGAGGGCGCCGACATCGGAGCCGGCCTCGGGCTCGGTCATCGCGATCGCCTCGACCGCGCCGCCGGCGATCCCGCCGAGGATCTCCTTCTTCTGCTCCTCGGTGCCGAACCGCTGGGTTGCGCCGGCGACGATCAGCGTCGTCGCGTAGCCGCCGATCGGCGCCAGGCCGCGCGAGGTCTCCTCCATGAAGAGGCAGGCGTCGAGCATCGAGCCGCCCGAGCCGCCGTAGGCCTCGGGGATCGTCACCCCGAGCCAGCCGAGCTCGGCCATCTGCCTGTAGAGGTCGAAGTTGTGGTGCAGCTCGTAGCCGTTCGTCAGCTTCTCGCGCTGCTCGGGCGTGCCGGCCTCGCGCGCGCAGAAGTCGCGGATCGCGGCGACGAAGTCGTTCTGCTCGTCGGTGAGGGAGAAGTCCATGCGGCGGTGGACCCTACCGGTCTGGCTGGCTGCCTGGCCAGTCGTCTGCCGTCGCCATCCGCCTCGCTTCCTCAGTCCCCATATAGGGAGTGAGGACGAACTGGACCACCTCGGCGGTCAGCTCCGGTAGCTCTGCCGCCCGCCCGCGCTCGACCCGGTTGGCGACGATCGTTGCCACGCCGCCGGCGAGCGAGCGCTCTGTCGTCGCCGGAAGATCGGCGCCGTGCGGGCTCTCGGCACGGCCCAGCTCGAGCAGGCCCGCGAGGTAGGCCATCAGCCGCTCGTAGCGTTCGAGCCCATGGGCGCCCTGCGCCAGCGCCGCGTTGGTCAAGACGCCGGCGGCTGCTGGTTCCGTCGCGGCGAAGTCGAGCGCGCGGTGGACCGCCACGCGCACCCGCTCGGGCCAGGGACCGCCGCTTACACAGGCCATCTCGAGCGTCACCTGCAAGCGGGCGAAGGCGCTCTCGAAAGCGCTGACGAAATCTCCCGGCTGCTTCGCTCTCCCATCCATGCCCGCCCCCGCGGCCCGGCCATCAGCTCGTCCGCCGCAAACACGACGGTTCGCCAATGATAAACGTGATTGTCTTTCGCGTGCCGACGGCCGTGGAGCCAAGGCGGGCCGCGTCCGCGCCGTACCGATAGGCAGATGTTCAGTTTTACAGATCAGACATTTGGGTTTATAGTGATCGGCTGGCCCGTGCAGGGGACCGATCGGCCGTCCGGCCAACCGCCAGCTTCGGCGGCACGATCGAGTCGGCCAAGAGTGGGCCTGCAATCCCATGTCGCGACAGGAGCAGCCCCAGAGAACGGCTTCAGGCCGGCCGCCCCGGCTTCGGAGCGTCGATCTCGCGCGAGACTTCGAGACGGCGCTCGCCGAGCTGCGAATGGCGGTCGAGACGGCATGCGCACGCGAGCACGGCGATTGGCCGGCCCAGGCCGCGGCCGTGATCCGGGCGGTGCTGGAGTTCGCGGCCGAAGAGCCCGCCGCGGCGCACCTCCTGACGGTCGAATCGCTGGCGCAGGACCGGGGCGATCTCGCCCATCAGAGGCGCCCGGTCGACCGCCTCGCCCGCCTGCTTGCCCGCGGGCGGGAGGAGAATCCCGAAGGCGAGACGCTTCCCGGCCTGCTCGAGGACGCACTGGCGGGAGGGATCCTGATGCTCGTGGCACAGCGCCTCGAGATGGGTCGCGCCGACGCGCTGCCGGCGCTCGCCCCCGACGCGATCGAGTTCGCCCTGACGCCTTACGTGGGTCGCGACAGAGCGCGCGAGGCCGCCGCCGCTAGGCGCTGAACAGCTCCTCGACGAAGAAGCGAGCCGCCGGGTCGAGTCGATCGCCGAAGGTCTCCTCGGCCACCGCCAGAACCTCGTCCGCTCGCTCCAGGCCGAGCTCAGCCGCCAGGAGACGCAGGTCCTCCTCGTCCTCACCCACCCTATGCGCGAGAACCTTGAGCGCCAGCAGGATTCGCGGTGAAGCAGTCAGGCAGCGGAGGCCGGGCAGGTCGAGCACCTGTGTGGCCTCCGGGTCGTCTCCCGCAAGAAAACCCTTGACCGCGTCGTTGAGCCAGCCCGAGGAAAGTCCGCATTGCTCTGCAACGGCGGCAGCGGCTTCGTAGACGACGCTCTTCGGCTCGAACACTGCGTCGATGTCTCGCGTCGCCCGGCGCTCATCGAAGGCAAGCGAGATCGCGGCGCCCCCGACCACGTACATGTCGGCGCTGACGCCGCGCCTTTGCAACTCGGCCGCCAGAGCGGTCAGCGCGGTGACTATCTCGTCGCGGTTCATCGCTCAAACCCGGTGCAGGGAGCGCTCGGGCACAAACACCCCACGTCGCCGGAACGCGGCTGGGGCCTGAGCGATGGACACAGCGCGGAACCCCGGCACCTCGCTGACAAACCAGAAGCGATCCAAGAATCGATCTGGCTCGATCGACCAGGTGGGCCGCTCGAGTCCGTGTGCGGCGGCAAGATGCTCGGCGAGAGCCCCCAGATACGCGTCGTAGCGAGCATCCCCGGTGAGCTCAGGGCGCTCGGCGATCGCCTCGGCGCGCGAGCGACCGTCGGCGCGAAGCGAGAACTCGTCGAGAAACTCGCGTGCCGCGTGTTGAAAGCCCTCGCCGCCACGAACGCGGTCGGCTATACCGGCGAGGGTCTCGGAGAGTTGGCTAGCCGGGGGTGGATGTGCAGCCAGCCACTCGGAGCGCGTCGTCAACGGCGTCGCCATAGTCCTGATCGTAGGGCCTGTCGCGGCCATTCTCCGACTGGGCCCAGACCAGCTCCCGTGCGGCTTCGATCTCACCAACGGGGTCGATGCGCTCGGCACGCTCCTCGAACTCGGTGAGCTGCTCGGAATAAGCCTCGTCGAGGACGCGGATGCCGTGTCCCTGGATTCGGGCAAGGCTCTGCAGGCTCATCCCCGAGGCGAGCATCAGCGCGGAGTGCGTGTGGCGACCGAGGTCATATGGGCGGGTGGAGGCGAGGCCGGCAACGGACTCGCGGACGGCGGCGGGATCGTCGAGGCTCCCACGCCAGCCGTCCCACCCCGCCTCGACTCGCTTGAGCGCGCTGCGGAAATGGCGTGAGCGATAGTTGCGCCAGTCGGTCTCGACCCAGTGGCCACCGGCCGGAGTGCGGAAGACGTGCTCGCTCGCGGCGCCGTCACAAAGCTGTCGCAGCCGGTCGAGATCCGCGCGCAGCGGCCTCAGCAGCGGGACGCTGCGGTGGCGGCCGGTCTTCGTGCCCTCGACGAGATCCTTTCCGCTCAGCCTGCGGACGATCGCAACTCGATTGCCGATGTCAGACCAGCGCAGCCCGAGTGCCTCGCCCGGCCGGCAGCCCGTCATCTCCATCAGGCTGATCAGGAGCGCGTCGCGCAGTGCCGCCAGGCGCTTGCCTCGACCAATACGCCGCGAGCCGACTAGGAGCTCGAAACGCACGCGCTCGACGACGACGGGCCCCCAGACAAGCGGCCGCCTGCGCCGCCTCGCTCGCGGCTTCTCGAGCAGGGCAACGGGATTGCCGCTGACGCCGGTGGAGCGCGGGCGCCTCGCGGCCTCGCGGCCTCGCGGAATACGCTCGAGACGATGCTCATCGCCTTGATCACAGTGGGAGAGCCGACGCCCGCCTCTTCGAGCCCGTCCTGCCACTCGGCGAGATCCTCGACGTCGATCGCGGCGATCGGGAGATCGCCAAGCGCAGGCCGGACGTGCCTCTCGTAGACGATCGAGTCCCGCTCCCAGGTCTTCGGCGCAAGCCGGCGCCGGGCGCGCGGCGCCCAGACGTTTTCGACGAACGCCGCCAGCGTCAGCGGTCTCGAGAGACTGCCCATGCTCTACCGAGGCCTCAGGCAACCAATCTCTCCCCCTTACGGCGGGGAAGCCCGGAACGAGACTCGAACTCGTGACCCCTTCCTTACCATGGAAGTGCTCTACCAACTGAGCTATCCGGGCGCTGCGATCAACTTTAGCGGTGTGCGGTGCAGCCCGGATCGGCGAGGGCGACCCGGGCTACCTCGGCGGCGCCGAGCGAGGTAGGGGTGAGGACGGACTGGATCGCCTCGGCTGCCACCTCCGGCGGCTTCTCCTCCTGCCATGTCGATGCGATGGGCAACAATGGTGGCGAGGCCGCCCACCACCCATTTCTCGACGATCTCGGGCAGCGGCTCACCCTGTGGCCGCAGGGCGCGTCCGGGCAGTAGCCGCTCGGCGAAGTGGGCGACCATGCGGGCGAGCCTCCTTACCGGCCGCCAGCGCGTCGCTGGTAAGCAGGCGTGCCGCAGCGGGGTCGGCCGGCAGCGAAGTCGAGTACAGCGCGCACGCACGCCACCATGCCCGCCGTCCAGTCCGCCTCGGCGGCGCAGGCTGTGTCGACCCGCACCTGCAGCCGCACTAAAGTCGAGCCGAAATCCTCGGCAGCCCCCCCGTGCCTGCGCCCGGTCGTCCATAGAGGCGACCGGGACTATAAACGCGATTGTCGTGTGAGCAACCCTGCCTGCCTCCGGGGGTAAAAGGCCGCCAGCGAGGTGTCTCCTATCCTGACACAAATGCGGGCTAGGCGTGGAATGGGAACATGGGCCGGGGTTTCCCCCGGCCCATGTTCCCGACCCCGACGATGTCGCCGGATGCCTGTATCAGTTGATCATTAGAGGGTTGCCCGCTGCGGTGACTTCAAATTCGACCTGCTGCGTCTGGAATTTCGCTGGGCAGCCGACCTGGGATCCCGACTGCCTGATCAGGGTTCCGCTGGATGGGAGGGAGCTGACCAGCGGCGCTGAGCCGATGTTGTAGGCAGCGCCCAGTTTTTCAGCGCCATACACGCAGTGTAGGAGCGCTTTCGGCGCCCCCGGTTCGCGCATACTCAGCCGGAACCCAAACGTATTCGATTTACACGATTTAAGCACGGCCGACCCCAACGTGGTCGAGCTGTAGCACCACGGCATGCCAGTCATTTCTTCGAATTCGACCGTGAGATACCCACCGTAGTACGTGTGACATTCGCCGAACGAACCTTCAGCGATTTCACCAACAATTTCCGAACCAGAATTGGCGGCCACCGCCCCATTCAGTTCGCCTTGAAAGCAGGTAATGGCAACACCCGAATTGAGGCTGTACAGTTGGAATTCCAAAGCGTTCTGGTTGAACGCTTCCCCCACCGGCACTTCTTCGCCCCATTCATATTCCAGGACGGGTGAGGCAGAAGCCATGGTCGGAACCGCGAGTGCGGCGATCGCCAACAGCGAGGCGAGCGCCACCGTGAACACGTGCTTACGCATCGATGCACCTCCGTGTGTATGTAACAGTGCATCCACGTTCTCACTCAAAGGGGGTGCCTCGCTCTCACAATGTGGAAACTCAGGTCCGGCTGTCTCTTGTCACATTGACGCCGTATTCCTCGAGGCGAAGCGCAGCCTCCATCTCGGAGGCACAGATGGCGAGTGAGCGGCCGACCAGCTCCTCCGCGGACCGCAGGCGCTTGGCGGTTGTCTGCCTGCTCACGCCCAGCGCCGCCGCCGCCGAGGAGACGTTGCGGCCAGCTGTGAAATAGGCGCGCAGAGTGTGCCGTAGCGCGACGCCGCCATCGGGCTGCCGCGAGAGCGGCGCGAGATAAAGCCAGCGCAATGACTCGACGAGGAGGTCATCCTGAAGCATCGAGGCGGGCAGGGCGATGTCGGCATAGCGAGTGAAGGGCTCGGGTCTGTGTACGGCGATCGACAGGGCCGCTCTGGCCTGTCGGTGAGTGAGGCGCCAGCCTGCAGGGCCATGTCCGGGCTCGCCGGTGGCGAGAAGGAGTGCGGGCGGAAGGATCGACGGCGCGAGGCGTTCGAGCGTTGCGGGCTCGAGCGGGCGGCGACCACCGAGCCAGGCCCAGATGGTGCCCTCCGGTCGGCGAAGGATGAGCTGGCGGCGGTCGAGTGTTGTGGCCAGCTCGCGTACCGCCTCCGGAGCCCCGGGGCCCTTGGCGACGAGGCCAAGATGGGAGGCGTCGAGGTCATACGCGAGCTCGGCGGCATCGAGCTGCTCGGCGGCCAGGAGCCTCGCGACCAGCTCCGCGCGGCGCTCTTCGGCTGTATCGAGACGCTCATCGCCCTCGCGGCCGTGCTCCTCGCTCACCGCGGCGAGAAGCCGGTCGAAGAGGGTCGCCTGTGCCCGCAAGAGGCGCTTCAGCGAGGCGTCTCGCAGATTGCCTTCTACCTGAGCCTCCTCGAGAACGAAGTCGCCAAAGAGCGCGTAACCTGCGAAGTAGCGGCGCAGCACTGTGTCGAGGCTCACCTCGTTGCGGGCAGCCATACGGGCCTGGACGAGCAGGATGGGAGGGGTCTGGGGAGCCTTGCCCCCAGGGATCTCGAGCCCGGCCAAGCCGTAGTCGATCGCCGCTCCAATCGCCGCCCGCAGACCGTGGACGTACTCGGGATCGGCGGCATCGCCCGGGTCCGATACCCCGTAGGCCCGGTCGAGGATCGCCTGCTCGATCTCGGCCCGCCGCTCGCGCAGCCGGTCCGCCAGCAGGGCGCCGGCGCGCTCGCGGCGCGCTCCGCTCGCCCGCTCTGGCCGACTGACGGCACTCACCTCACCGGTAGAGCTCCACGTAGAAGCCCCCGTTGACCGCCGCCCCGGCGGCGCTCAGGGTCGATACCTGCACCGCCCCGGGGCAGCTCGCC
>JAPVSJ010000100.1:0-21647 GCA_047519745.1 Actinomycetota bacterium | reverse complement strand
CCTTCCAGAGCGCCTCGGTGACGGTCAGGCCGAAGCCCTCGCGGATCGACTTCTGCAGGCAGACGTCGGACTGCGACTGGAAGGCGTTGACCTCGATCGCGCCGACGTTGTTGAGGTTGTTGAGGATCTTGATGTCCTCGTCGCCGTCGGCGTATTCGACCGTCTGCTGGAAGAAGTCCCAGCCCTCGGGGTCGTCGGTCGCCATCGAGCCGACCAGCGCCAGCTGCACGTCGGGCATCTCGGCGGTCACCTCGCGGTAGGCGTCGATCACGCCGATCGGGTCCTTCCACGGGTCGAAGCGGGAGACCTGGGTGATCAGCGGCCGGTCGACGTCGATGCCGAACTGGTTGCAGACGTAGGCGGCGTCGTCGGGCGAGAAGGCCATGTTCTTCGGCGAGAGCGGGTCGATCGCCGGCGGGATGATGTGGATGCCGTCGTGACCGTTGATCCCATCGGGGACGTAGGTGGGCATGTGCCACACGGTCGCGTCGTACTCCTCGATCAGCGGTTGCAGACGGGCGATCGGCGCCGGGTTCGGCTCGGAGAGGTCGATGTGGCAGCGCCATACCCAGTTGCGGCTCTTCTCCGCGGCGCCGCGGCGCAGGCCGATCGGCTGCGGATCGTGGACGATGATCGTGTCCCACTCGCCTTTGAGGCCGTCGGCGTTGATCGCGTTGATCTCGTCGAACACCGCCCACTGCTCGTCGCTCAGCGTCTCCTCCGCCCCCTGCAGCGAGTTGTGCAGGAGCTTGGTCGCGTTGAAGAACTCCTCCTTGCCGAAGATCACGTGCCAGTGGGCGTCGATGCCGGCGTCGCGCATCAGCGGCACGATCGTGTAGAGGATCTCCGAGACGCCGCCGCCGAAGGCGGTGGCGCTGACGTGGAGCACGCGCTGTCCCTCGAGCGGCTTGGCCAGCACGCGAATCCGTTCGCTCAGCTCCTTGCCGGCGATGTGGGTGTAGTCGGCGAGGGACTTCTGGCCGAGGCTGATCTCTTGAAGCATCGGCGATTTCTACAGGCAAGGGCGGCCGGACGATGCGCGGCCGCTCAGCCGCCGGGCCCGGCGACCGGGCGCTTACTCAGCGTGACCTCCACGGTTTCCCGATCGCCGTTGGCGTGGAGAACGTCGAGCTTGACCTTTTCGCCGGGCTGGAAGTCGGAGATGAAACGGGCGAGGTCGTCCGGTTCGACGACCGGGTGGCCATCCACGGCGAGGATCGTGTCGCCGCCGGCCTGGTAGGGAATCCCCTGGAAGCGAACCTTTTCGTCGCCGCCCTTGAGGCCGGCTTCGTCGGCCGGGCCGCCGGGAATCACTTCGGCCAGCAGGCCCCCGTGGTCGGTATCGAGGCCGAGCTTGGCGGCGAGCTGCGGGTAGAGCGCCTGCGTGCTGACGCCGATGTAGGCGTACTCGGCGCTGCCCGTCCGCTCGAGCTGGGCGAGCGAGCGCTTCACCGCCGAGATCGGCACGGCGAAGCCGACGCCGTCGTTGGAGCCGGAGTTGGTCTCGATCTGCTGGTTGATGCCGACGACGCGGGCGCCGGCTTCGAGCAGGGGCCCGCCGGAGTTGCCGGGGTTGATCGAGGCGTCGGTCTGGATCGCCCCCTCGATCTGGAACTGGGTCAGCGAGCCGACCGAGCGGTCGATCGCCGAGACGATCCCTACTGAGAGCGAGGACTGCTCGCCGAACGGGTTGCCGATCGCGGCCACCGGCTGACCCACCACGAGGTCATGGTCGTCGCCGAGTTGCAGCGGGTGAAGGGCGAAGCCGTCGGGCTTCACTTCGAGCAGGGCGACGTCGGCAAACGGGTCGAAGCCGACGATCTTCGCCGCCACCTCGTTGCGATCGGGGAACTCGACGAAGACCGCCTTCGCCTCCTTGCGGTCGCCGCCTTCGCCATCGGTGACGACGTGGGCGTTGGTGACGATCCTGCCCTTGGTGTCGAGGACGAAGCCGGAGCCTTCGGCGGCGCTTTCGTCGAAGATCGAGCGGATCGTGACCACGCCCGGTGAGGCTTCGCGGTAGACCTTCGCCGCGTCGAAGCCCTCGCTGGCGGTCTGCACGACGACCTGGGTCGTGGTCTTCGTCGCCTCCGCCGCGCCGGTGCCCGAGCCGCCGGAGCCGGTCCCGCCGCAGCCCGCGAGCAGCGCCAGAGCCAGCAGCGCCGGCAGCGCTGCCGAGGCGGCGCGAAGCCTGCTCACGCGGGGGCCTTCGCCGGATCGGCGGCGACCGCGGGCGGCGCTCCGGGAGGGGCGTGGGGAAGGTCGAGCGTGAAGGCGGTGAAGCGGCGGCTGGAGGAGATCGCGATGCGGCCGTCCATCCGCTGCGCCAGCTCGCGCGCGATGGCGAGGCCGAGCCCGGAGCCGCCGGCCGAGTCGGCCGTGTAGAAGCGCTCGAAGATGCGCTTTTGCACCCGCTGTGGGATGCCGCTGCCGTCGTCGGAGACGGTCAGCTCGGCGCGCTGGTTGACGGAGTAGATGGTCACGGTGACGCTGGTGCCCTCCGGGGTGTGGGTGAGGGCGTTGTCGAGCAGGATACGGATGATCTGTCGCACCCGGTCGGGGTCGGCGACGGCGATCACCGGCCGGTCCGGCGTGCGCAGCTCCAGGCGCGATCCGCGCAGTTCGGCGCGGGCGCCGAACTCGCGCGCCACGTCGCGGCCCAGCGAGCTGAGGTCGACGCTGCGGATCGCCATCACGATCCCGCCGGCGTCGAGCTGGGAGAGGTTGAGCAGGTCGGCGGTCAGCTTCGTCAGCCGCTCGATCTGCTGGCGCATCGTGCGCACGAACTCGGCCCGCTCCTCCGGGCTCGGATCCTCCTCGTCGAGCAGCTCGACGAATCCGCCGAGGCTGAAGATCGGCGTGCGCAGCTCGTGCGAGGCATTGGCGATGAACTGCTTGCGGGCGCTGTCCAGCTCGGCCAGCCGCCGCTGCATCTCGTTGAAGGTGCGGGCGAGCTGGCCGAGCTGGCCGGAGGAATCGACCGGGATGCGGGCGGCGAAGTCGCCATCGGCCACCGCGCGGGCCGCCTCCTCGATCCGCCTCACCCGCTGGGTGACGATCTGGGCGGAGTAGTAGCCGACCGCGAACGAGATCAGCAGGGCGAAGAAGGCACCGACCAGGATCGGTCCGCGGGCCTCGCCGTGGCCGCCGATGACGACGACCCAGACGTAGATGACGATCGACGTCCCGATGCCGATCGACAGCGCGGTGGTCGTGATCCGGCTGCCGAGCGGGGTGAGACGCAGCCGCTTCATTCGCGGAAGCGGTAGCCGACGCCGCGCACCGTGAACAGGTACTCGGGCTGCTTGGGGTCGCTCTCGAGCTTCTCGCGCAGGTGGCGGATGTGCACGTCCACGGTGCGCGGGTCGCGGTAGTCGGAGTCGCCCCAGACGTGCTCGAGCAGGGTCTCGCGGCTCAGCACTTTGCCGGGAGAGCGGGCGAGCGCGGCGAGGATCTCGAACTCGACGTAGGTCGCGGCGACCTCCTCCTTGCGCAGGGTGACCGAGCGCCGCGCGGGATCGATCTTCAGCTCGCCCTGCTCGATCGGCTCTTCCTCGGTCGGGTCGGCGACCATCCGCGAGCGCCGCAGCGCCGCCTTGACCCGGCTGCGGAACTCGCGCATCGAGAAGGGCTTGGTGATGTAGTCGTCGGCGCCGACCTCGAGCCCGGCGACCTTGTCGGTCTCCGAGCCTTTCGCCGTCAGCATGATGATCGGCACCTGGCTGTGGCGGCGCAGCTGCCGGCAGACCTCCACCCCGTCGAGCTTGGGCAGCATCAAGTCGAGGACGACGAGGTCGAAGCGGGCCTCGGTGAAGCGCTCCAGCGCTTCGCGGCCGTCGAGCGCCGAGGTGACGTGGTAGCCGTCCTTGCGCAACGGGTAGCTGAGCAGGGTCTGCACCGACTGCTCGTCGTCGACTAGCAGTATTCGCGTGGACCCGTTAGGCATAGGGGAAGAGTAGTCCCGCAGGCACGTATGCCGGCTTGGACGGATGTGCTAGTACCAAGAACTAAGGTTGCCGGGTACGGAGCCGATATGAAGCTCATGACGCAGCAGCTACACCTGAAGAGCCTGATCGAGGACGGCCGGTATCAGCCCCAGCCGGAGCTGGTGGCGGAGGCGATGCTGCGCCGCCGGGGCGTGCGAACCCTGCTCACGGCGGCGGCGATCAACCCAGCTGGTCGAATCCCCTCGCCTCGAGCAGCTCGCCGCCAGGCAGCCTGATCTCGACCCCCTGGCCGGCGACCGCCGTGCCGATCCGCGTCAGTCCCCCGTGTCGCTCGACCGCGCCGGCCGCCTCGGCGAGCCGCTCCTCGGGCAGCGCCGCGAGCAGCTCGTAGTCTTCGCCGCCCGACGTCGCCAGCTCGAGCGGGTCCCGTCCGGCGTCGGCGGCGGCCTCGGCCAGGCCGGGGGCGAGTGGCAGCGCCTCCGCGTCGATCCGCAGGCCGACCCCGCTGGCGGCGGCGACGTGCCCGGCGTCGCCTCCGAGCCCGTCGCTGAGGTCGATCATCGCGGTCGCTCCCGCGGCGGCCAGTGCACGACCGGCGGCGAGCCTTGGCTCGGGTTCGAGTTGTCGAGCGATCAACGAGCGCTTGCGTTCGTCCTTTATGGCGCTATGCGAGACAAAGGACGAACGCGCGTCGCCGGCTTGGCCTTCCAGCAGAAGAAGGCCTGCCGCCGCGCCGCCGAGCTCGCCGGTCACTACTAGCGCGTCGCCGGGTCGCGCCCCGGATCGCCTCACGAAGTCATCCGCGCTCCCCGCATGGCCGACGACCGTCACGGCCAGGGTCAGGACCGGCGCCCGGGTCACGTCGCCGCCGGCCGGCGTGGTGCCGGTCTCCTCTGCAACCTTCGCCACTCCGTCGAGCAGCTCGAGGCAGTCGTCCTCGTCGAGGTCAGTCGGAATGCCGAGGACGACGTAGGCCTCGCCGGGCCCGGCGCCCATCGCGGCCAGGTCGGAAAGCGCTACGGCGAGCGCCTTGGCGCCGATCTGTGCCGGGCCGCTCCAGGCGCGGCGGAAGTGGACGCCATCGACGAGAGCGTCGACCGAGGTGGCGGTCGCTCCGCCTGGCAGGGTGACGGCGGCATCGTCGCCGCTGCCCAGCAGCACGCGGGGGCCGGGCCGCGGCAGGCGCGCGCGGATGCGATCGAGGAGCTCAAACTCGCCCATGCAGCCATTCTCCCCGCTGCGGGCACCGGGTAGCAGCCCCCGATCTCACTAATGTGCGGCAGACGTGGCAGAGGACCGACCACTCCTGCACAAGCTCGGCGAAGCGGGCGCCCGCTTCGGCACGCGCCCTCCTCGCAGCAAGCGTGTCCGCCTCGCGATCCAGCTCGGCCTCGCGATCGTCATCTTCGGCTTCCTCGTCCTCACCGTCGTCGACCAGTGGTCGGAGATCAAGGACAAGGGCGTCCACTTCCATGTCCTCTGGCTGCTCCCCGCCTTCGTCTTCCTGCCTCTCTTCTACGCCCTCAGCGCGGTCGGCTGGGACTTCATCCTGCGCTTCCTCGGCTACCGGATCGGGCACGGGCGGGCGCAGGTCGCCTGGGGCCAGCCGCTGCTGGCGCGCTACGTGCCGGGCAGCGTCCTCTACGTGCTCGGCCGCGTGCTGCTCTCCGAGCGCGCCGGGGTGCAGCGGCGGGTGACGATCGCCAGCATCGTCTACGAGCAGGCGATCTCCGCCACCTCGGCGGTCGCCTTCGCCGCCTACTTCCTGATCAGCCATCCCGACCTGCAGGGACAGCCGTGGCGCTGGGGGGTGCTGCTGCTGATCCCGCTGGCCCTGGCCGTGCTGCATCCGCGCGTCTTCGGCCCGCTGGCCAACCGCGTGCTGCGCGCCTTTGGCCGCGAGCCGCTGCCCGAGGTGATGCCGATGCGCGGGGTCGTCGCGATGACGCTGTACTACCTCTCGGTCTGGGGGGTGGTCTCGCTGGGCATGTACTGCGTGGCGCGCTCGGTCACCGACATCCCGCTGACCGCCAACGAAGTGCTCACGGTCGGCTCGGCGCAGGCGGTCGGCTACGTCGCCGCCCTCATCACCCTCGTCGCCCCGGCCGGCCTCGGCATTCGCGATGCGGCCTTCGCCTGGGCGGTGAAGGGCGCGGTCGGCGACAGCTTCGCCGTCGGCTCGCTGATCGCGATCGCGGTGCGTGGCGTGCTGACCCTGGTCGAGCTGCTCTACGTCGGCCTGGTCACGGCGCTGGGTAAACGCGAGGGTTGGTCAATCCCCACCGGCGTCGTGCATCCGTCGACCGAGGAGCAGGCCGAGGGTCCGCCCGACCGCAGCGAGACGCCGATTCGCACGCCGGAGATTCTTTAGCTGTCGGTTGGGGAGGCACGGGGTGGGTCCGAGGGGAGCCTGGGTTCGCTCGCTGCGCTCGCTCACTATGTTGGACCGCTTCGCGGCGAGAATTACTCTGCGGAGCCGCTTCGCGAGGCTCCCTCGGACCCACCCCGTGCCTCCCACGTCATCGCCTCACTGCTTTTTCGCCGCTGTCGACTTTTTGACGTGCTCCCGTACGTAGAAAGTCCGCTGCGGTTAGAGCGGCAGGCGGGCTGGGAGCTGGTCGAGGGTCAGGGCGAGGGTCAGGAGCTGTAAGGGGCGGTCTCTTGAGAGGGCTACCAGGGGTAGGGCCCAGATCAGGTACCAGGGCAGGAGCCAGGCGGTGGCTATGAGGAGGGCGAAGCTGGCCCAGGACGCTGCCCTGAGCCAGTCGTTGCCGCGCCAGGTCCAGGCGAGCAGGTAGATGAAGGCGGCCGCGAAGAGGGCGAGGGCGGCGATGCGGACGGCGGTGGGGTCGAGGCCGGTGATTCGGGCGACCGTGGTCGGGATGCTCAGGTGGCTGGTCTTGTGCTGGTGGCTCCCCGCGAGCTCGATCCCGTGCAGCCAGTGCCAGCCGAAAGCGGCGTACGCGGCGACGCCGATCGCCAGCGCCGCGACGCCGACGCCGGCCAGCAGCCGAGCAGCCGATCGCCTCCCCGGCCAAATTGCAGCCTTTTCCCCACTCCGGTGTGGAGAATGCTGCAAGCGGGCGGCGCTGACCAGGGCGAAGGGAGCTGCGATCGCCGCTGGGGCCTTGATGGCGAAGGCGGCAACGAAGGCTGCGCCGGCGCTTGCCTCGCGGGAGGAGAGCATTGCGGCGATGCCGATCGTTGCCAGCAGCATCGCCAGGCCGTCGTTGTGGGCGCCGCCGACTACGTGGATCAGGACCAGCGGGTTGAGCGCGACGAAGGCCGCGGCGCCGAGCGGGGAGACGCCGCGTGCGGGCGCGATGCGGGCAAGCAGGACGGCGGTCGCCAGCACCGCGAGCGCGGCGGTCGCCTTCAGCGTCGCGACGGCGAGCCAGACAGGCAGCCAGGCGAGCGGGTAGGTCGCAAGGGTGAACAGCGGCCCGTAGGCGCTCCGTGCGCCGATCCAGGTGACGCGGGCGTAGGCCGGGTCGAACGGCGCCGCGGCCGGCGGGTGGGTGTAAGGGTCGAGGCCGTGCGCGACACCGAGCCGGGCATAGTCGACGTAGCTGTAGACGTCATGCGATAGGAGGACCGGGGCGGCGGCGAAGCCGGCGACCAGGACGACGACCATTGCCCAGAAGAGAGCCCGGTTGTCTGTCGAGACCGCAAAAACCCTCCTTAAGGGATGGTTTTTGCGGTCTCGCGTGCGCTCGCCGCCGGCGAGGAGGATCAATTGCCGGCTTTGGCGCCGTCGCCTACGCCCGCGCCGCCACCGGACCCGTAAGGCGGCGGCGGCGGTGGGACCGGGGCCGGTTCTTGGCCCGCGCCCGGTGCGTAGGCGCTGGGGTTGTAGCCACCGGTGGCTTCCCTCCCGAGCCGTTCGGCTTCGCTTTCTTCGCCGCCTCCCGTGGCGGCGGACGGGCCGCCGCGGATCGGCGCCGAGGCGGTGAACTGGCCGTAGAACGGCGCCCAGCTGATCGGCGTGCTCGGCTGGCTGAATTCCTCGCAGGGGATTTCCGCGTTGGAGTAGAGCGAGTGCCAGATTTCCGCCGGGAAGGTGCCGCCGTAGACCGTCGTGCCGTGGACGCTGGTCATTTCGATCGCGTTCGACTGCGGGTAGCCGACCCAGACCACGGTCGCCAGGTTGGGCTGGATGCCGGCGAACCAGGCGTCGGTGAAGTTGTCGGTCGTGCCCGTCTTGCCGCCCTGGCCCGGGCAGCCGGTGTAGGCGGCGGTGCCGGTGCCTTCGGTGATGTTGTCGTGGAGGAGGCGCCAGACCTGGTAGGCGACCGGTTCGGAGACGACTCGCCGTGGGTCGGGACGTTCGGGTCGGTCGGTGCGGCCGGCGGGGAAGACGACGCGGCGGATCGCGATCGGGTTGCGGTGGATGCCACCGGAGGCGAGGGTCGCGTAGGCGTCGGCCATTTCCAGCGGCGAGACGCCGATCCGCAGGCCGCCGATCCCCTCGGCGGGGATGCCGTCGAGTTCACTTTCGATTCCCATCGACTTCGCCGTCGCCGCGACGGCTGCCGGCCCGACGTCGAGGTCGAGCTGGGCGAAGACGGTGTTGTCGGAGGCGACGGTCGCCTGCTGCAGGTTGATCCGCCCCAGGTAGCCCTCGTCGGCGGTGCTCACTTCCCAGTGGCCCCACTTGGGCAGGTTGAGGTCGAGGTGCTTGGAGGTGTAGTAGGTCGTGTAGGGGTCGATTCCCTGCTTGATCGCCGTGGTCAGGACGAAGGCCTTGAAGGTCGAGCCCGGCTGGCGGTGGCCCTGGGCGGCGAGGTTGAACTTGCTCCGTTCGTAGTCGGAGCTGGAGACCATCGCTCTTATGTCTCCGTTGCTCGGGTCGATCGAGACCAGCGCCGAGGAGGGGTCTTCGGGGTAGGGGAGGGCCGAGCGTGCCGCTTCCAGGCCGACGTCCTGCAGCCGCGGCTCGATCGTCGTGTAGACGTCGAGCCCGCCCTTGCGGACGGTGTTCACCCCGTAGTCCTCGATCAGCTTGTTCTCGACGTAGTCGAAGAAGTAGGGCTGGCGCTTGTCGAAGTAGCCGTGATCGAGGTCGAGCTCGAGGCCGCGCCGCTCGCCCGCCTGCGCCCGCCGCTGCGAGACGTAGCCGAGCTTGGCCATCTCCGCGAGCACGACGTTGCGGCGGGCTTTCGCCTCGCGCGGGTTGAGGACCGGGTTGTATTCGGAGGGCGCCTGCGGCAGGCCCGCCAGCAGCGCCGCCTGCTCCAGGCTCAGCTTCCAGACCGGCCGCGAGAAATAGATCTTCGACGCCGCCTGGACGCCGACCGCGGTCGCCCCCTCTAGCGTGCCGTACGAAGCGGTGTTGAGGTACTGGCCGAGGATTTCCCGCCGCGAGTGGCGTTCGGCGTACTCGATCGCCAGCTGTGCCTCGATGATCTTGCGTTCGAGGCTGCGGGTCGGGTTGGAGATGCAGAGGTTGCGGACGAGCTGCTGGGTGATCGTCGAGCCGCCCTCGACCGTCCTGCCGGCTTCGAGGTTCTTCAGCGCCGCGCGAGCGATGCCCTCCGGGTCGATGCCGCCGTGCTCGTAGAAGCGCTGGTCCTCGATCGCGACGGTCGCGTGCTGAAGGCTCTTGGGGATGCGGTCGATCGAGACGGGCGCGCGCGCTTCTTCGGACTGGATCACGCCGAGCTTGCTGCCGTCGGCGGCGTAGAGGGTTGAGTTGCCCCCCTTGTCGACCGGCTTGCAGGCGGCCAGCGAGGGCGCCTTCGCGGCGACGTCGAGCACCCAGTTGGCGACGCCGATCGCCGCGATCACGAGCAGCGCCGCGACGCCGAGCGCGACGAAGAGCAGCTTGCCGCGCGCGCCTCCCCGGTGTCGCTGGCGGCGACGGTTGCGCTGCGTCATCGGGGAAGCGTACTTCGCGCCCGGCGGCGCTCAGGCCTGGGTGTCGGGGGTGGAGAGGTTGTGGACGACCCCCTCGACCAGGAGCTGGTTGGGGATCACCACGGCGGTGTCGTCGCCCGGGTTGACGTAGGTGTAGGAGAGGGTGATGTCGGTGACGCGTCCCTCGACCTCCTCGTAGGAGATCCGGTCGCCGATGCGGAAGGGCTGGGAGATCGCCAGCTGCACCCCGGCGACCATGTTGGCGATCGTGTGCTGGGCGGCGAAGCCGATGATCGCGGCGAGCACCGCGGTCGAGGCGAGGATGCCGGTGGCGAGGCGCTTGAACTCGGTGAACTGGCTCAGCGCGATCGCCACCAGGACGAGGAAGACGGCCAGGAACAGGAGGCGCCGCAGGAAGCGCAGGCGCGTCTTGGTGGACCGCGAGACCTGTTTGACTGCCGGGGCCATGAACAGCAAGCTAACCGTTTTTCCCTACGCCACCTGGGGTCCTCAGCTGGCAGTCGGGGGAGTGCTTCTGGCGCTCGGGGCGGGAATTTTGCTTGGGATCCCGGCGGTCATCGTCGACAACCCGACGAACGGAAACCTGAGCAACGCGGCCAACGCCGTGGTGCAGCTGGCGACGGCGCTGGGCTTTCTGCTGGTGCCGATCGCGATCGCCAGTCGCTGGGGGGAGAGCCCGGCGGGGGTCGCGCTGCGGCGGCTGGGGGTGCGGAGCATCAGGCTCTCGGCACTGAAGTGGATGCTGGCGGCGATCGGCGCCTATCTGGTCTTCTCGGCCGTCTACGTCGCGATCTTCGGCTCACCGCACCAGGAGGACATCGCCGAATCGTTCGGCGCCGTGCCGGTGCAGATCCTGCTGATCGTGATCGCGGCGCCGGTCAGCGAGGAGGTCTGCTTCCGTGGCATGCTTTTCGGCGGCCTGCGCACGCGCCTTCCGCGCCTCGGGGCGGCTGCGATCAGCGCGCTGGTCTTCGGCGGCCTGCACGCGCTGACCGGCATCAGCGCCGTGCCCCCGCTGATCGTCTTCGGCTTCATCCTCGCCCTGCTGTACGAGAAGACCGGCTCGATCGTCCCGGGCATCGTCCTGCACATGCTCAACAACTCGATTGCGCTGATCGGGCAGTAGCGGGTCAGAGCAAAGAAACGGCCCGCAGGAGCGGGCCGGATCTGGGTGAAGGGGGAGTCACCCCCGAGCGCCCGACAAGTACGTTCAAGATACCAGTCATCTGAGGCGCGAAGGCTGGTTGCACGGCGGGAGCCACCCGCAGGCCGCGTGACCTTGCACCTCAACCATGCCTTCGCATCTCAGGTGATACGTGACGGAGGGCGAGGGACTCGAACCCTATCCGGGCGACTAACCCGAACTCGCGCTTGTCGGGCGCTCGCCGCCACCTGACGGCTTCACCCTCCGCTGGCCCGAACATAGCCGAGGAAATCGCCATTTCAAGCCATGTTTCACTCTTTTTACAGACAATTGACTGCGCTGTCACAGAGTCGTGACAAACCGGCCAACCGGGCCATCCGCAAGAATGCCGGGCCGATGAATCGCCACCTCGTCCGCGCTCTGGTTTTCCTTGCCTTGCTGGTGCTTCCGGCGGCCGCTTCCGCGAAGCAGACAGCCGGGGGATCGCCGAGAACGCCCACGGCACCGCAGGCCGGTGTCGGCAAAACGCCGCAGGCGCCCGGACAGGCGACGGTGAAGATCAGCCTTGGCAAGCTCACGGGGGGCAAGGCGCCTATCTTTGGGACTGTGCCGGTCTACGGCACGGTCGAGCCGTTCGCGCCCGGGCAGAGCGTCGACGTCACCTTCTACCTCGACGGCCACAAGTTGCTCAAACGCGAGGCGCACGTCAGCCAGGGTTCCGGCGACGCCGGCGTCTTCAAAGCCTCGATCCTCGTGCGCAAAGACGGCAAGTACGCGGCGAGCGCGCACCTGCCGGCGAGCGGCTCGCTGCGCGGCGACACCACCGTGCGCAAGAGCTGGCGGGTCAGCTTCCCCTCGCTGGGCCAGGGCGCCTGTGGCCCGGTGGTCAAGGGCTTCAAAGGGGCGCTGGCGAAGATGGGCTACGTCTCGGGCGGTGGCTCCTGCTTCAACGGCCGCACCGCTCGCGAGGTGCTCGCCTACCGCAAGGTCAACGGCATGTCCCGCAACGAACACGCCGGCAAGGGCCTCGTCCAGCAGGTCTTCGGCGGCCGCGGCGGCTACCGGGTCCGCCATCCCGAGGCCGGCGAACACGCCGAGGTGCCGCTCGACAAGCAGGTTCTCGTCCTCAGCAAGGGCGACAAGCCCTTCGCGATCTACCCGGTCTCGACCGGCAAGCCCTCGACCCCCACGGTCACCGGCGAGTACCACTTCTACCGCCAGGAACCCGGCTACAACGCCGAGGGCATGTACTACTCCTTCTACTGGCACAACGGCTACGCCGTCCACGGCTACGCCGAAGTGCCCAACTACGCCGCCAGCCACGGTTGCATCCGCACCTTCATCGCCGACCAGCCGCGCATCTACGAACAGCTCCACTTCAGCGAGCCCATCTTCGTCTTCTGAGGCGACGTCACGGAGGCTGCCTTTCCGTGAGGCGCTGGGTAGTCAGACCCGGCGGTTGTGGGGTGGGCCCGGGTCTCTTGGAGGCGCGAGCATGTCTTCGCGCAGGGCCATCGTGCAGGTGACTGTGCCAGCGACTGCTCCCACCGCGAAAGTCAGGCCGTCGCTCCAGCCGAAGACAGAGCGGGCGGCGCCTATGGCAGTTCCGAGAACGACGATGACCCCCGCATAGAAGAGCCAATGGCGGAGCGTGTAGATCTTGGTGTCGTGGTGTGGCGGCATCTATTGTCTTCAGACTAGCACCGCTGCAATTGAAATCAGGAGCCCGAAGCCGAACATCGCGAGTGCGCACACAGCGACATATACAGGCCAATGATCGATCTCACCAGTTCGGCGATGACGGACGAGGGCCGCGAGCATTCCCGCCGCCGTCCCCAGGGCGAAGAATTGGATAGGAAGATCGAGGGCGTCGACCGATGACATGGCCGATGTAAGTGGCCAGGCCGGAGAACTCTCCCCTCGCGAAGCGACCCATCGCCATAGGATTTCCGCAATGTCCGACCTCGAGGCCGCCAAGCGCACGCTGCTCGCCGAGCTGCGCGAGCACTCGCTGGTCATCGGCGAGGTGACGCTGGCCAGCGGCGCGACGGCGCAGTACTACGTCGACGCACGGCGGGCGCTGCTGCGGCCGGCGGGGTTCCGCGCCGCCGGGGAGCTGATTGCGGCCGCCGCGATCGAGGCCGGGGCGAGCGCCGTCGGCGGCCCCGCCACCGCGGCGATCCCGCCCGCCTGCGCCGCCCTCGCCGTTCCCGCCGGCGACGATCTCGTCGGCTTCTTCGTCCGCGGCGAGCGCAAGGCGCACGGCCTGCAGCGCTGGGTCGAGGGACCGGTCGAGGCGGGCGACAAGGTCCTCGTCGTCGAGGACACCGTCACCAGCGGCGGCTCGACCGTGAAGGCGATCGAGAAGATCCGCGAGCAGGGCCTCGAGCCAGTCGCCGTCATCGCCGTAGTCGACCGCCTCGCGGGCGGCGGCGAGGCGATCGAAGCGGCCATTGCGGATTCGCGCGGCGGGGGCGGGGAAGCCAATGCTGCGCCGCCCTACCGGGCGCTCGTCACGATCGACGAGCTGTACCCCGACCGCCCCGCCCGCGGCTGACCACCGCCGCGGCGCCAAATCGTCAGCCCCTGGCTTGCAGGGACTTTTCCAGCGCCTCGGGCAGATCGGTCCAACCGACCAGCTCTCCCTCGCTTCGCGACTGGGACTCCTCGCCCCCGTAGATGACCAACCGGCTGCCGACGCGCCAGCGTTCGTCGCCGCGCGTGTCGATCCGCTTCGCGAGGGCCGGGAACGCGGCGAACTGGTCGCTATGAGGCGTCTGCCCGGCCTTAGCCTCGATCAGCGTCAACTCCGCTCCGCGTTCCAGGACGAGGTCGATCTCGTGCCGGTCCCGCTCTCGGTAGAAGGAGATCTCGGGTCGCAGCCCGCGGTGTCTGTGCCACTTGACGACCTCCGATACCACCCAGCCCTCGAACATGGCGCCACGCAGGGGGTGCGTGGCCAGCTGCGCGGGCTCTTCGATGCCGAGCAGGCTCACCGCCAGGCCCGGGTCGTGGAAGTAGAGCTTCGGGCGCTTCGCGAGGCGCTTGCCGAAGTTGGCGTGGAAGGGTGGCAGCCGAAAGGCGATGAAGCTCGCTTCCAGCGTCGAGAGCCAGCGCTGCGCGGTGGGTTGGGAGACCCCGCAGTCCGCGGCAAGGGAGGCGAGGTTGAGGATCTGGCCGACGCGCCCCGCGCACATGCGTAGAAAGGTGTGGAAGGTTCCCAAGTCGCCGACGGCCAGCAGGCTGCGGACGTCGCGCTCGAGGTAGGTAGCCGTGTAGTCGGCCAGCCACTGGGCGGCGGGCAGGCCGCGGTCGTGGATGCGGGGATAGCCGCCCCGCCAGAGCGCCGTGTCCAGGTCGCCCGGCGAGCCGTCGAAGCGGCGGATCTCCTCGAGTTCGAGAGGGAGCAGCTCGAGCAGCGCCGTCCTGCCGGCCAGCGATTGGCTCACCTCCTCGATCAGGGCGAGGTTGTGCGACCCCGTCAAGACGAAGCGGCCCGGCGTGGCGTCTTCGTCGACGATGCCCTGCAGGTAGGCGAGCAGCTCCGGCGTGCGCTGGACCTCGTCGAGGATTGCGCCATCGGGGAACCGTGCGAGGAACCCGAGGGGGTCATCTACGGCGAACTCCCGCTCCGACGGAGTCTCGAGCGAGACGTAGGCGTGGTCGGGAAAGGCCATCCGGGTCAGCGTCGTCTTGCCCGACTGACGGGGCCCTGTCAACGTGATCACCGGGTATCGCGACGCAGCTGCCTCCACCTCGTCTTGCAGGGTGCGTCTGATCATTGGGCAATATAAATATCAGATATTGATTCTGCCACGCGACCGCTGGGACTGAACAGCCCCTGCTTGCCAACTCTCCGGTCAGCGTCGAATACCCGCGACGTACCCGCGCAAAGCCGCATTCCTGTTGGCGAGAGGCAGCTACGTTCGAGCGTAGAGAGACAGATCTCTTTCTTTCAAAAACGCAACCCTTGACTTTAAAAAGGAACTTGTTTACAGTCTTGACACCGTCTGGTAACGGACGGCACAGGGACAAAGACCGGGCAGCTACCGGGCAATCGCAGGGAAGCCCCGACCGGTCGCTGCCGCACGCGCAGGGGGCCGCTGCGTGGGCAAACGCTTCGCCGAGACCAATCGCAACCACAGGAGGCACGTCCGTTGACCTGCTCGCCGACTTCGTTTGCAAAGCAACGCGGGTGGCTCCTCACGGTGCTTGCGGTCGCGGCACTGGCCGTGCTCTGCCTGTGGGCCGCTAGCGCCAGCGCCCTCACCGACTCGGAAGAACTCGGCAAATTCGGCTCAGGAGGGCAGGGCGCCGGCCAGCTCTCCACTCCAAGGGCGAGCGCTGCCGATCCGCTCACCGGCCACCTCTCCGTGATCGACGTCGAAAATGGCCGCATCGACGAGTTCACCCCCTGGGGCGAATTCGTCAAGGCTTTCGGCTGGGACGTCGCCCCGGGCCCGGTCAACGAGACCCAGGAAGTCAGGATCCGCGCCGCCGCCGGAACCTTCAAGCTCGGCTTCGCAGGGCAGGAAACTCCAGACCTTCCCTTTGACGCAACGGCCGAAGAAGTGCAAACCGCCCTCAACGGCCTCGCCTCAATCGGCGGCGCGGGCGGTTCGGTCACTGTCACCGCGCTGCTCGGCAAAGCCGCCACCGCCACCCCCTATATCTTTCTCGTCGCCTTCAAGGGCTCTCTCGCCGGCACCGACGTTGCTCAGCTCGCAGCCGCAAATGGCACGGCGCCGCTCAGCGGCGGCAACCCAAAAACCGCACTGGAAGCGCGCACCCGAAACGACGGCGGCGCCGCTGGCACGGCGCTCGAGTCCTGCACGGTGGAATCGGGCTGCCGGCAGGGCAGCGTAGGCTTTGGCGCGGGGCAGCTCAGCTCGCCCTACTCGATCGCGATCGATGCCGCAGGAAGCCTCTACCTGGCCGAAAGGGACGGCGAACGCGTGCAGAAGTTCAGCCCCGGCGGCCACTTCATCTGGATGATCGGCGGCCAGGTCGACAAGACCCAGGTGAAAAAACGCGAAGAAGAGGAAGCCCACTCCGAACCCGTCACGGTCACCGCGGCTCAGGAAAACCTCTGCACCGCCGCTTCGGGCGACGAATGCGGCGCCGGGGTCGCGGGCATGGGCCCAGGGCAGTTCGCATCCGTCAACTGGGGGCTCAGCGTCGCGATCGCCCCGGACGGCTCGATCCTCGTCGCCTCGGCGGGACGGGTCCAGCGCTTCGACGCTGCCGGCGAATACCAGTCGCGCCTTGAAGTCCCCGGGACCGAAAACGGCATCCCCAGCTTCGCCGTCGACCCGTCCGGCGGCGATCTCTACCTCGTCTATCCGGGCTCCGTGAAAAACGTCCACAAGCTCAACCCGCTGAGCGGCGCTGAAATCGGCAATCTCAAGGTCGAGCGGCCCCTAGCGCTTGCCACCGACCCCGCTGGCAACGTCTTCGTAGATGCCGCGGCTGCGCAAAACGGCGACGAAGAAGGCGACGCCCTAACGGGCCCCTACGAACGGGTGATCGAGTTCGACCCCGACGGGGACCGCATCTCCGTCCTTGCCGAAAGCGAGCTGATCGTCCCCCAGCCGCTCGCCGGGCCCGGCCGCTACTCCCTCGGTGGCCTCGGCGGCAACGCCCTCGGCGACCTCTACGTCTCCTATTCCGGGGGAGGAGGGCACGCTGCCTTCCTCCGCATCTTCGGCCCGACGCCGATCTCGCTCGAAACGCCGCCCCTCCGCGCACCCCAGATAGCTGCCCAGTTCGCCGTCTCGGTCTCGACTTCAGAAGCCGAACTGCGGGCGAAGATCAACCCGAGATTCTGGAACGACACCACCTACCGCCTCGAATACGGCACCGCCCCCTGCGAGACCGGGGGCTGCAACTCAGAAATCGCGCCGCGCAAACTGACCTCCCAGGTCACGGGCGCAGCGCTTGCGACCGGCGGCGTCCTCTTGGAAGGCCTCCAGCCGGACACGACCTACCACTACCGCTTCGTCGCCCAGAGCGGCGGCGGCGGGCCGGTCTGGGGGGTTGACCCCGACGGTCCCGAAGGGCCCGAAGAAGCGAGCCCCGAAGCGGGCCTCGAAGGCGCCTTCACCACCTACCGCGAACCGAAAGCCGAACCCTGTCCGCGAAACGAAGCCTTCCGCGGCGGCACCGCGGCGCTGCTGCCGGACTGCCGGGCCTATGAGATGGTCTCCCCGCTCGACAAAGAAGGCGGCGGCATCACCGTGCTCGGCAGCTCCCCGACGCTGCTGCCCACGGTGCTGAGCCAGGCCGCCACCGACGGCGGCAGGCTCGCCTACGGCTCCTACCGCTCCTTCGGCGGCGCCAAATCAGCCTCCTGGACCACCCAATACATCGCCGCGCGCCGCGCCGGGGTGGGCTGGGAGAGCCATCCGATCTCACCGCCGCGGGGAAAGACCCTCGTCCCGGTGCTCGAACAGTCGCAGGCCGAATTCCAGGCCTTCTCCCCGGATCTCTGCCAGGGGTGGTTGCAGACCGTCGCCGAACCGCCGCTGGCGCCGGAGGCGCCGGAAGGCAACGTCGACCTCTACCGGCGCGGCGACGAGGAGTGCGGCGGGCCCGAATACACGGCGCTCAACACGACCGCGGCAACCGGTGGGCTCAACATGGAACTGCAGGGCCTCTCGGGCGACGGGGCGACGGCGATCTTCCTCGCAAACAGGGTGCTGGCGGCGGGCGGGAGCAGCGGACAGGTGCAGCTCTATGGCTCAGAGGGTGGGGAAGAGAAGCTCCTCTGCATCCTGCCGGGCGGCGGGGCGTTCGCGAAAGCCTGCACCGCAGGGGCGGGCTGGAGTCCGGGCATCAGCCTCGACAGCCAGGAAGACCAGGTGGCAAACGCGCTCTCGACCGACGGGCAACGCGTCTACTGGACGGCGGCCGGGGAAGGGCCGGGGAAGATCTACCTGCGCGAGAATCCCTTCGGGGAAGGCAGCGAGTGCGCGGGGGAAGGCACGCCCTGCACGCTTGAGGTCTCGAAGGCAGCCGAAGAAGAAGCGGGGACCAAAGGGGCGCAGTTCTGGGCGGCCGCCGAAGACGGCTCGAAGGCGATCTTCACCACCGGCACCTCCGAAGAAGGCAAGGAACCGAAGCTCTACGAATACCGCCTGGCCGACAAATCGACGCACCCGATCGCGGCCAAGGTGCTGGGCGTGATGGGGGCCGGCGAGGACGCCTCGCGGGTCTACTTCGCCTCCAGGGAAGCGCTCGGCGGCCCGAACGGGGAAGGCAATTCGGCCGTGGCGGGCGAGGCCAACCTCTACCTCTATGAGGCGGGGGAACCGGGGAGCTTTCGCTTCATCGGCGCCCTGGCGGGCCGGGACCTGGTGCCGCCCTCGCCGATCCACGGAAACCTGCAGTACCACGTCGCCAGGGTCAGCGCCGACGGACAGAGCGCCGCCTTCTCCTCCTTCGCGCAGCTCACCGGCTATGACAACACCGACCGCAACTCCGAGCAGGCCGACGCCGAGCTCTTCGTCTATGACGCGCGGGGCGACGGTGGCAAAGGGAGGCTCGTCTGCGCCTCGTGCAACCCCAGCGGGGCGCGGCCGGCGGGGCAGGAATTCAAACTGGGTTCCGTCCTATCCACCGGCCCCTGGACCGCGGCCCGGATCCCGGTGCCCGAGAACGTCCTCTACGCATCCCGTGTGCTCTCGAGCGACGGCCGCCGCCTCTTCTTCGACAGCTACGACACGCTCAGCCCGCGCGACACGAACGGGCGCGAGGACGTCTACCAGTGGGAGGCCCCCGGGGAAGGCCGCTGCGAAGAATCCTCCCCCACCTACAGCGCCCGCAACGGCGGCTGCGTCGATCTGATCTCGAGCGGCAAGAGCGAAGCGGACTCCGAATTCCTCGACGCCTCTCCGTCGGGGTCGGACGTCTTCTTCACCACGCCCTCGAGCCTCGTGCCCCAGGACTACGGCCTGACCGACGCCTATGACGCCCGCATCGACGGCGGCCTGCCCGAACCGCCGCCGCCGGCGCCCCAGTGCGAAGGGGAAGCCTGCCAGCCCCCGCCCCAGGCCCCCGCCGACGCCGCCCCGGCGTCCTCCTCCTTCGAAGGGGCGGGCAACGTCGTCAAAGCGCGGGCGAGGCACAAGAAGCACAGGGCAAAGAAGCATCGACACAAGCACAAGCGAGCCGACCGCAACGCGAGGACGAAGCGATGAGACGAGCACTGTCAGTGGCGATTGCAGCGGCGCTGGTCGCACTCGGCCTCCTCGCCCCCGCGGCGCAGGCGGAATTCGGCTTCAGCGAATTCGACGTCACCTACACCAACGAAGACGGCTCGACCGACGCCCAGGCGGGCTCGCACCCCTTCGCGATGACGACCGACCTGCACTTCATCTCCAAACCGACCGGCAAAGGCGGCGAAGAAGCCGAAGAACAGGCCAAGGACGTGCTCATCGCCCAGATGCCGGGCTTCATCGGCAGCCCGAGCGCGGTGCCGCGGTGTCCGGACGCCGCTTTCCTGGTCGAGGGCACGAATGCGGCGGGGTCCCCGTCGGCGGGCCCCGCGTGCCCCGATTCGACGGCGATCGGGATGGTGGAACTGACGCTTTCCAGCGAAGTCGGCGTCGCCCCGCTCTTCGGCCGCGTCTACAACCTGGCGCCGCCGCCGGGCAAGGCGGCGAAGATCGGCTTCTGGGCGGGGGCGGTGCCGGTGCCGATCGAATTGGGGATCGGCGAAGCGCCGCCCTATGCGGTGGAAGGCGGGCCGACCAACATCTCCCAGGCGCTGGAAGTGATCGCGGCGAAGCTGACGCTGTGGGGCATCCCCGCCGATCGCGCTCACGATTCGTTGCGGGGCAGCTGCCTGAGCGGCACCGGCGCCTCGCTCGGCTCCTGCCCGGCGGGGATCGCCGAGCGTCCCTTCCTCACCCTTCCCCGCGCCTGCACCGGCCCACTCGCGACCTCCTATGCGATCGACGCCTGGCAGAGCCCCGGCGCCAGGGCTCCCGGCGGCGGGCCGGACCTCTCCGATCCCGCCTGGGTGAGCGGCTCGGTCCTCACCCACGACGATGCAGAACCGCCCGCCCCGCAGGGCTTTGCCTTCTGCGGCAGGCTCGGCTTCGCCCCGAAGATCACCGCCGCGCCGACGACCAGGGCGGCTGAGTCCTCCACCGGCCTTGACTTCTCCCTCGACGTCGACAACGAGGGCCTGACCAACCCCTCCTACGAAGCGGTGGCCGACTCCGACGTCGAAAAAGCCGTCGTCACCCTGCCCGAAGGGATGACCGCCAATCCCTCCTCCGCGGAGGGCCTGGAGGTCTGCAGCGAAGCTCAGCTGGCGGCCGAAACCCCCTACACGCAACCCGGCCAGGGCCCGACCTACACGCCGCCCGGCGCCGGCTGCCCCGATGCGTCCAAGCTCGGCACGATCGAAGTCGAAACTCCGCTCCTGGAAGAAGCCGTCAAGGGCTCCCTCTACCTGGCAAAGCCATACGAGAACCCCGAGCACACCCTCCTCGCCCTCTACATCGTGCTGAGGAGCGCCAAGCTCGGGGTGATCGTCAAGCTGCCGCTGAAGGTCGAATCCGATCCCGAGACCGGCCGCCTGGTGACGACGAGCGAAGGGATTCCCCAGATCCCCTTCAGCCACTTCCGCCTGCACTTCCGCGAAGGCGCCCGCAGCCCCCTGGTCAGCCCGCCCGCCTGCGGCGCCTACACCACCGAAGCGTTGCTCTACCCCTCCTCGGGCGGAGCGCCGGTGACCTCGACCTCCGCCTTCCAGATCATCGCCGGCCCGAACGAAGGCCCCTGCCCGGCGGGCGGCACGCCGCCGTTCAAGCCCGGCTTCGAAGCCGGCACCAACAGCAACCAGGCCGGCTCCTACTCGCCCTTCTACATGCGCCTGACCCGCCGCGACGGCGATCAGGACCTGACCAAGTTCTCCGCCAAGCTGCCGCCGGGGATGGTGGCGAAGCTCGCGGGGACGACGCAGTGCTCGGCGGCCGCTATCGACCGGGCGCGCTCGAGGACGGGACAAAACGGCGGCCGGGAAGAGTCGAGCGACCCCAGCTGCCCGGCGAGCTCCCGGATCGGCCGGGTGGTGGCGGGAGCCGGAGTGGGCCCGGTCCTCACCTACGTCCCCGGCTCCCTCTACATGGCCGGCCCCTACAAAGGCGCCCCCTTGAGCGTCGTGGCGATCGTCCCCGCCCTGGCCGGACCCTTTGACGCCGGCGCCGTCGTCACCCAGGAGGCGCTGCGGATCAACCCGCTGACGGCAGAAGTCGAAGCCGACGGCTCCTCCTCAGACCCGATCCCGCACATCCTCAAGGGAATCCCGCTGAAGGTCAGGGACGTCAGGGTCTACGTGGACAAGCCCGGCTTCACCCTCAACCCGACCTCTTGCGTCCCCTCCCAGGTGGGAGCGACCCTGTGGAGCGGTGGCCTGAACGTCTTCAGCGCACTCGACGACTCTCCGCACTCCCTCGCCGTCCGCTTCCAGGCCGCGGGCTGCGCCTCGCTGGGCTTCAAGCCACGCCTTGGGTTGGCGCTCAAGGGCGGCGCCAAACGCGGCGGCCACCCCGCCCTGACCGGCACCTACACGCCGCGGGGCGGCGACGCCAACCTCGCGGGGCTGGTCTTGCGCCTGCCGCGCTCGGCCTTCCTCGACCAGGCCCACATCCGCACGATCTGCACCAGGG
>JAPVSJ010000099.1:0-18633 GCA_047519745.1 Actinomycetota bacterium | reverse complement strand
GCTTCGAAGATCGCCTCGGAGATCGTCGGGTGGGGATGGACGATCCGCGCCAGCTCCTGGTAGCCGCCCTCCAGCGCCATCGTCGCGACCAGCTCGGCGATCATGTCGCAGGCGCGGTTGCCGACGATGTGGGCGCCGAGGATCTCGCCGTACTTGGCGTCGACGACGAGCTTGACCATGCCGTCCTTGTCGTCGTAGACGGTCGCGCCGCCGACCGCCCCCAGCTTCAGCTTGCCGACCTTGACGTCGTGCCCCGCCTCCTTCGCCGCCGCCTCGGTGAGGCCGACGCTGGCGACCTGCGGATGGCAGAAGGTCGCGCCGGCGACGAGGTTCTGGTCGACGGGATGCGTCGCGACGCCCGCAGCGTGCTCGACCGCGACGACGCCCTCGTCGGAGGCCTTGTGGGCAAGCGCCTTGGCGTTGACCAGGTCGCCGATCGCGTAGACCTTGGGGTTGGAGGTGCGGCCGAACTCGTCGACCTCGACCTTGCCCCGCTCGGTCAGCTTGACCCCGGCCGCGTCGAGCCCGAGCCCCTCGACGTCGGCGGAGCGGCCGCCGGCTATGCAGAGGTAGTCGACCTCGGCCGTCATATCGCCGTAGGAGAGCTTGACCGAGTCGGCCCCGGCCTCGACGCTCTCGACCGGGGCGCCGGTGGAGATCTCGATGCCCTGCTTCTTGAAGGCCCGCTCGACGACCCGCGCCATGTCCTTGTCCTCGGCGGGAAGGATCTGGTCGAGCATCTCGACCAGCAGCACCTCGGTGCCGAAGCGCCCGTAGGCCGAGGCGATCTCGCAACCCGAGGCACCGGCGCCGACGACGGCGATCTTCCGCGGCTGCTCGGGCAACGACCAGGCGCCCCAGGTGTCGAGCACGCGATCGCCGAACTCGACGCCGGGGATCGGCAGCGCGACCGAGCCGGTGGCTAGCACCACAGTGCCCGCCTCGAAGACGTCGTCTCCGACCTGGACGTTGCCCTCGGGGGTGAGCGCGCCGTCGCCCTCGATCACGGTCACCTTGTTCTTGTCCCAGAGCATCTTCACGCCGCCCGAGAGCGAGTCCGAGACGGCGGCGCGGCGCCGGCCGAGCGCGTCCCAGTCGACCGAGACGTCGCCGGCGACGACGCCCAGCTCGGCGCTGTTCCGCGCCTGGTCGTAGATCTCGGCGCTGCGCAGGATCGTCTTGGCCGGGATGCAGGCGTAGTTGAGACAGCGACCGCCCGCCTTGTCGCGCTCGACCACAGCGGTTTTCTTGCCCAGCTGAGCAGCGCGGATGGCCGCGACATAGCCGCCGGGGCCTCCGCCAATTACGATCGTGTCGAACGATTCAGCCAAGGCCCTGAGCCTATAGAACCGCCGCAGTCCCGCTCGCAGTCACTCGGTCTTGCGTTGACCCGGCACACGGCTGGCCAGCCGGCCCATCGGCGCGACCGCGCTCTGCAGCGTCTCGACGGTGACATTCAGCCCATCGAGAGCAACGAGGAGCTTCTCCATGATCTCGGGCAGCTGCGCCAGGTGGCGCTGTACCTCGATCAGCACCGGCATTGCCGCGGCGATGGTCGCCATGTCCTCGCGCATCGACTCGGTGTCGGCCGAGACCCGCTCGAGGGCGGCGGACACGTCGGCGAGCAGCGCAGTGTGCTCGGCAATCTCGCGCGTGTTCTCGACTATCTCCGGCAAAGTTTGCAGCGCCCGCAGTGCCTCGCCCGGCATCGTCGGGATGCGTCCGAGGTGTCCCAGTCGACTCAACGCGACCGTCCACCGGGCTCGCGGCTCGGCATCTGGATCCGCGCCATCGCTTTGACCATGAAGTAGAAGAGGCTGCCGGCGACGAGGAGCAGGCCGAAGGTCGCGGCGAACTGGGCGAGCGTCGACACCTGCACGGCGAGGCCGAAGACGGCGCTGAAGATGAGGAAGACGAGCAGCAGCTGGAAGCCGAGCACCGCCCAGTAGCGGGCCCGCCACATTCCCCAGGCCATGATTCCCATCAGCAGGGCCGGGGCGAGCACCTGGACGAAGTGGGGTTTGCCGCCTTCGACCTTTACTCCGGCCACGTAGCCGGCGACGATCGAGGCGGCGACGAGGGCGGCGATCGCGGCGCCGATCGTCACCACCAGCGGCCGCTCGCCCTCGGCCAGCGGCGACAGGTTCTCGCGGACCTCCCGGTTGCGCTCCTCGGCGCGGGCGTAGCCGTGCTCCATCCGCTCGCGCGGGGTGGGCGCGTCGGCGCCGCGCTGCTTGCGCTTGCGCGGGGGGGACGGGTCAGGCACCGGGGGCCGCCTCGCCGACCGCGGCGAGGGCGCCGCGCAGCGCTTCGGCAGCCCCCGCGGGGTCCTCGGCGTCGCGAATCGCCCGCACCACGCCGAGCCGGCGCGCGCCGGCGGCGACCACCTGCGCGGCGTTCGTCGTGTCGATGCCGCCGATCGCGAAGAAGGGGTGGGGTGCGTCGGCGGCGGCGTGCTCGACCAGGCTGAGTCCCACGCCGGGCCGGCCCGCTTTGGTCGGCGTCTCCCAGATAGGCCCGACGCTCACATAGTCGACGGCGGATGGCGCGCCACCGCTAGCGGTCAATTGCTCTTTGGAGTGAGTTGAAAGGCCGATGATCATCTCCGGTCCCAAAATCTCGCGCGCCTCCTCTACGGGCATGTCGTCTTGTCCCAAGTGCACCCCGTCGGCGTCGCAGCTCTGGGCCAGGTACGGATCGTCGTTGACGATGAAGAGGGCGCTGTAGGTGTCGCAGAGGCGGCGGAAGGTCTGCGCCGAGCGCTCGATCTCGTCGCGTCCCAAATCCTTCTCGCGCAGCTGGACGATGTCGACGCCGCCGCCCAGTGCGGCATGGAGCAGCGCTTCGGGGTCGCGCCCGCCGGGCATCGCCTCGCAGACGAAGTAGAGGCGCGCGGTGCGCAGCCGCTCGCGTCGCAGGGGACCGCGTGCCTCGGGTGGTGCCAAGCTCATACGCCGATTATGGCCTGCCTGGCGCGCCGGAGGGGTAGCATCGATGGAGTAACGGGAGCCGTTGGCGCGCGGTTTGGCGCCGAGGCTGAGAGGGCGGCATCGAGGCCGCCGACCGTCAGCGCTCTGGAAGACAGAGCACTAGACCTGATCCGGGTAATGCCGGCGGAGGCAAGCGTGACCAGCAGTCCCCCCAATCGAAGTTATGACGCGGTGATCGTCGGAGGCGGTGTGATCGGCCTCTCCTGCGCCTGGCGCGCGGCGCGGCGCGGCGCCCGCGTTGCCGTGGTCGAGCGCTCCCGCCCCCCCGCGGGCGCAACCCGGGTCGCGGCCGGAATGCTTGCCCCGGTCGGCGAGCTGGCCTTCGGCGAGCCGGAGCTGCTCAAGATGACCCTGGCCGCGGCGGAGCTCTACCCGGACTTCGTCGCTGAGCTGGAGGCGGCAAGCGGGGTCTCCACCGGCTACCGGTGCGACGGCGCCCTGCACGTCGCGCTCGACCGCGACGAGGCGGCGGAGCTGCGCCGCGTGCACGAGCTGCAGCGCTCCCTCGGCCTCGGCGCCGAGTGGCTGCCGCCGCGCCGCTGTCGCGAGCTCGAGCCCGGCCTGACGCCGTCCTTCAACGGCGGCGTGCACGCGCCGGACGAGGCTTCGGTCGATCCGCGCTCGCTCGCTGCAGCGCTGCTGGCGGCGCTCGAAGCCGAGGACGGCGTCGAGCTGCTGCTCGGGACCGGGGTGGAAGCGGCGCTGCTCGACGGCGGGCGGATCGACGGCGTGCGCACCGACCGCGGCGAGGAGCTGCGCGCCGCGGCGGTCGTCCTCGCCACGGGCGCCTGGTCGGGGCAGGCCGATTGGCTGCCCGAGGCGGCCCGCCCGGCGGTGCGCCCGGTCAAGGGCCAGATCCTCGAGCTGCGCGCCCGCGACGGCGCGGCGCCCTGCCGGCGGATCGTCGCCTCCGAGCGCGTCTACCTCGTCCCCCGCCCCGACGGCCGCCTGATCGTCGGGGCGACGGTCGAGGAGCAGGGATTCGACACCGCGGTCACCGCCGGCGGGGTCCACGAGCTGCTGCGCGAGGCCTACCGCCTGCTGCCCGAGGTCGCCGAGATGGAGCTGGTCGAGGCGATTGCCGGGCTACGGCCGGGCACCCCCGACAACCTTCCGCTGATCGGCGCCAGCGGCGTCGAGGGTCTGGTCTGGGCGACCGGGCATTACCGCAACGGGATCCTGCTGGCGCCGCTGACCGCGAACATGCTGGTCGAGAAGCTCGAGGGTGCGCCGGTATGAGGATCAAGCTGAACGGCGAGCCGCGCGAGCTGCCGGAGGGGGCGACGCTTGCCGACGCGGTGCGCGAGAGCGGCGCCGAGCGCGAGGGTCGCGGCGTCGCCGTGGCGCTCGACGGCGAGGTCGTGCCGCGCACCGATTGGGATGCGACGCTGCTCGTCGAGGGTCACAGCGTCGAGGTCCTCGCCGCGATCCAGGGTGGCGCGGACACCTGGGAGCTGGGGGGGCGCCAGTGGTCCTCCCGTTTGATCGCCGGCACCGGCGGCTTCCGCTCGCTGGAGCAGATGGAGGAGGCGTTGGCCGCCTCCGGCGCGGAGATCGTCACCGTCGCGCTGCGCCGGATCGACCCCGCGGCGAAGGGCTCGGTGCTCGACACGCTCGACCGCCTCGGTGTGTTCGCTCTGCCCAACACCGCCGGCTGCTTCACCGCCCGCGACGCGGTCCGCACCGCCCGCCTCGCTCGCGAGGCCTTCGAGACCGACTGGATCAAGCTCGAGGTGATCGGCGACGACCGCACCCTGTACCCCGACGCGGTCGAGCTGCTCGACGCCGCCGACACCCTGGTCGGGGAGGGCTTCACGGTCCTCCCCTACACCAACGACGACCCGATCCTCGCCCGCCGCCTCGAGGAGGCCGGCTGCGCCGCGGTGATGCCACTCGGCTCGCCGATCGGCTCCGGCGCCGGCATCCGCAACCCCTACAACGTCGCGATCGTCGTCGAACGGGCGGCGGTGCCGGTCATCCTCGACGCCGGCATCGGTACCGCGTCGGACGCGGCCCTGGCGATGGAGCTCGGCTGCGACGCCGTGATGGCCGCCAGCTCGATCTTCGGGGCCGAGGACCCGACCGCGATGGCGCGCGCCCTGCGCGGCGCGGTAGAGGCCGGCCACGCCGCCCGCCAGGCCGGCCGCATTCCCCGCCGCACCCACGCCGAGGCCTCGACCCCCGAGGAGGGGCTGCCGGAGCTTTCCTGATCGGATTACCATGGGCCGCGCGCCCCTGTAGCTCAGTTGGTTAGAGCGGCGGCCTTTTAAGCCGCGCGGCGCGGGTTCGAATCCCGCCGGGGGCACTACGCGAGTGGGTGGCGACAAGGAGATTCCCGGCGGCCCTGGCTCGTCGGGCGCGCAGCACGACCGCGAGCTGCTGCGCCAGCCCAGCGACGTCGAGGAGCAGGAAGAGCTGCGCCTGGAGCGGATCAACGACGAGGTCGAGCGGGGGTTCGACGCGCTCCGCGACGTCGACGATGGCGTTTCGATCTTCGGCTCGGCCAGGGTCCCCGAGGACCATCGCTGGTACGGCCTCTGCCGCCAGGCCGCGGCCTGCCTCGCGGCCGTAGGCTTCACGGTGATCACCGGTGGAGGTTCCGGCCTGATGGAAGCGGCCAACCGCGGCGCCGCCGAGGCCGGCGGCCTCTCGGTCGGCCTCAACATCGAGCTGCCGATGGAGCAGCACATGAACCCTTACGTCAACCGGCCGCTCAATTTCCACTACTTCTTCGCCCGCAAGCTGATGTTCGTCCGCTACGCCCGCGCCTTCGTCATCTTCCCCGGCGGCTTCGGCACGATGGACGAGCTGTTCGAGAGCATCACCCTGATCCAGACCAACCGGATCGAGCACTTCCCGACGATCCTCGTCGACAGCGAGCACTGGGCACCGCTGCTGCGCTGGATCGACGAGGACCTCGACGACAACGGTCTGATCGACCGCGCCGACATGCGCCTCCTCGTCACTGCAGACACGACCGAGGAAATCTGCAACCACGTCCGCGAGGCCAGCGAGGCGCAGAAGCAGCTCGCCTGAGCTGTCGTTCCTCTAGTGCCGGAAGTGGCGGTGCTTGGTGAACACCATGGGGATGCCTGCTGCGTCGCAGGCCTCGATCACCTCGGCGTCGCGTTTGGAGCCGCCGGGCTGGATCACGCAGTTGGAGCCCGCCTGGATCGCCAGCTCGGGGCCGTCGGCGAAGGGGAAGAAGGCGTCGGAGGCTACGGCTGAGCCAGCCAGCAGCGCGTTGGCCTCCTCGCCGCGGGCGTCGCGGCACTTCTCGACCGCGAGGCGGACCGAGTCGACGCGGCTCATCTGGCCGGCGCCGATGCCGAGCGTGGCGCCGCCCTTGGCGATCACGATCGCGTTGGAGCGGACGTGGCGGACGACGGTCCAGGCGAAGAGCAGGTCGCTCCACTGCTCCTCGCTCGGCTCGGTCTTGGTCACCGTCTCCATGATCTGGCGTGGCTCGGGGTCGCCGTCGCGATCCTGGATCAGCAGGCTGCCGCGAACCCGCTTGACGTCGCGTTCGGCGGGGTCCTGCTCGCGCCGCTCCTCGTCGCAGAGGATGCGGATCGCCTCCTTTTGCTGCAGCACCTCGAGCGCCCCGTCCTCGAAGCCGGGCGCCAGCAGCACCTCGACGAAGTTCTCGTGCAGCGCCTCGGCCAGCGCCACGTCGACCGGCCGGTTGACCGCGATCACGCTGCCGTAGGCCGAGACCGGGTCGCAGGCGAGCGCCTTGCGGTAGGCGTCGAGCGCGTCGGTGCCGATCGCCACTCCGCAAGGGTTGTTGTGCTTGACGATCGTGCAGGCGGGGGGCTCGAAGTCTTCGTTCAGCCGCCGGGCCGAGTCGAGGTCGAGCACGTTGTTGAAGGAGAGCGCCTTGCCGTGCAGCTTCGCCACGCCGGAGAGGATGTGGCTGCGCACGCCCACCTCCGAGTAGAGCGCCGCCCGCTGGTGCGGGTTCTCGCCGTAGGCGAGGTCGAGCTCCTTCTCGTAGGAGACCGTCAGGTGTTCGGGGAAGTCCTCATAAGAGGCCGAGAACCAGCGGCTGATCGCGGCGTCGTAACGGGCGATGTGGGTGAAGGCCTCGTTGGCGAGCCAGTGGCTGGTCGAGGCCGAGACCTCGCCGCTGCTCTCCTCCAGCTCGGCGCAGACCGCGTCGTAGGACTCCGGCTTGACGATCACGACGACGCCCTCGTGGTTCTTGGCGGCGGCGCGGATCATCGTCGGCCCGCCGATGTCGATGTTCTCGACCGCGACCTGCGGGTCGACCTCGTGCGCGGCGACGGTCTCCTCGAACGGGTAGAGGTTGACGCAGACCAGGTCGATCGGCTCGATCCCCTCGCGCTCCAGCGTCGCCATGTGCTCGGGATCGGAACGTCGCGCCAAGAGCGCCGCGTGCAGGCGCGGGTGCAACGTCTTCACCCGGCCGCCGAGGATCTCTTCCTGGCCGGTGAACTCGGAGACGTCGGTGACCTCCAGGCCGGCCTCGCGCAGCGAGCTTGCGGTCCCGCCGGTGGAAAGGATCTCGACGCCCTGCGCCGCCAGCGTCTTGGCGAAGTCGGCGATTCCGGTCTTGTCGGAGACCGAGATCAGCGCCCGGCGCACCCGGATCGCGCCGTTGGCGACGGTCTCGGATCTGGTGTCGGCGGAGGCCTCAGTCATCGTGCACGACGACCCGCGGATCGTCTGAGTCGATCCTAACTGCGCCCCTCGCGATCATGCGGATCGCCTCCGGGTAGAGCTCGTGCTCGACCGCGTGGATCGCTTCCTCCAGCCGCGCCCGGTCGCGATCGGGCGGCACCGGCACCTCGCGCTGCACGATCGCCGGCCCGGTGTCGACACCCTCGTCGACGAAATGGACCGTGACGCCGGTGACCTCGACGCCCGCCGCCAGCGCCTGGCCGATCGCGTCGAGGCCGGGGAAGGCGGGCAGCAGCGCCGGGTGGATATTGATGACGCGACCGCGGAAGCGGGCGACGAAGGCGGGGGAGAGCAGCTGCATGTAGCCGGCGAGGACGACGAGGTCGGCAGAGCGCCCCTCGATCCACGCCGCCATCGCGGCGTCCCGCGCCTCGCGCCCGGCGTACTCGTCACGGGGGAAGACCGCGGTCTCGACCCCTGCCGCGCGTGCCCGCTCCAGTGCCCGTGCTCCGGGCTTGTCGGAGCCGACCCCGGCCACCTCGATCCCCTCGCGCCCGTGCAGCGTGTCGAGGATCGCCTGCAGGTTGGTCCCCGAACCAGACGCGAGAACTACCAGCCGGAAGGCGCCCATCAACCGCCGGCGGGAACGACGGCGACATCCTCCAAAGCGAATTTGCCATTCGCCTCGGTGGGATCGCCCAGCGGGTAGCGGCCCGTGAAACAGGCGTCGCAGTGGTCCTCGGGCGGGGTGCCGATCGCCTCGTAGACGCCCTCCATCGAGAGGTAGGCGAGCGAGTCCGCGCCGAGCTCGTCGGCGATCTCCTCGATCGTCCGTTCGTGGGCGATCATCTCCTCGCGGGTCGACATGTCGACGCCGTAGTGGCACGGGTTGCGGATCGGCGGCGCCGAGATCCGCAGGTGCACCTCGCGCGCCCCGGCGTCGCGCAGCATGCCGACGATCTGCCGCGTCGTGTTGCCGCGCACGATCGAGTCGTCGACGACGACGATCCGCTGCCCGGCGACGATCTCCGGCAGCGGGTTGAACTTGAGCCGCAGGCCGCGCTTGCGCAGCTCCTGGCCGGGCTGGATGAAGGTGCGGGCGACGTAGCGGTTCTTGATCAGGCCGTCGTCGCGGGGCAGCCCCGAGGCGCGGGAGAAGCCGGCGGCGGCGGGGTTGCCGGAGTCGGGCACCGAGATCACCAGGTCGGCCTCGGCCGGCGCCTCGCGAAAGAGGATTTCGCCCATCCGGCCGCGCACCTGCTGCAGCACCTTGCCCTCGAGCCGGCTGTCGGGGCGGGAGAAGTAGATGTGCTCGAAGACGCAGTGCGCCGGCCGCCCGGCCTTGACCACCTGGCGCGTCTCCAGGCCGCGCTCGGTCAGCGAGACCATCTCGCCGGGATGCACTTCGCGCATCAGCTCGGCGCCGACGATGTCGAAGGCGCAGCTCTCCGAGGCGACGACGAAGCGCTCGCCGAGCCGCCCGAGCGAGAGCGGCCGCACCCCGTGCGGGTCGCGGAAGGCAACGATCGCCCGCTTGGTCATCACCACGGTCGAGTAGGCGCCCTGCAGGCGCGGCATCATGTCGGCAACCGCGTCCTCGACGAACTTGCCGTCGTGGGAGGAGATCAGCGCCGCGATGATCTCCGAGTCCGAGCTGCCGCGGAAGGAGATTCCTGCCTCCTTCAGCTCGCTCCAGAGCTCGACCGCGTTGGTCAGGTTGCCGTTGTGGGCGAGGGCCAGCTCGCGTCCGTCGTCGCGCCAGACCGGCTGCGCGTTCTCCCAGGAGCCGCCGCCGGTGGTCGAGTAGCGCACATGACCGATCGCCATGTCCCCCGCGAGCGCGCGCAGCTTCTCCTCGTCGAAGACCTGGGAGACGAGACCCGAGTCCCGCATAGTCGTGATGTGGCCGCCCTCGCAGGTCGCGATCCCGGCCGACTCCTGGCCGCGGTGCTGAAGCGAGTAGAGGCCGAAGTAGGCGAGGCGGGCGACATCGTGCCCCGGCGCGTATACGCCGAAGACGCCGCATTCCTCGCGCGGCGAATCGTCGTCTATCTGCTGCCCTCGGGGCGGAGTCAAAAGCGCGTGTTCCTCGCGTTGGAGAAGGACGTGACGCGCAGGCAGACTGCCTACCCCGGCAGGGTAGCAGCGAGCAATGACCCCAGAGCCTGGTGCAGGCCGGCGACGGCCGATTCGAGTGGGGCCTCGTCGCCGGCGGCGCGGGCGCGGATCAGGGCGCCCTCGATCGTCGAGACGACGAGACCGGCGAAGTTCGCGGCGTCTTTCGGCGTGACTCCCTCCTCCTCGAGCGCCGCCGCGATCGGCGCTTCCCAGCTCTGGAAGGCTTTGGTGGCGGCGGCGGCAAGCGCCGGGTCCTCGGGGCGGGCCAGCGCCGCGGCGGCGACCGGACAGCCGAGCTGCTCTGGTTTGTCCTTGACTCTGCGACGGAACACCTCGCCGAACATCGTCAGCGTCTCACCCAGGCCGCGCTCGCGTAGCGAGCGTTCGATCCCGGCGCGGATCTCGGCTCCCTCCAGCGCCGCCGCCTCGACCGCGAGCTGGCGCTTGCCGCCGGGGAAGTGGTGGTAGATCGAGCCACGTGGCGCTCGGCCGACCACGGCTACGTCGCGCAGCTCCATTCCCGCATAGCCCTTCTCGGCAAGCAGGCGCCGGGCGCCGTTCAGCAATCGCTCGCGCCCATCCCGAGGCGCGCGTTCGATCGCTTTCGCGTCGGCGAGTCGCGTTATGCCCATGGACATAGTATAGTCGCCGACGAGATGTATGACCGTGGACATAGAGCGGCCGTGCTGATCGCCTGCGCGGGGGCATTCGTCGCCTTTCTCGACACGACGATCGTCAACATCGCCTTCCCCGACATCTCGGCCTCCTTCGCCGGCTCGGGACGCGACGCGCTCTCCTGGGTGCTCGACGGCTACTTCGTCGTGATCGCGGCGCTGTTGGTCCCGGCGGGCGGGCTCGCCGACCGCTTCGGCCACAAGCGGATCTTCCTGCTCGGCGTCGCGAGCTTCACGACGGCGAGCCTGCTCTGCGCGGCTGCGCCGAGCCTGCCGCTGCTGATCTGCTTCCGCGTCCTGCAGGGGGTGGGCGCGGCGATGATCGCCCCCTCCTCGCTGGCGATCGTCCTCGACAGCTTCCCGGTCGAGCGTCGCGCGGCCGGCGTCGGTCTCTGGGGCGCCGCCGCGGCAGCCGCGGCAGCGACCGGCCCGACCCTCGGCGGGGCGCTGGTCGAGGCCTCGAGCTGGCGCCTCGTCTTCCTCGTCAACCTGCCGCTGGGGGTGGCGATCCTGCTCGCCGGTCGCAAGCGACTGCCGCTGCCGAAGATCGTCGACAGCCGCCTTCCCGACCTGCCGGGCGCCGCGATGCTGGCCCTCAGCCTGGCGGCGATTACGCTCGGCATCGTCGAGGGCAACGACTGGGGCTGGACCTCGACCGCCACCCTGGCCGCCTTCGCCGCGGCGGCGCTGCTGCTCGCCGGAGTCGTCGCGCGCAGCCGCAGCCACCCGCGCCCGATCGTCGAGCCCGCCCTCTTCGCCCACCGCTCCTTCCGCATCGGCAACCTCGGCACCCTGCTCTTCGCCGCCGCCTTCTTTTCGCTGATCCTCGGCAACGTGCTCTTCCTCACCGGGGTCTGGGGCTACACGATCCTCCAGGCGGGCGCGGCGACTCTGCCGGGGCCGACCGCCAGCACGATCTTCGCCGGCCCGGCCGGCAAGCTCGCCGACCGCTTCGGCCACCGCGCCGTGATCGTCCCCGGCACGATCGTCTTCGCCGCCGGGGTGATGGTGCTGCGCTCCGCCGGCGCCGAGCCCGACTGGCTGGGGCTCTGGTTGCCGGGCTCGCTGCTGACCGGGATCGGCATCGGCCTCGCCTTCCCGACGCTCGGCTCGGCCGCCGTCCGCGACGTGCCGATCGACCGCTTCGCCACGGCGAGCGCGGTCAACGCCGCATTCCGCCAGGTCGGCGCCGTGCTCGGCACCGCGATCCTCGTCGCGATCGTCGGCGAACCGGCCTCGCTCGCGGAGGCTCTCTCGGTCTCCGACGGCGCCTTCCTCTTTGCGGCAATCGCCGCGCTGGTATCAGGCGGGGTCGTGCTCGGCCTGAGCAGGCAGGGAGCTCCAGGCCTGCTCAGCGTCGGCGAGCGTCAGGGTGAGGCTGCGGTCGCCAGCGGCGATCTCGACGGCCTCGCCGCCGACCTTGCCGAGTAGGAGCACTGCGACGCCGTTTCCCGCCAGAGCCTCGAGCTTCTCGCGCTCGCCGCTGATCAGGAAACCTCCCGAGCCCTCGCCGAACAATGCCTCCTCGGGCGAGCAGCCGCGCTCGCGCAGGTGCTGGAGGTCGACCTGGCAGCCGAGCCCGGCGCCGATCGCCGCCTCCGCGAGCGCGCAGGCGAGGCCTCCGTCGCTGACGTCATGGGCAGAGGCGAGCTTGCCGGTGCCGACGGCGTCGCGCACCGCCGCGCAGGCCGCGACGACCGCGGCGACGTCGGGCTGGGGGAGGCCGGTGTCGAGCTCGCCTCGCTGCTTGGCCAGCTCGGAGCCCTGCAGGGTGGGTTCGAACGGACCGAGCAGGGCGATCGCGTCGCCCTCGCGGGCGAAGGCGCTGGGAGCGGCCAGGGCCGGGTCGGGCAGCTCGCCGACCATGCCGACCACGGGGGTCGGGTAGATCGGGCCTTCCGGGCCCTCGTTGTAGAGGGAGACGTTGCCGCCGACAACCGGCACGCCGAGCGCCTCGCAGGTGTCGGCGAGGGCTTGGACCGAGCGATCGAGCTGCCAGGCCGGCGTCGGCTTCTCCGGGTTGCCGAAGTTGAGGCAGTTGGTCAGGCCGAGCGGCTCGGCGCCGGCGCAGGCGAGGTTCTGGGCGCACTCGAGCACCGCCTCGACCGTGCCGGCGTAGGGGTCGCAGGCGACCCGCCGCCCGTTGCCGTCGATCGAGATCGCGATCGCGCGATCGGCCTCGGGGATCGCCAGGACCGCCGCGTCGGCGCTCTCCGGCCGCCGCGCCGTGCGCGAGCCGACGATCGAGTCGTACTGCTCGAAGGCCCAGCGCTTCGAGGCGACGCTGGGGGCGGCGAGCAGGGCGAGCAGCGTCTCCTCGGCTGAGGCGCCGGGGGCGAGCGTCGCCCGGTTGCCGTAGATCCAGCCCTCGGGCTCGGCCGGGCTGAGGTCATAGAGCGGGCAGCCGTCGACCAGCGCCTCGACCGGCATCTCGCCGACGACCTCGGCGTCGCGCAGCACGCGGACCAGGCCGTGATCGGCGATCGCGCCGATCTCCGCGGCGCCGGTCTGCCATTTCTCGCAGATCGCGATCACCTCGGCGACCCGCGCCGGCTCGACCACCGCGAGCATCCGCTCCTGCGACTCGGAGACCATGATCTCGAAGGGCTCCATGTCGGCCTCGCGCAGCGGCACCCGCGCCACGTCGAGGTCGATCCCGACCCCGCCCGCCGAGGCCATCTCGCTCGCCGAGGAGGTGAGGCCGGCCGCGCCAAGATCCTGCAGCGAGACGAGCAGCCCCTTGCCGAGCAGCTCCAGGCAGCACTCCAGCACCTTCGACTCCTCGAACGGGTCGCCGATCTGCACCGTCGGCCGCTTCGCCGAGTCGCCCTCACCGAGCTCCGCCGAGGCCAGCACGGAGGCGCCGCCGATCCCGTCGCGCCCGGTCGAGGCGCCCATCAGCACGACCGCGTTGCCGACCCCTGCCGCAGCCGCGCGCACCATCTCGTCCTGCCTGGCGATGCCGACGCACATCGCGTTGACCAGGCAGTTGTGCTCGTAGGGAGCCTCGAAGTAGATCTCGCCGCCGACGTTGGGCACGCCGATCGAGTTGCCGTAGTGCCCGATCCCGCGCACAGCGCCGTCGAGCAGGTGGCGCGAGCGGACCGAGTCGAGCTCGCCGAAGCGCAGCGAGTCGAGGATCGCGATCGGCCGCGCGCCGAGCGCGAAGACATCGCGCAGGATGCCGCCGACCCCCGTCGCCGCACCCTGGAAGGGCTCGACCGCGCTCGGGTGGTTGTGCGACTCGACCTTGAAGGCGATCGCGTAGCCCTCGCCGATGTCGACGGCGCCGGCGTTCTCGCCGGGCCCCATCACCACCCGCTCGCCCTCGGTCGGCAGTCGGTGCAGCAGCTTGCGCGAGTGCTTGTAGGCGCAGTGCTCGGACCAGAGCAGGCTGAACATCGCCAGCTCGACCCCGTTCGGCTCGCGGCCGAGCTTCTCGACGATCAGCTCGAACTCGGCGTCGGTCAGGCCTAGCTCGCGATGAGGAGAGCTGTCGGTTGCCGGTGCGCTCACACCCGCGCTCCGGCGACGGCTTCGAAGATCCGCAGGCCGTCGGTCGATCCGGTCATCGCGTCGACCGCGTGCTCGGGGTGGGGCATCAGGCCGAGCACGTTGCCCGCCTCGTTGCGCACCCCGGCGATGTCGCGCGCCGACCCGTTCGGGTTCTGCCCCGGCGCGTAGCGGAATGCCACCTGCCCGTTCGCCTCCAGCGAATCGAGCATCTCCTCAGGCGCCCAGTACCGCCCTTCCCCGTGCTTGGCCGGGATCGACAGCACCTCCCCCGGCAGGATGGACGATTGTGTCCCCTCTGGGGGGTTCAATCGTCCATCCTGCAGGTCCACCTGGCGGCAGACGAAGCGCATGCTCTCGTTGAGCAGCAGGGCGCCGGGGAGGAGGCCGGTCTCGCAGAGGACCTGGAAGCCGTTGCAGATGCCCAGCACCGGGCCGCCGCCCGCGACGAACTCGGCCACCGCCTCCATCGCCGGCGAGAAGCGGGCGATCGCGCCTGCGCGCAGATAGTCGCCGTAGGAGAAGCCGCCGGGGACGACGACCGCGTCGACCCCATCCAGGTCGCGCTCTTCGTGCCAGATCAGCCGCGCATCGCCGCCGCTCAGCTCGCAGGCGTGCAAAGCGTCCCGTTCATCGCAGGAGCCGGGGAACTGGACGACGCCCCAGAGCATCAGGCGCCGTCGATGCTCTCGATCTCGTAGTCCTCGATCAGCGGGTTGGCGAGCAGCTTCTCGCAGAGCTCCGAGAGCCGCGCCGGGTCCTCTGCTTCCAGCTCGACCATCCGCCCCACTCGCACGTGCTCGATCCCCTCGAAGCCGAGCGCCGGCAGGGCACGCTCGACCGCCTTGCCCTGCGGGTCGAGGATCCCCTCCTTCGGCCGGATCAGGACCCGCGCCCTCGCCACTAGAAGGAGCGCTCCGTGATCCGCTCGTAGGCCTCGACGTACTTGGCCCGCGTCTGCTCGATCACGTCGGCGGGCAGCTCGGGCGCCGGCGGCTTGTGGTCCCAGCCGGCGGCGTCGGCCCAGTCGCGCACGAACTGCTTGTCGAAGGACGGCTGCGTCTTGCCCGGCTCGTAGCGGTCGGCCGGCCAGAAGCGCGAGGAGTCCGGCGTCAGCACCTCGTCGCCGAGGACGATCTCGGCGCCGGCGTGGCGGCCGAACTCGAACTTGGTGTCGGCGAGGACGATGCCGCGCTCTGCCGCGTGCTCGGCGCCGCGCTCGTAGACCTCGATCGAGATCCGCCGCAGCTCTTCCATCAGCGAGCGGTCGCCGACGATCTCCGCCGCCCGGTCGAAGTCGACGTTCTCGTCGTGGTCGCCGATCTCGGCCTTGGTCGCCGGGGTGAAGATCGGCTCCGGCAGCTTGTCGGACTCGAGCAGGTTGGGCGGCAGCTCGATCCCGCAGACCGCGCCGCCCGCCTTGTATTCCTTCCAGCCAGAGCCGGAGAGGTAGCCGCGGACGACGCACTCGACCGGGTACATCTCGAGCCGCCGCACCCGCATCCCCCGTTCCATCGCCTCCTCGGGCACGTCGGCCGAGAGGAAGTGGTTGGGGACGATGTCCCCGGTCAGCTCGAACCAGAATTCAGACATGCGGTTGAGCACCTTGCCCTTGTCGGGGATCGGCGTCGGCATCACCACGTCGTAGATCGAGATCCGGTCCGAGGCGACCATCAAGAGGTCGTCCTCCCACTCATATATCTCTCGCACCTTCCCGGACGAATGAAGCTTCAAATCTGCGACCGCTGGCATCCGATCCGATGCTAGCTGGCCTGGAGGCGGGGAGGGGTTGGGGTGTCCCTCCGGCGCAGCGGCGTCCTGTTTTTCGCCCCAACCGCAATCTCGGACGGCCGCTCGCGTAGCAGGCGAAAAACCCAGCAAGACGGAGGGACACCCCAACCCCTCCTTAATCTGGCGTCTGCGATCCTTCGCATGATGCTGCCGCCCGAACCGAAGAGCTCTCCGCTGGTCCAGACGCTGAAGTGGAGCTTCCGGCCGCTGCCCTTCATGCAGGAGTGCCGCGAGAAGTACGGCGACAGCTTCAGCGTCAAATTCGCCAGCTTCGAGCGCCCGATGGTGATGATCTCCGACCCTGCCGCGATCAAGGCGCTGTATACGGAGCGCTCGCATGGTCTGCCGCCGGGGCGCGAGATCGTGCTGACCCCGATCGTCGGCCCGCACTCGGTGCTGGTGATAGAGGGCGCCGACCATCTCGCCCACCGCAAGCTGATGCTGCCCGCCTTCCACGGCGAGCGGATGCGCTCCTACGAGCCGATCGTCACCGAGATCGTCGACCGCGAGATCGACTCCTGGCCGCTCGGCGGGGAGTTCGCGATCCACCCCCACATGCAGGCGATGACCCTGGAGGTGATCCTGCGAGTCGTCTTCGGAATCGCCGAGGGACCGCGGCTGGAGCAGCTCCGTGTCGTCCTGACCAAGCTGCTCGAGGAAACCTCTTCGCCCTTCACCCAGCTGATCAGCCTCGTGGGGCGCCGGTTCGGTGGCCGTGGGCCGTGGGCGAGATTCGAGGCCCAGCTCCGGGCGGTCGACGAGCTGCTCTACGCCGAGATCGCCGATCACCGCAAGCGCGACGATCTGGCGGAGCGCGACGACATGCTCTCGCAGCTGATCCTGGCCCGCTTCGAGGACGGCGAGGGGATGAGCGACGAGGACCTGCGCGACCAGTTGATGACGCTGCTGCTCGCCGGCCACGAGACGACGGCGACGGCGCTCGCCTGGACCTTCGACCTGCTGCTGCGCCACCCGCGGGAGCTCGCCCGTCTGCGCGAGTCGCTCGATGCGGGTGAGGACGACTACCTGCGGGCGACGATCAGCGAGTCGCTGCGCCTGCGCCCGGTCGTCCCGCTCGCCGGTCGCCGCCTCGCGACCGAGCTTGTCGCCGATGGCCTCACGCTCCCCGCCGGCACCGACGTCACCCCGGCGATCTGGCTCGCCCACACCCGCGCCGACGTCTACCCCGAGCCCTTCGCCTTCCGCCCCGAGCGCTTCCTCGACGAGCAGCCCGATACTTACGCGTGGGTGCCGTTCGGAGGGGGCATACGTCGCTGCCTCGGCGCCGCCTTCGCCGAGTTCGAGATGCGGATCGTCCTGCGCGAGGTGCTGACCCGCTGCGAGCTGCGCAAGGCGAGCCCACGGCCGGAGAAGATCGGCCGCCGCAACATCACCCTCTCGCCCAAGGACGGCACCCCCGTCGTCCTCAGCGCGCGCCACCCGGCGCGCGAGCCCGAGCTGGTCGCTGCTTAGGACTTTGCTGTCGGGTGTTCGCCCGCCCAGCGGGCGATCGAGCTCGAGCCGGAGATGACCTCGCCGTTGTCGAGGACGAGGATCGGCACCTCGTTGGTGCCGCTCAGCTTCTTGATCTCCGCCCGCTCCTCGCCGCGACTGCCCCAGGTCCAGGGCATCAGCCGGTAGCCGCCCACCGTGCGCAGCTCGTACGTGTAGCCGGCCGCGTCGAGCGCCTTGCCCGCCTTCGCGCAGGGATGCGCAAACCCCGGCCCGGTTTTCTTCTGCCCGCAGGTGTAGAGGATCACGGCGGCGAACCCTAGCGCGAGCCTGGGGTGAGCAGGAATGCTACGCTTGTAGCACAATGGTAGAAGTCGCCACCAGGGAATTGAGAAACGACACGGCTGGCGTATTGCGCCGGGTCGAGGCCGGCGAGACCATCGTGATCACCGTGCGGGGAAAGGCGGTTGCGGATCTGGTGCCGCATCGTCGCGACGAGCCGCGCTGGATGCCGCGCGACGAGCTGCTCGAGCTGCTCAAGACGCATTCCGCAGATCCAGGCTTGCGGGACGATCTGAACCGCATCGCGGGTGAAACGACCGACGAAGACGGCCTCGATCGACTGTGGTGACCCGCCGGGAAAGCTTGCGAGGTCTCCTCGACACGTCGGTCCTCGTCTCAATTGAGGCTGGCAGATCGCTTCGGAGGGAAGCAATACCCGAGGTCGTTGCGATTTCGGTGGTGACGAAGGCCGAGTTACGGGTTGGCATCCTCGCTGCGGAGGACATCGAGACACGTGACCGCCGGCTGGTGACTTTCGAGCTCGCGAATCGCCTCGTCTCGCTTCCGGTTGACGAGGCCGTTTCCCGGGCTTGGGCGCAAATGCGGGCCTATGTTGGAGCCTCCGGGCAAAAGGTCAGGGTCAACGACATGTGGATAGCCGCGACCGCCGCCGCGCACGAAATCCCCGTCGTCACGCAGGACACCGACTTCGACGCGCTGAACGGCGTCGCCGGCCTCACCGTCATTCCGGTCTGAAGCTCAGCGCAGCGCTTCGAGCCGCTCGAAGATCGTCGGGAGGTGGCCGAGGTAGGCGCCGTAGTCGAAGACCGCGTCCAGGTCGAGGTCGGGGGCGGCTTCGGCGAGCAGCTCGCGGAAGTGGGTGCCGGTGTCCCAGGCGCGCTGAGCGTTCTCCTGGACGACGCGGTAGGCGTCGCCGCGGCTGAGGCCGGACTCGACCAGGGCGGTCAGGGCGCGCTGGCTGAACAGGGCGCCGTGGGTCAGCTCGAGGTTCTCCTTCATCCGCTCGGCGCGGATCGTCATATCCGCTGCGACCCCGGTCGCCAGGCTCTGAATGTAGTCGAGGCCGATCGTCGCGTCGGGCAGGATCACCCGCTCGGCGCCGGAGTGGGAGATGTCGCGCTCGTGCCAGAGGGCGACGTTCTCGAGGC
>JAPVSJ010000098.1:0-21363 GCA_047519745.1 Actinomycetota bacterium | reverse complement strand
GGGTCGAGCATGGCCTTCTCGCAATTTGCGACCGGCATTGCCGGTTAGCTGGTCCCTGCCTCCAGTCGACTATTGACTCGTCGGCGAAGAACTAGTCTGAGCCGGGGCCGGCGGCTTGTCGCCGTGAAGGGCCGGTCGCCGGCCCTCAGGGCAACGAGCAGGCGATCACCGAGATTCGCACAGTGCTCGCCTAGTCCGGCCTAGCCGTTCTTGTAGATCGCGGTTATCGGCACGGCATTCGTCGTCGTGACCTTCATGATCCCTCCCTCTTAGCCCTGCTTGTGAATCGAAGTCATTCGCACGACACGCCTCGTCACGATATGCATGCCGCACCTCCTCTAGCCCTGCTTCTGGATGGAGATCATCGGAGCCAACCTCGTCGTTGAGTCGAATCGCATCTAAACCTCACCTCCCTGCAGCCTCGCCCGATGTGCCGCTCAGCCCGACTTTTGAATCAACAGCGTCGGAATCAACGCGCCTGCCGCGTGCACCTGCGTATTGGCTTTCGCTTGTCTCATGGCCATTAGAGAGCCTCGCTTTGGGTTGACATACTTTCTTACTAATTAATTTATCTATAGCAATAGTTGGCGTCAAGGTAAGGCGACCGCCCAGACTCGGACCTCGGAATCAGCAGCCCACGGCGTCGCGCAGCGTTCGACACGCCTGACCCATCCGAACGTCTGAGAGCGACGTGATGCGACGACGGAATGCCTCTCTCGGAACCGTATGGACATTGTCGAAATTGACGACACAATCGGTGGGAAGGCCGTCGTCGACGGCGGTAAGGGCCAACTCGGAGACAAGTTCGCGCTGCGTCCGCGTCAAGGCCGCAACGACAACGCATTGGATCCGGTCGGCGACGGGGTCTCGCGTAAGAATCAGAACTGGGCGGTCGCCGCCGGGGGTCGCGGCAAACCAGACCTCACCCCGTCGCATCGTTCCAGTCCGCCCAATCCTCGGCAGGCCCCCAATCTGCGATCTGCCCCAGCGACCGCTCCGCATCGGTTGGCGGAATCCGCTCCCAGGTCGCGGCGTCAATCTCACTGCGAAGCCGAACCAGGTGCCGGTGGAGCGCGTCCCGAAGGAGCTCCGAGCGATCGAGGCCCAATGTCTCGGCCCAGCGCTGCACTTCGTCGGCATCCTCAGTCGCAACGCGAAAGCTAAGCATTGTCATACAACTAGGCTAACACGTATGACGGATTGACTTCCTGCCTTCGGACGGCTAGCCAGGGCGTGTAGGTCGGGGGATGCAGGGAGGATGACGAGGGGGGCGCACTTACGTGCATGACCCGAGGAAGACGACTGAAGGCCCCGAGATGCGCGTCCTGGCTAGTTGTCAGAGCCAGCGCGGTCCCAGATGTAGAGCTCTACGGCCTCCGCCGCGAGCTCCATCAGGCGTGGCTGGGAGAGCAGGCCGAGGACCAGCTCCAGGGCGTCGTCTTCGGTGACGCCGGCGTCGACGGCCTCCTCGCCGCGGAAGCCCGCGGCGAGCTTCAGCGCCTCGCGGCGGTTGTCGCCGAGCGAGCCGAAGGCGCCCATGAGGAAGTCGCGGTTGGGGACCGGCTGGCCCAGCTCCAGCGAGCCGTGCCAGGCGGCGAGCATCGAGAGGTCGTGTTCGTCGAGCTCGGAGAGCGCTTTCGCGTAGTGGACCTCCAGCTCGTCGTCGGGAATCTCGTCGACCCAGGAGCGGACGGCCTCGCCGAGCAGCTGGCGGCGCGCCTCGCGGCCGATCGAGTCGGAGATCGCACGTATCGCGTCGGCTGGGTCTACGAAACAGAGGGACATTCGCTGGGCTCAATCTAGAGGGGCCGGAAGACGGCAAAGCGGGGGCGGGAAATGCGCCAATTGCGGCTTCCCGCCGCGGCCTGCGGAATCGCCGGGCACGCCGGACCGACTCCTAAGCTGGCTTGCCCGCTCATGCCGCTGAAACTGATCCTGGGACCACCCAACTCCGGTCGTGCCGACCGCATCCAAGGCCTCTTCCGCGAGGCGCTCGACCGCAACCCGGTCCTCATCCTGCCGACGCTGGACGACGTCTTCCGCTTCGAGCGCAGCCTGCTGGAGTCCGGCGCCGCGCTCGGCGGCGCCGTGATGACCTTCGGCGAGCTCTTCCGCGAGGTCGCCCGTTGTGGCGGTGCACCTTCGGACGGGGAGCTGACGCCAGCCCAACGCCTGGCCGCCGTTGCGACCGGGATCGGCGCGGCAAGGGAGAGGCTGGGGCCGCTGCGACGCTCCGCCGCCCGGCCCGGATTCACGCTTCCGCTGGAGCGTCTGCTCGACGAGCTGCAGAGCGCCGGCCTCGAGCCCGCCTCGCTGGGGTCGGGAGCGCAGACGCTCGAGTCCTCGGCCTACCTCGGCGACCTGACCGCCATCTTCGCCGCCTACGCCGAGCTGAGAGACCGGCTTGGTCCGCACGACGTGCACAGCATCGCCGCCGGGGCGATCGCGGCACTGCAGGCGGCCCCGCAGAGCTGGCGGGAGCGACCGGTCTTCTTCTATGAGCCCGGCGACCTCACCCCGAACCAGCGCCGCCTGATCGAAGCGATGAGCGCGACCACCGAGGTCACCGTTGCGGCGCCCTACGAGGAGGACAACACCGCCCTCGCCACCCGGGCGGCGCTGCTGGCGGAGTTGGGTGAGATGGCGACGGAGACCGAGACCCTCAGCGGCCCGGCGGAGCCGGAACCGTTCGGCATCGACCCCCTGCTGGTCCACCTGCAGCGCGAGTTCGGCCGGGTCGAGCCGGCACGCCGGGCGCCCGACGGCGCGCTCGTGCTGCTGCGTTCGGCGGGCGAGCGGGGGGAGGCTGAGGCGATCGGCGCCGAGGTGGCGAAGCTGATCGCCGGCGGCGCCGATCCGGCGGCAATCGCGATCGCCGTGCGCGATCCGGTGCGACGCGGGCCGCTGCTCGCGACGGTGCTCGAGTCCTACGGCGTGGGGGTCGCACTCGAGGCGGAGATTCCGGTCGCTGGAACCTCGGTCGGCGGCACGCTGATCGCGCTGCTCGAGGCGGAGGCGGGCAGCGGCCGCGCCGCCGACCTGCTGCGCTTCATGCGTGGGCCCTGCGGCCTGCCCACGGGCCAGGTCGACTGGTTCGAGCGGGCCGTGCGCCGCCGCCGCCTGGTCGGCGCAGCCGCGGCCCTCGGACTATGGGAGGAGCGGCAGGAGCGTCTCCCGGGCGACCTCGAGCAGGTTCGGCAGGCGAGGGACGAGGGGCCCGCTGCGCTGGCCGCCGCCTTGGCCCGACTCGCCGCGACGATGGCTTCGCGCCCGCTGCGCTGCGAGAAGGACGGCCCGGAGCCCGGGCGGGGCGACGGCCTGGAGCTGCGCGCCGCCGCCGCAATCTCGACCGCGCTGGGAGACCTGGCCGAGATCCCCCAGCTGGCACCGCCGGCGACGAAGCTGGCGGCGACCCTGCGCGAGCTCCGCTTCGCCGCCTGGAGCGGACCGGTGGAGGGCCGGGTTCGAATCGCCAGCCCCTACCGGCTTCGCGCCTCCCGCTTCGAGTACGCCTTCGTCGCCTCGCTCCAGGACGGCGAGTTCCCGCGCCGCGACCGCGGCGAGGACCCGTTCCTCTCCGAAGCGCAGCGCCTTGCGCTCGGGCTCGAGCCACGGCGCGACCCCGACGCCGAGGAGCGCTATCTCTTCCACGCCTGCCTGGCCCTGCCCAACCGCCGGCTCTTCCTCTCCTACCGCGACAGCGACGAGAACGGCATCGCCGAGCCGCGCTCCCCCTTCATCGACGAGGTCCGCGGCCTGCTCGATCCCGCGCCGCTGGACGGGAAGGCCGATGCGGTCGAGGCGGAGCTGACCATCTCCCGGGACCTGACCCAGGTGCTGCTGCCGCGCCATCTGGCCGCCTCGGAGGCCGAACTGGACAGAGCCCGGGCGGCGGAGGCGGCGAGCCGCGCCCCCGGCCCCCTCGCCAACCCCGCCGTGCTCGACGCCCTCGCCGCCGTCCCCGCCTACGGCGGCACCACCCTGGAGGGGTTCGACGTCTGCTCCTACCGCTGGTTCGTCTCGCACGAGCTCGACCCACAGCCGCTCGACCCGGCTCCCGACCCGCTCGTCCAGGGAGGGTTGATGCACGCCGTGCTCGATCGGCTCTACCGCGAGCGGCCGGGCGGCGACCCCCTCCCCCGCCCCGGCTCGCTCGGCGCCTGGATCGGCCGGGCGCGCGAGCTGGCGGGCGAGGTCGCGGCCGAGCGCGGCCTGGGCACGCATCCCGCTGAGCGGGCGATCGCGCGCCGGGTCGAGGGCCTGCTGGCCCGCTTCCTCGCCGACGAGGCCGGGCGCGAGACCGGCGGCTATGAGCCCTGGCTGCTCGAGGCCGCCTTCGGCGAGGCCGAGGACGCCGACCGACCGGTGCTCGAGATCGACGGCTGGGGGCTGCACGGCGCGATCGACCGGGTCGACCGCGCCCCCGACGGCAGCGCCCTGGTCCTCGACTACAAGCTCTCCCGCGTCGTCACCCCGCGCGAGAAGTTCGAGGAGCAGGCGAAGCTGCAGCTGCAGCTCTACCTGATCGCGGTCGCCGAGCACTGGGGCGCGGAAGCGGTCGGCGGCCTCTACCACCCGCTGCGCGGCACCTCGACGCGGCGCCCCCGCGGCGCCGTGCTCGAGCGGGTCGCGCCGCGGCTCGCCTCCTACCGCCTCTACGAGAAGGACCTGGTCGACCGCGAGGGCTTCGAGGAGATGCTCGCCGACGCGCGCCGACGCGCCGGAGATATCGTCGCCCGCATGCGCCGCGGCGAGATCGGCCGCGACCCGGGGCCACGCCGCGGCCTGCGCGGACACGACGTCTGCCCCGCTTTCTGCGAGTTCGCGCCGATCTGCCGCCGCGACCGGGCGCCCACCGACGCCGAGGACGAGAAGTGGGAGGAGCGGTGAGCGAGCGCACCCCCACCCCGGAACAGTCGCTGGCGATCGAGGCCCGTGGCCATGATGTCCTGGTCGAGGCCGGGGCCGGGACCGGCAAGACCGGGGTGATGGTCGATCGCTACTGCCGTCTCGTCTGCGACCTCGGCCTCTCCCCCGACGCGGTGCTCGCCTTCACCTTCACCGACAAGGCGGCGACCGAGCTGCGCCAGCGCATCCGCGCCGAGCTCGAGCGGCGCGCCGGCGGGGGGTCGCAGCGCGCCCGTGAGCTGCTGGCGACGATCGGCGGGGCCTGGGTGACGACGATCCACGGCTTCTGCAACCGGCTGCTCGCCGGCCACCCGGTGGCGGCCGGGGTCGATCCCCGCTTCCGTGTCCTCGACGCGCCGGAGACCGAGCGCGCCGCGCGCGAAGCATTCGACGACGCCCTGGCCGAGTTCCTCGCCGGCGGCGAGGAGGCGCGCGAGCGGACCGTCGCCGCCTTCGAGATCGGCGGCCTGCGGGCGATCGTCAGCGGCGTCCATGCCGAGCTGCGCAGCCGCGGGGTCGCCGACCCTCGCCTGCCGGATCCGCCCACGCCGGATCCCGAGGCCGCCGTGCGCCGGGCCGCCGCCGTTGCTGCGGAGACGCTCGAGGAGCTGAAGCCGACCAACTCCGCTCGCGAGCTGGTCGAGCGGGCGCTGGCGCTGCTCGGCGGCGGCGTCCCGGGGCTCGACGAGCTGGCCGCGCTGAGGACCGAGAGCAAGGCGAAATCGATGAGCGCCTACCGGGAGGCGATCGACGCCGCTGTCGCCGGCACCGCCGAGGCCAGCGAGGGGGGCGAGGCCTATCGGCACATCGCCGAGCTGCTCGCGCTCTTCTCGCGGCGCTTCGAGGCGATCAAGGAGCGCCGCGAGGGGCTCGACTTCGAGGACCTGCAGCTGCGCGCCGTGCGCCTGCTCGAACGCGAGGAGATCGGCAACGCCTACCGGGCGCGCTTCAGCCACCTGCTGGTCGACGAGTTCCAGGACACGAACCGGCTGCAGCTGCGCTTGATCGAGGCGCTGCGGGGACCGCGCTCGGAGCTGATGGTCGTCGGCGACGAATTGCAGTCGATCTACGGCTTCCGCCATGCCGATCTCGACGTCTTCCGCGAGCGCCGCCGCGCGGTCGAGCAGAGCGACGAGGCGGCGGCGATCGAGCTGAGCGGCAACTTCCGCTCCCGCCCCGAGGTGATCGGCGCGGTCAACGCGATCGGCGCGAAGCTGCTCGGCGACGCCTTCCACCCGCTGCGGGTCGGCACCCTGCCGCAGCTGCCCGAGCCGCCCGGCGCGGGACCCGCGGTGGAGCTGCTGCTGACCGCGCGCGACGGCTGGGACGCCGAGGGGATCGACCTGGCGCCGGCAACCGACGCCGATACGCCGCCGAATCACCTGGCCGAGGCGCGCTTCCTCGCCCAGCGGCTCGGTGAGCTCGCCGAGAGCGGCGTCGAGCGCGGCGAGATGGTCGTCCTGCTGCGCGCCTTCACCCACCTCGATGCCTACGAGGACTCGCTCGAGCGCGCCGGCCTGCGCCCCTACACGATCGGCGGTCGCGGCTACTGGTCCCAGCAGCAGGTGGCCGACGTCTGCGCGCTGCTGACGACGATCGCCAACCCGCTCGACGACCAGGCGCTCTTCGGCGCCCTCGCTTCCCCCGCCTGCGGCGCCGCCCCCGACACGCTCTGGCTGCTGCGCGCGGCGGCGGGCCGGCGGCGGCACGTCTGGCCGGCGCTCGAGCGGGTGGCTGAGCTGGGCGAGGGCGAGCTGGACGATCCCGGGCGGCTGGCGGAGATTCCGGGCTCGGAGCTGAAATTGCTGCGCGACTTCGCGCAGACGATCAGCGGACTGCGCGCGCGCGCCGGGCGACTGCCGCTCGCCGGCCTGATCGACGCGGCGATTGCCGAGACCGGCTACGACCTGGCGGTCCTGCTGCGTCCCTCGGGCGAGGCGCGCTTTTCCAACGTGCGCAAGCTGATGCGCCTCGCCGAAGAGTTCGAGGCCCGCGAGGGACGCGATCTGCGCGGCCTGCTCGACTTCCTCGCCGCCCGCGCCGAAGCCGACGCGGAGGCGGAAGCCGCGAGTGCGATCGAGGGCCACGACGGGGTGCGGATCATGACCGTGCACAGCGCCAAGGGGCTCGAGTTCGGCGTCGTCGCCGTCCCCGGCCTCTCGCGGCGGCTGCTGGCCGGGTCGCGCCTGCCGGCGCTGACGCTCGGACACGAGCAGCCGGAGCCGCGGGTCGGGCTGCAGCTGCGCCGCCTCGGCGCCGCCTCGCTCAACCTCTTCGCGCACGAGGAGCTCTGCGCGGAGACCCAGCAGCGCGAGGCCGCGGAGGAGCTGCGCCTCTTCCACGTCGCCGCCACGCGGGCCCGCGAGCGGCTGATCCTCAGCGGCGTCGCGATGCCCCAGCCGGGACGGGCGACGCAGCCCGGCACGCCGGTGATCGAGCGGATCCTTGATGGTTTCGACGTCGACCGCGAGGGCGACTCGACGATCGAGATCCCCGCCCCCGAGTCTCGCGAAGGGCTCGACGCCAGCCTCGAGCCGTCGCGGGTAGCGGTGCGGGTGAATCTGCCCTCGCCCGAGCGGGCCGCCGAGCTGACCGCGACGCAGCGCACGCCCGCGATACCGGCACGGCTCGGCGAGGGCCAGGTCCCGGTCATGGAGCTGCATCCGCCGGTGGTCCCCAACCGCCCCCTCTCCTACACGGCGATCGCCTCCTACGAGGAATGCGCGTACCGCTTCTACATGGAGCGCGTGCTCGGTCTCGGCGACCGCGTTCGTCCTTTGTCTCGCATAGCGCCACAAAGGACGAACGCGGTCGTTGAAGGCGCGGAGGGCACGGCCGGCTCCCGAGACGAGGCGGCGGCCCGAGGCGCCTCCGTGCATGAGTTACTCGAGTGGAGCGCCGCCAACGAGTGGCGCGAGCCCGCGGAGGACACCGAGGCCGAGCTGCTCGCTCCGGTGCGCGCCTGGCTCGACTCCAGCCTGCTGCGCGACCGGGTGCAGGCGCCGGGCGCCAGCTCCCGGGCCGAGGTGCCGCTGCTGCTCGGCGTCGCCGACACGACCCTGCGCGGCTCGATCGACCTGCTGGTCGAGCGCGACGGCGCCCCACCCCTGGTAATCGACTACAAGACCGATCGCCTCGGCGGCTCCTCGCCCGCCGAGCACGCCGCGAAGTACGCGACCCAGCAGACGATCTACGCCCTTGCGGTCGCCGAGGCGCGCGACGTCGATCAGGTCGAGGTCGCCTACGTCTTCCTCGAGCGAGCGGAGGAACCGGTGATCGAGCTGCTCGGCAGCGGAGAGATCGCCCAGGGCCGCGAACGGCTCACCGCGACGATCGCCCGCATCGCCGCCGGCGAGTTCCCGGTAGCCCCAGCCGAGCGGCGCGACTGGGACCTATGCCGCGGCTGCCCCGCCCTGGGCCGGCTCTGTCAGGGACCCAGCGATGCAACCGAGGTGACCAACACCCCATCGGCTCGCGTGTAGGTCGGACCGCCGGCCACGACTACCATCAAACCGGCGCACGCCTCGTTCACCTCGACGGAGAGCTTCTTGCGCAGGCGGATGAGAGTCTCGGCTCCGTCCTCGACCCGATTGTGCCCGAGCTTGACCTCGACGCCAATCCAGCGTCCGTCGACACGCTCGACGATCGCGTCGACCTCGAGGCCCTTGTTGTCACGGAAGAAACGGACGACGCCGCGGTGAGGTTGAGCGTAGACACGCAGGTCATGGACGACCTGGGACTCGAAGAGAAATCCGGTCAACCCGATCTCCGAACCGAGCAACCGCTCGGGTGTGGCCCCGAGAGCGGCGACGACCAGCGAAGGATCCGCAAGGTGTCGCTTCGGCGTCGCCGCAAGCCGCACGCGAGAACGCAGCTTCGGCTTCCAGCTGGGCTGATCCTCGATCAGGAAAAGACGTCTGAGCACACCCACGTAGTCGTGCAAGGTGGCCTCGCTGATCGACTCGCTGGCGCCACGCCCAATCGTCCGCAGCGAAGCGTCCGTCGCGACGTTTCTGGCGTACGAGGCCACCAGACGGCGCACCCCCTCCGGATCGCGCCGAACCCCATCCACACGTGGGACGTCCACCTCGGCGATCACGTCGAGGTAGCCGCTGTTTGCGTCAAGCGCATCGGCGGTGGTAAGCCCGATGCCCTGCGGCCAACCGCCGATCGCCAACGCCTCGACGATGTCGGCGATGCTGCCTGAGGCCATCGAACCCCGTTGGGGAACTCGGTCGAGCATCGCCCCGACGGACACCGCGCCGCTCGAAAGACCACGCTCAAAGAAGGTCATCGTGCGCATCGCCAATGGAGCGATCCTGCCCGCACCCGTATGTCGCGCATCGTCATCTGCGGGTGTCGCTGACCCGGTGAGCAGAAACAACCCCTTCTCACCAAGATCGTCGACCCGACCCCGCACTGCGTTCCACACGCCGGCAGCCAGTTGATACTCGTCGATCAGTCGCGGGTTATCTCCGTCGAGAACGAGGTCAGGATCGGCCTGAGCGATATCCAGCGCCCCGCGATCGCGATCTAGCCGCACGGCGGAGACAGCGAAACCGCGAGCCGTAGTGGTCTTGCCGGCTGCTTTTGGCCCGGTGATCAGAACGGCTCCGTGGCTACGTAGGCGCGCCTTTACCAGCTGCTCGATTATCCGGGTGCGATACTTTGCCATTTTGGTAAAGGGATTGTACCTTATTTAGAAGAGGAATTGTACCTTCTTCAAGATAGGAATCGTACCCGTCCGAGAAGCGGCTTCGTACCTCGAGCGAGTCGCCTGCGAGTTGCCTATTTGGTGGTGCCGGGCGCCTGCTCGAGCTTGGCCGCGAGCTCGTCCAGCCGTAGCTCTTGCAGGCCCTCGCCTACCGCGTCCAGCTCGGCCGAGCAGTAGGTGACGAGCTCGCGGCCCTCGCGGCAGAGCTCGAGCGTTTCGCGCAGACCGGCCTGACCGGAGTCGAGGCGATCGATGATCTGCTCCAGCCGCTCGACCGCGGCCTCGTAGGACTCTGGCGCCTCGCTCACCCCTCACCTCCGTCTCGATCGATCTCGGCACCGACGCGACCGTCGGCGAAGCGCAGTCTGACGTGCTCGGCGGCGAGCGCGGCGGCTGCGCTGGTCACCGGCTCCCCGTCGCTGTCCTCGGCGAGGGCGTAGCCGCGTTCCAGGGTGCGCTCGGGTTCGTGGGCGCGGAACGCCACCTGCGCGCGGCGCAGCGCCTCGCGCTTGCTGTCGGCATCCGCCCCGGCCGCGCGGCCAGCGGCGCGGGCGAGGACGACGAGGGCGATGCGCCGCTGAAAGGCGCGGCGCTCGGAGAGGCCACGTTCGGAGGAGGCGCGGATCTCCCGCGTCTTCTGGTTGAGCGCGATGCGCTCACGCCGCAGCGCCCGCGCCGGGCCGCGGGCCAGCGCCACCAGGTGCCGCCTGCGCGTGTTCACCGTGCCGTCACTTACACGTCGAAGTGCCGCGGCGCTGCGGATCAACGCGGCGCGCGCGGCAATGCAATCGAGCGGCACGACCGCCTCGGCGGCGTGGGTCGGGGTCGAGCAGGCGACCGCGGCGACGTCGTCGATCAGGGTCGAGTCGCGCTCGTGGCCGACGGCGCTGATCACCGGCACCCGCAGCATCGCCACTGTGCGGCAGAGGGTCTCGTCGCAGAACGCCCAGAGGTCGGCGAGGCTGCCGCCGCCGCGGGTGACGACGATCGCCTCGACCGCGGGCGTCGCCGCCAGCTCCTGGATCGCCGCGCCGATCGCCGGGGCCGCGCGCCGGTCCTGAACCGGCGCGAAGGCCCAGACCACCGTCCCCGCCCAGCCGCGCCGCCGCAGGCCGGCGAGCAGATCGCGCCTTGCCGCGCCGCTCTCCGCCGTGACCACGCCGATCGTCTTCGGCAGGCGCGGTCGGGCCAGCTGCTTTTGCAGCTCGAACAGCCCCTCGGCGTGCAGTTGCTTGCGCAGCGCCTCGAGCCGCGCCAGCAGGTCGCCCTCGCCGGCAAGGCGCACGTGCGTCGCCCGGAAGGCAAAGCTCGGCGAGGCCTGACCGCCACCGGGGTAGTAGTCGGGACCGCCGCCGATCACGACTTCGGCGCCGTCGCGAAGCCCGCCCTCGGGCAGGCCCGCCTTCTCCAGGTCGTCGAGCCAGATCGCGCAAGGGACGGCACCCTCGGCGTCGCGCAGCTCGAAGTAGGCCTGAACCTTGCTGCGCGAGATCCCGGTCACCTCGCCGACCAGGCGCACGCGCGCCCGGCGGCGCAGCTCCTCCTGCAGCTTGCGGGCATAGCGCCCGACGGGAAACGGACCGGGAAGCTCTTCCACCTGGATGAGGCTACTCAGAGCGCCAGCGGCGAGCCCAGGACTTGAGCTCGGCGATCGCCGGGCGCAGCTCCGCGCCGGCCTCGGTCAGCGAGTAGGTGACGCGAACCGGCGAGCCGGGTTCGACCTCACGCTCGACCAGGCCCTCCCGCTCGAGCTCGCGCAGGCGCTGCGAGAGCAGGCGGTCTGAGAGCCCCGGCACGGCCTTGGCGAGCTCACCGAAGCGCAGCGGCCCTTCGGTCAGGGCAAAGACGATCGCCCCGGTCCAGCGCTTGCCGATCAGCTCGATCGCCGCGTGGAAGTGAGGACAAACGCCGGGTGGCTGCTCTTGGGCAGATACGGCCTCCACTCCGTTCAGCTTACTGAACGTAAGTGACGGGCTTGGCGGCCCGGCCTGCTTGTATTTGTCTGTGACCGTTCTCGACTGGGCGATCGTCGCCTTCACGATCGCCTTCGCCATGTGGGGCTACCGGCAGGGGTTGATCGTCGGGGTGCTCACCCTGCTCGGGTTCGGTGCCGGCGCCCTGGCCGGCAGCCGTCTCGCCCCGCTGCTGCTGAACGAAGGCTCGAACTCCCCCTACGCGCCGCTCTTCGCCGCGCTGGGAGCCTTGCTGGTCGGTGCGGTGGTCGCGGTGACGCTGGAGAGCCTTGCCCTGGGGCTGCGCGAGCGGGTGATCCGCGGCCGGGCGCTGCACCTGGCCGACGGGGCCGGCGGCGCCGCGCTGATCGCCGCCGTCGCGCTGGGCCTGACCTGGGTCTTCGGCGCGGTGGCGTTGCACGCTCCAGGCACTGCACAGTTGCGGGGCGACGTGCAACGCTCGGAGATCCTGCGCAGCCTCAACGACCTGCTGCCGCCGTCCGGTCCGGTCCTCGGCGCGCTCAACCGCGTCGACCCCGCTCCCTCGATCGCGGGACCGACCACCGCCGTCTCACCGCCGGATCCGGCGATCGCCTCCGACCCGGACGTGGACCGGGCGAGCCGCTCGGTGGTGCGCGTGCTGGGCACCGCCTGCGGCCTCGGCGTCGAGGGCTCTGGCTGGGTCGTCCAGCCGGGCCTCGTCGTCACCAACGCCCACGTGGTCGCCGGCGAGGACGACACCACGGTGACGACGATCGATGGCGCCTCGCTCGCCGCCACCCCGGTTCACTACGACCCGGGCAACGACCTGGCGCTGCTGCAGATCAACGCACCCGCGGTCCCGGCATTGGAAATCGCCCCGGAGTCGCCGCGCGGGACCGCCGGAGCGGTCCTCGGCTACCCCGAGAACGGCCCTTTCGCCGCCGCCGCCGCCCGGCTCGGCGACACCAGCGACGTGATCAGCGAGAACTCCTACGGCGAGGGCCCGATCCAGCGCCCGATCGCCTTCCTGCGCGGCAGCGTCCGCAGCGGCAACTCCGGCGGCCCCCTGGTCGACTCCCGCGGCCGGGTGATGGCGACGGTCTTCGCGGCAACCACCAGCGGACCGCCGGGCGGCTTCGCCGTCCCGAACGACGTGGTTCGCTCCGCGCTCACGCAGGTTCGTGCACCTGTCGATACCGGAGCATGCACCGGCTAGTAATCGACCTCTCCCGGCACTAAATTTCGCTCCAGTGAACAACCTGCCCATCGAGGTTGAGCGGCGGCGCCGTCTCGTCACCCGCGCACTCCCGCTCACGATCATTGCCGTAATCGCCTTCGCGCTCGGCGCCTCAGCCGGCGCCCCCGGCTCACCCGAAAAGGAAGCCGCAGAGCGCTTCAGCCAAGCCTGGGCGCGCAAGGACTTCGCCGCGATGTACCGGGAGCTGAACGAAGCCTCGCGCCGCGCCGTCAGTGAGGACGAATTCGCCCATGCCTACCGCGAAGCCGCGGAGATCGCGACGTTGCGCACGCTCGAGGTGCACTCGCCCGGCAACGCCAGCAGCGAGAGCGGCGCAGAGAAGGTGCCGGTGCCGATCGAAGCCGGGACGGTGGCCTTTGGCACGGTCAGCGCCGACCTCAACCTCCCCTACGCCGAAGGTGGCATTGCCTGGGACCCGAGCCTCGTCTTCCCCGGGCTTGAACCCGGCGAGAAGCTGGAAAACCGGATCGACCTGGCGCCGCGTGCGCCGATCCTCGCCCGCGACGGGACCGTCCTCGCCGAAGGCCCTGCCGACGCCCGCGAACATCCCCTGGGAAGCGCCGCGATCGACGTCACCGGCGAAATCGGCACGGCCGCAGAAGAAGACGTCGCCGCGCTCGCCAGGAAGGGCTTCCCGGCCGGCACGCCGGTCGGCATCAGCGGCCTCGAGCAGGCTTTCAACGCACGCCTCGCCGGCAAGCCCGGCGGCTCGCTGCTCGCCGTCGCCGAAGAAGGCGGCTCGGCGCGGATCCTCGCCCAGGCCAAGCCGCAGCCGGGGACGCCGGTGAAGACGACGATCGACCCCGACCTGCAGACGGCCGCGGTCTCCGGCCTTGCGGGCCGCGCCGGGGGCGTTGCCGTGCTCGACGCGCACAACGGCGACGTCCGCGCCCTCGCGGGCCAGGCGTTCTCGGCCCCACAGCCGCCGGGCTCGACCTTCAAGACGATCACGACCACCGCCGCGCTGGAGAAGGGCGTCGTCTCGCTCGACGACGAATTCGAAATCGTCGGCGGCGCCAACGTCGGCGGGCGCTTCATCAGCAACGCCAACGGCGAGCTCTGCGGCGGCACCTTCCGCGAAGCCTTCGCCGAGTCCTGCAACGCGGACTTCGCCCCTTTGGGGCCGAAGATCGGCAACGACGAATTCGTCGCCGTCGCCGAACGCTTCGGCTTCAACTCACCGCCGACCCTCTACGCGCCATCCATCGTCGCCGAAGTGGAACCGCCCGAATCGACGATCCCGACCGAGATCGGCGAAGAAGTCGACCTCGGCGTGACCGCGATCGGCCAGGGCGAGGTCCTGGCGACGCCGCTGGAGATGGCGAGCGTCGCCCAGACGATCGGCAACGGCGGCGTCCGCGAGCCGACCTCACTCGTCGCCAACCAGAAGCTGCGCCCCGACCCCGACTCGGTGCGGGTGATGTCGAAGCAGATCGCCGACGAGCTGACCGAACTGATGGTCGGCGTCGTCACCGAAGGGACGGGCTATGCCGCCGCGATCCCCCAGGCCCAGGTGGCGGGCAAGACCGGCACCGCCGAGCTGGGCCCGAAGCCCGGCACCGAAGGCGAAGAAGAACCCGAACAGATCAAGGACGCCTGGTTCACCGCCTTCGCCCCGGCTGAAAAGGCGAAGCTGGCGGTCGGCGTCCTCTTGATCGAAGCCGAAGCGGCGGGCGGCGAAGTGGCCGCCCCGATCGCCGGCGAAGTCCTCTCGGCTGGTATCTAGAGGTCGAGCGTGACCGCGGCCGGGCCTTCGGGGCCCGGAATCGAGAGCGTCAGCGGGCGGTTCTCGGAGGCCGAGGCGGGCAGTTCAAAGAGGACCAGCGAGCCCTCGATCGGCCCTTGCTCGGGGGTCGAGTCGAGGACCGGGATCTGTTCCTGTGATTCGACTTCCCCGCCGAAGGGCAGCGCGTAGAGGCTCTTGCTCGGAATCGCCTGGAAGGTCTGATGCCCGGCGTCGGTGATCGTGAAGGCGTCGGCGAGCGTCTGCGCTTCTTCGCTCTTGTTCTGGACTTCGAGGAAGACGCCGAAGTAGCTGTGGCCCTTGGAGGGTGCGGGCTGGCCGACCAGGTAGGCCGAGTCCTCGTTGTCGTTGGGGTTGAGGAAGCGCGAGAAGACGACGTTGTACTGCAGCTCGCCGAGCTTGACCGGCTCGCCCTCGACGACGTCCTTGGAGTCGCTCGAGTAGCCGCAGGCCGAGAGCGCGAAGGCGGACACGGCGAGCGCGAGGACGGCCAGGAGGGACAGGGCGATTCTGCGGCTGGGGAGCATCGGCGGCGAGAGTCTATAAAGGCGCTCGGCAGCCCGCCTCACGGGATGCCGGTCGCGTGAGGGTTGCCGCCGGCAACGGCCACCGGCGACGGCGCTGCTTCGCCGCTCTCGAGCTGGTCGCGCAGCCGCCGCAGCGCCGTGCGCCAGCCCCGCTGTGCCGAGGCCGAGTTGGCGGCAAGCGTCTCAAGGGTTCGGTCGAGCGGGCTCGAGGGCTCGGTCCAGTGCGAGACCCGGACCCTGGTCAGCGAGCCGCTGCCCTCGGTCAGCTCCCAGACGGTGGTCATGGGGATGCGGTTGGCGCGTCCGCCACATCCCCGCTCGGTCAGCTTGTGCGGCGCCTCCACGGCGACGATCGCCGTGTCCATCCAGACCTTTCGCAATGGCGAGGCGAGGCAGAATCGCGCCCCCGCCCCGACCCCGCGAGCATCGAGCCGGGTCAGATGGAAGTCGCTGAGGAAGTGATCGGTAAAAGAAGGCCGGCGTGCCATGTCGGCGATCGCCTCGAAGACCCGCTCGCGGGGAGCATCGATCTCGATCTCTGCGCTGACGGGGCCCACCGGTTGAGTCTATGTGACGAGAGACCGGCGTTTGAGGCCCCTCCCATCGGGGTATTTTGAGTCTCGGGAGTGGCGCCTGCGGGGTCTGTGTGGAAAATTGCGGATGCAAAACCCCAGCATCGGACTAGGATCGCCTAGGAACCGTAAAGGGAAGGAGCCGTCATCGTCACCAGTCTGAAATCCACTCCAGCTTCCGACAGCTATGCGAGCGGGGCGTTTCCCGGTCCGGGCACCTATTTTTGCGTCGAGTGCGGGCTGCAGCTTGCCCTGCAGGAGGACGATCAGCTTCCCGACTGCCCACGCTGCGGTTCCGCGAGCTTCATGCTCGACTCGATCTTCGAATCGAGGCAGGAGCACGGCGAGACGACCGCTGAATTCGAGATCGCACCCGAGGGGGCGACGACGAGCTGGCTGGACGAGCTGCGGGCCGGCCTCACGCCCGGCAGCCGCCACCTGATCTGCCGGGACGAGGAAGGCGAGGTTCTCGACTTCGAGATCGAGCACGGCTGGACCAGGATCGGCCGCAGCGTTGCCGCCGACATCCGCCTCGACGACCCCAGCGTCTCCCGCCGTCACGCCCTCGTCGTCTCTGAACCGGGCGAGTCGCTGCGCGTCCTCGACGACCGCAGCCTCAACGGCGTCTTCGTCAACGCCAAGCTGGTCGAGTGGGGCAAGCTGAGCGACGGCGACGAGCTGGCGATCGGCCGCTACCGCCTCTTCGCGCTCGAAGGCTGACCTGGCAATTCGCGCAAATTCCGGCCTACGGCGCCCGTAGAGTGGGCGTCATGGACTCCATCCAAGACCCCTCGGTAGCCGCCGAGCAGGCCCGCCAGCGCCTGCACGAAGAGATAGAGCGCGTCCGCACGGGCGTCGAGGAGATGCTCACGGAACAGGGCGTCGACGACGCCGAGCTACAGCGTGAGCTCGACACCCTTCGCGAGGACACCCGGCTCTACGTCAAGCAGCGGCTCCGCAAGAGCGAGAAGCGGACCGACAAGCGACTGAACAAGCTAGAGCGCCGCATCGACCAGGTGGAGCAGGACCGCAAGCTCGCCGAGTGGCGCATCCACACCAACACCGAGGCGATGCTCGACGGCCTGCTCAAGGAGGTCCGCGCGATAGCGGACCTCCTCACTCAGTCGAGATAGACGGGTCCGCCTGCACCTTGTGCGGGACGATCATCAGGAAGTTGCTCGTCGCGTCGGCGGCCAGGGCGCCCATCCGCTCGGCTTCCTCGTCCTGACCGGTCGCCCGCAACTCGTCGGCGTAGTGGCTGAGCAGGTCGTCGATGTCGAGCAGGGCCTCGGAATCGAGGTCCTTGAGCTCCACTTTGGCGCCCTCGCCCAGGCGGGCTTCGATGGCTTGGCGGTCGATACCGAAGGCGTTATGGCGGACGTAGACGCGGCCGCCGGTCATTCCGGCACAGGCCCAGGGACCGAGGTCGCCGAGCACGACGGCGCGGCCGGAGGTCATGTACTCGAAGGCAAAGCCCTTGGCGTTGGCGCGGTCGACGACGCAGCCGCGACCGTCGTCGATCGGCTCCGCCGGCTCGCCGGCGAGCACCACATCGGCGCCGGAGAGGCGGATGCAGAAGCGCGAGTCGGCCGAGCCCTGGACGAAGAGGCGGCCGCGCTGGGCGCCGTAGGCGAATGACTTGCCGACCGAGCCGTTGAGGCGCTTGCCCTTGGCGCCCTTGCCCTTGAGCACGGCGAGGCTGCCGCCCAGCATCGCCTTGCCGACGCCGTCCTGGGCGCCGCCCTCGACCCGGATCGAGACCCCGTAGGCGTTGAAGGCGCCAAGACCCTGGCCGGCGACCGAGCCGCCGTTGAACTCGAGGTCGGCGAGCACGTCGTCGCTCGACTCGGGACCGTCCTCGAAGATGCGCGAGCGGGCGATCGCCCCGGCGAGCTCGGTGCCGAGCACGCGGTCGTTGGCATCGGTCGCGCGCGGGAAGCGGCTGTTGACCGTGTGACCCGAGCAGACCTCGCCGGCGAGGGCGCCGATCTGGGCCGAGGCCTGCTTGGCCTCCATGCGGATCGGCCGGGCGACGACGAGGCCGGCTTCAGCCCGCTCGTCGGCCACCTCCTCGGCAACCGGCATGTCGATCGGCTCGAGGTCGAGGAACTCCTCCAACGGCGTGATCAGCGGCGCAAGGTCGATCTGGTCGTGGTGGGAAACCTGCTCGAGCAGGTCGTAGCGACCGACCAGGTCCTGGGCGCGGTCGTAGCCGAGCGAGGCGACGACCTGCTTGACCTCCTCGCCCATCGCCTGGAAGAAGCGGGCGCAGCTCTCGGCGGCGACGTCGACCTCCTGCGGGGTGAACTTCTTCAGGCCGTGGTCCTGGGCCTGCTCGACCGTCTCGATCTGGGTGGCGATGCCGACATGGCAGGTGTCGAGCTGGCAGCCGCGGCAGATCGTGCAGCCGAGGCTGACCATCGCCAGGGTGCCGAAGCCGACCCGGTTGGCGCCGAGGCAGTGCAGCTTGACGACGTCGTGGCCGGTGCGGTAGCCGCCGTCGGCCCAGATCTCGACGCGGTTGCGCAGACCGGCCTCCATCAGCGCGCGGTGCACCGCGCGGGTGCCGATGTCAGAGGGCAGGCCGACGTGGCGCAGCGCGTGCTGGCGGGCGGCGCCGGTGCCGCCCTCGAAGCCGGAGAGCGTGATGATGTCGGCCCCCGCCTTGGCGATGCCGAGGCCGATCGTGCCGATGTTCGGCACCACCGGGACCTTGACCGAGACGCGCACGTCCGGGTTGACCGTCTTCAGCTCGTCGATCAGCTCTGCGAGATCCTCGATCGAGTAGAGGTCGTGGTTGTTCGAGGGTGAGATCAGGTCCGTGCCGGGCGCCGCGTTACGGGCGGCGGCGACCTTCTCGGAGACCTTCTTGCCCGGCAGGTGACCGCCCTCGCCGGGCTTGGCGCCCTGGCCGATCTTGATCTCGGCCAGATAGGAGGAGTTGATCATCTCCGCCGAGACGCCGAAGCGGCCCGAGGCGACCTGCTGGCCGCGCCACTTGCGGTAGTGCCCGTACATGTCGCGGATCTCGCCGCCCTCGCCGTTGACGCAGAGGACGTTGATCGATTTCGCCGCCTCGGCGTAGGCGCGGAAGGCGGGCTCGGACTGCGAGCCGAAGCTCATCGAGGAGATCACCACGGGGTAGTCGTGATGGCCGACGCCGGCGTCGACGATCGATGCGTCGGCGATCGGCTCTCTGTCCCCCTTGAGACCCATGATGTGGCGCATCGAGATCGGGCTCTGCGCCTCGAGGTCGCGCACCTTCTCGGAATATTCCTCGTAGGAGCCGGAGCCGTTGGCGGTGGCGATCGCCGCCTTGTAGACCTTGGGGTAGAAGCGGAACGTCTTCGCCGGTTTGGCGCCCTCGTCGCCGCAGAGGATCCGCGCCCGCTCGTTGCTCGACTCGTCGAGGCCGTCGAAGCCGACGCCGGCCTTCTCGGAGGCGGCGAAGGCCTCGGTCTGGAAGATCTCGGCGAGCTCGGGACGCACGCCGATCGAGGAGAACTGGCGGGCGTAGCCGCGCACCTCGTGGATCCCGATCGTCGAGATCACTTTCTCGATCCCCTTGGCGAGCGCGGCGCAGAGGTTGCCGATGTCCTTGCCGTAGTCCTCGACGCAGATCACCTCGACCATCGTGTAGGGGCAGACGCCGTTGGCGCCGAGGCCGAGGGCCAGCATCGTGTCGTGGACGTTGCGGATCGCCGCCGAGCGCAGGACGATGCCGCAACGCCGCCGCAGGTTCTCCTCGTCCGGCTCGACCCGGAACTGCTTCAGCGCCTGGTCGACCGCCGAGGTGGCGAGGTGGGGATCGAGGTAGCGCCGCTCGGCGTCGTAGACGGTGCGGTCGGTCAGCACGAGCAGCTCGGCGCCGTCGCGCACCTTCTTCACCGCCTCCTGCTTGATCCGCGCGATCGCCCCGCGCGTCGTCTCCGACTCGAGCAGCGAGATGTCGACTGCCGCGGCGCGCCCGCGGAACTCCTCCCAGAGGTCCTCGAGCAGGTAGGTCTGGTGCTCGCGGGCGATCTCGCGGTATGTCCTGTCGGAGAGCGGCGCCAGGCCGTGGTGGCCGCCGAGGATGACCGGGAAGGAGGTCTCGACAGTGCCCGTGTCCTCGCCGGCGGCGTCGATCGAGGGGCGGCGACCGAAGACCGACCGGGTCGAGAAGTGCTCCATCTCACGCTCGCGGTCGATCGCCGGGTTGGTGACGACGGCGACCGTCTCCTTGAAGTAGTCGGCGAGGTTCTGCCGCTCCGGCGAGAGCGCCGCCAGTGGCCCGTCGTAGCCGAGCGAGCCGACCGGCTCGGCCCCGTTGGAGGCCATCTGCTGGACCAGTTTGACGTCGTCGCGCTGCCAACCGAAGCCGGCGAGGACGCGGTCGTCGACCTTGACCGGCTCTTCGGGGCCGGCGTCGGAGTAGCCCGGCACGTCGGTGCCCTCGAGCGGGCCGCCGGTGAGGAGGGCGCGGTCGTACGGTCCGGCCTGCTCGGCGCCGTTGCGGGCCAACCAGCGGTCGCGGACCAAGCGCAGCATCTCGTCGTGCGAGCGCAGGGTCGAGCGCCTGGCCTCGTGGTCGATCGAGACCATCGCCTTCTCGCCGGGGGCGAGCGGCTTCGGCTCGGAGACCATCTCGCTGACCGCGACGACGCCGGGCTCGGAGCTGAAGACGAAGTCCTCGCCGGTCTCGACCTGCCAGAGCGGGCGCAGGCCGAGCGCATCGGCGGAGAAGACGCACTCGTCGCTATGGCGGGCGATCAGCGCCACCGGCCCCTGCGCGAAGGGGCCCATCGCCTGGCGCAGGTACATGTAGAAGCGATGCAGGTCCTCGGGCAGGGCGCGGATCTCGTTGACGATCGGCGGCACGACCATCTCCATCGCCTCGGCGAGGCTGAGCCCGTCGCGGTTGACGAGGGTGGCGATCGTCTGGTTGAGGTCCTGGGAGTCCGAGGAGCCGGGCTGGATCGGGACGCCGAGCATGCGCGCCTCCTGGCGCAGCTGTTCGACCGTGTTGATCTCGCCGTTGTGGCCGAGGACCGAGAAGGGCTGGACCCGCTTGAACGAGGGCCAGGTGTTGGTCGAGTAGCGGTTGTGGCCGAAGGCGCCGATCGTCTCGAAGCGCTCGTCGCGCAGGTCGGGGTAGTACTCGCCGAGGACGTTCGGCGCGCCCATCACCTTGTAGACGCAGATCGTCGCCGAGAGGGAGGGGATGTGAACGCCGAGCTTCTCCTCCAGCTCGATCAGCAGGTCGAAGAGGACGCGATCGCGCCGTGAGGCGTCGGCGACGAGCCCGGCGACCTGCCAGAAGTGCGGCTCCTCCTCGCGCGCGGTCGGGCCGAGCGCGGGCGAATCGACGGCCCCGATCCGCTCGGCGAGGATGCGGAAGCCGCCCTGGCCGAGCAGCTCGCGGGCGTCGTGCTGAACCTTCTCGAGATCCTGCAAGCGTTCGACGAAGACGTGGGCGACGGCGAAGGCGTCGTCGAGGGTCAGTGAGGGGTCGTGGCCGCCGCTGCGCACCTCCTCGGCCCAGATCTTGCGCGGGATGTCGAGCAGGAGGCCGCAGCCGTCCCCCTCGCCGTCGACGTTGCCGGCGCGGTGGAGCATCTTCTGCAGCGCCGGGATCGCGCGTTCGATCGGTTCGTGGCTCGGCGTCGCGTCCTTGCGCACGGAAGCGTAGATCGCACAGGCGTCCTTGTCCTCGACGCTGGGCGG
>JAPVSJ010000097.1:0-14932 GCA_047519745.1 Actinomycetota bacterium | reverse complement strand
CCGGGTGAGACCGCAACCCCCCCCTTCCCCCCCGACAGGACCCGCGGCTGAGGGCCCCAATGAGCAGCAACCCGAGCAAGCCGGGCAACCGAACCAGCAACGCCCCCGCCTGGAACCGCTGCTCAACCGCGGCCTAGGCGTCCCGGGCCTCTTCGCCGCCGTCTATTCGGCCGTTGGCTTCTCGATCTACTTCTCGCTAGGCGTCGTCGCCGACCGTGGCCTCGGCCTGACCCCGCTGATCTTCCTCGCCGCCGGGCTGCTGTTCGTGCTGACCACGCTCAGCTACGTCGAGGGCGGCGCGATGATCCGCGAGCGGGGTGGCTCCTCGAGCTTCGCTCGCCACGCCTTCAACGAGCTGATCGCCTTCATCGCAGGCTGGGCGATCCTGATCGACTACCTGATCGTCGCCGCGCTGGCGGCGATCTCGGTCCCGCACTACCTGGAGCCGATCTCCCACGACCTCTCCGAGCCGAGCTGGGAGATCGGCGTCGCCGGCTTGGTCATCGTCGCCGCCTGCACGCTCAACATCCTCAACATCACCGGGCGCGGCCGCGCGCGTGGGCTCAGCGCGCTGGCGCTCGCCGACATCGTCCTCCAGCTCACCGTGATCGGCGTCGGCGCGCTTGCGGTCCTGCATCCCGACCGCCTCACCGACCAGATCCACCTCTTCACCAGCCCGAGCCTGAAGGACATCGTCTACGCGGCGGTGGTCGCGATGCTCGCCTATGCCGGGATCTAGGCCGCTTCCGACATGGCGCCCGACATCGACGTCAGGCCGCGCGACCTGAAGCGGATCGTCTCGGTGGGGGCTGTCGCGGTGCCGCTCGTCTACGCCGGGATGGCGGCGATCGCGCTGATGGCGGTGCCGGTCGTCGCCGGACCGCACGGACCGCAGACCGCACTGGGCGGTGAATTCGTCGAGGCGCCGGTGCTGGGCGTGGTCTCCGCTTACCACCCCGCCTGGGTCGCCCACGCGATGCGCTGGGTGGTGGCGCTGGTCGCTGCGCCGGTCCTGTTCTGGGCGGCGACGACGGCGATGCTCGGCGTCTCCCGTCACATCTACACGCTGGCGATCAACCGGCAGATCCCCAGCTGGCTGGGCAAGCTCAACGGCCGCTACGCGACGCCGCACGTCGCGATCGGCCTCTCCGGCCTGATCGCGATCGGCCTGGTCGCCCCGACCGACGTCAAGCTGCTGGCCGGGCTCTACGCCTTCGGGGCGATGCTGGCGATCACGATCGCCCACCTCTCGATCCTGCGCTTGCGGGTCACCGAACCCGACCGGTCCCGCCCGTTCCGCGTTCCCTGGAACGTCTCCTGGCGTGGTGCGCAGCTCCCGGTGCCGACCCTCCTGGCCGCCCTGCTCAGCTTCCTCGCCTTCCTCAGCGTGCTCGCCTTCCACGACCGGGCGCGCTGGGTCGGCGGCGGCTGGATGCTGTTCGGCCTGCTCTTCTACGTCGTCTACCGCAAGGTCTTCGAGGGGACCTCGCTGACCCGGCGCGTCTCGGTCACCGAGCGGGCGCTGACCAAGCAGGCGCCCGATGTCGAATACGGCAACATCCTCGTGCCGGTGTTCGGCACCGAGCTCGACGACGACATCGTCGCAACCGCCGGCCGCCTCGCCGCTGCGGAGCAGGAGGGTGACGCAGCGATCGACGAGACCCACCTCGCGATCGTCTACGTGCTCGAGGTGCCGCTCACGCTGCCCTTGGACGCTGAGCTGCCTGCGGAGCAGGAGAACGAGGCCCTGCAGGCGATCGACCGGGCTCGCGAAATCGCCGAAGAGTACGAGGGCGTGAGGGTCAGCGCCTCGGTGACCCGGGCGCGCAAGGTCGGCGCCGGGATCGTCGAAGCGGCGCGGCGCGGCGGCGTCGAAGCGATCGTCGTCGGGGCCGAGCCGCCGAGCAAGATTCGCGGCGGGGCCACGCTGGGCGGGATCGGCGCCGCCAGGCCCGCCGAGATCGGGGCGGCGACGGAGTACGTGCTGAAGAAGGCGCCTTGCCAGGTATTGCTCACTGCTCCTCCCGAGCAGGTCCCCTCCATCTAGTATCCGCAACGTGTTCATCCTGATCGTCGGCTGCGGAAGGGTCGGCTCCTCCGTCGCGAGGAGCATGCTCCGCGAGGGCCATGAAGTCTCCTGCCTCGACGAGGACCCCGAGTCGCACACGCGGCTCGAGGTCGGGCTCGACAAGGGCTGGGAGGACCTCGGCGGCCGCTTCACGGTCGGCACCGGCCTCGAGACCGACGCCCTGGTGGCCGCCGGGATCGAGACCGCCGATGCCTTCATCGCTGCGACCAATGGCGACAACACCAACATCGTCATCGCGCAGATCGCCCAGCGCCGCTACGAGGTGCCGAACGTGATCGCGCGGATCCTCGACCCGCTGCGCGCCGAGTGGTACCGCCAGCAGGGAATGCACACGATCTGCCCGACGCGGGTCGCGATCGACATGCTCGAGAGCGCCGTCCGCGAGGGCGCCCAGCGCAACAAGGTGGCCTGACCGTGTACATCATCGTCGTCGGAGCGGGGAAGGTGGGCTGGAACCTGGCCCGCGAGCTGCTCGAAAAGGACCACGAGGTGACGGTGATCGAGAGCAACCGCCGCCGTTACCTGACCGTCGAGCAGGAGCTCGAGCACAACGTCACCTACGGCGACGCCTCCGAGCTCTGGGTGCTCGAGCGTGCCGGGATCCAGCGGGCAGACATGGTGATCGCGGTCACCGGCGACGACGAGGACAACATGCTGATCTGCCAGGTCGCCAAAGAGAAGTACGAGGTGAAGCAGATCATCGCCCGGGTGAACAACCCCCGCAACCGCCCCCACTTCGACCTGCTCGGCGTGAAGCCGTCGGTCTCCGCCACCGACCTGATCCTGCGTCTGCTCGAGCATGAGGTGCCCGAGTACGGGCTCGTCCACCTGCTCGACCTGCAGGAGGAGCAGCTGGAGATCATCGAGATGTTGCTCGGCAAGGATTCGCGGGTAACCGGACGTCGTGTCGGCGATCTCTCGATGCCCGAAGGGAGCCTCCTGATCTCCGTGTTGCGCGAAGGCAAGGGCTTCGTGCCCAATGCCGACACCGTGCTCGAGGCCGGCGACGAGGTGCTGGCCGTGCTCGACCCCGGTCGCGAGGAGGACATCAAGGAGCTCTTCGGCCCCGCCGGCGGCAACGGGACGGGCTGAGCCGTGGCCGACCGCGAGGTCGATTTCCTCCTGATCGGCGGTGGCATGGCCTCCGCGCACTGCGCGGCGGAGTTGCGCAAGCGCGGCGCCGAAGGCTCGATCCTGCTCGCCGGGCGCGAGCCCGAGCCGCCCTACGAACGGCCGCCGCTCTCGAAGGAGTACATGCGGGGCGAGGCGAGCCGTGAGGACGCCTACGTCAACCCGTCCGGCTGGTACGAGGAGAACGGAGTCGAGCTGCTGACCGGGACGAACGTGATGTCGCTCGACCCGGCGGCGCGCACGGCGAAGCTGCAGGGCGGGGAGGAGGTCGCCTTCGACAAGGCGCTGCTCGCCACCGGGGCGATGGTTAACATCCTGCGGGTCGAGGGCGCCGAGAACGAGGGCATCCACTACCTGCGCGCCTTCGGCAACTCCGACGCGATCCGCGCCGACGCCGAGGCGGCCGAGCACGTCGTCTTGATCGGCGGCAGCTACATCGGCACCGAGGTCGCCGCCTCGCTGACCGCGAAGGGCGTCAGGTGCACGATCGTGATGATGGAGGACGTGGCGCTGTCGCGGGTCTTCGGCGAGGACGCCGGGCGCTGGTTCCAGGAGAAGATCGAAGACCACGGCGTTACCGTCCACGCCGGGGAGGAGCTCGAGGCCTTCGAGGGCGACGGGCGGGTCAAGGCCGTGCTGACCAAGAGCGGCCGGGCGATCGAGTGCGACGCGGTCGTGGTCGGCGCCGGCGTCCGCCCCGACGCGATGCTCGCCCAGCGCGCCGGGCTCGAGGTCGATGACGGGATCGTCTGCGACTCGAAGCTGATGACCTCGGCCGAGGGGATCTACGCGGCGGGCGACTGCTGCTCCTACGACAGCGTCGTCCATGGCAGGCGGATCCGGGTCGAGCACTGGGATGTGGCGATGCAGCAGGGCATGCACGCCGCCCGCAACATGCTCGGCGAGGACCGCGCCTACGACGTCGTCCCCTACTTCTTCAGCGACCTCGCCGACTGGGCGAGCCTCGAGTACGTCGGCCCGGCCAGGGACTGGGACGAGGAGATCTGGCGAGGCGACCGCGACGGCGGCGAGTTCTCCGTCTGGTACCTGAAGGACGCCAAGGTCGCGGGGGCGCTCAGCGTCGGCCGCTCCGAAGACCTGGCCGAAGCCCGCCGCATGCTCGCCGACGGAGTCGACGTCTCCGCCGCACGCGAGAAGATCGCCGACTCCGGCAGCGATCTGGGCGAAATCTCCTAACCAGATCTTTGAGCTGACTAGCCGAACTCGAGTCGGCGACCGGAGACCTCAGGGCTCTGGCACCGGCTCGCCGTTGAGCAGGAATTCGTACTGGAGTTGCGTTCCTGAACGAAACGGAGCGCTCTTGCCGGTCAGGGTCATGCCGGCGCGCTCGTAGAGTTTGCGGGCAGGCGTGTTCCCGGCGGAGGTCCAGACGCCGACGCGCTGATGGCCCAGCGAAGCGGCGGCATCAAAGATATGAAGGATTAGGGGAAGGCCGACACCCGTGCGTTGTGCGGCGGGGTGCACGAACACCATTGAGATGTGCAGCAATGACGGATCGGGATCGCCCGCGCCGTCGTCGAACCGTCCAGGCTCGGCTAACGCCATGCCGACGATGCCGGGCCGAAGTGCTACGAACGGCAGGGCATCCGAGGCCGAGAGTTTCGCGCGGATGCGGGCGGTGCGCTCCGTCCCGTGGGGAGCACTGCGGGCGATGTTTGCCTCACGCCACACGCTGACCGCCGCATCAAGCTCAGTGGGACGCATCCGCCGGACGTTCACTGGCGGGATCGTATGCAGCTCGGCTCGACCGGCGCTCGCAGAGCGGACCACAGCCGATTGCGCCAAATTGAGCCATTCGCCGGGGCGAGTGGCCGAGATCCGTCTCACATATCCCGGAAACGTGGAAGCCTCGACATGCAGGCGCTTCTGCGAATTGAGTAGCCTTGCTCGAGAGGCATCGCCAATTGGTGCCCGGTCGTCCAGCGGCAGGACGCTCGGCTCTGGACCGAGAAACGGTGGTTCGAATCCATCCCGGGCAGTTAGTTCGATTTGTTGAAGCATTGAAACTTTCCGTCCGCCAAGTCATCGAACATATGTTCGATGAGAGAGCGGGTCAGGGTGCTGTTGGATAAAGGATGGTCGCGACAGCGGATTGCGCGCGGGCTCGGGGTCGATCCCTCTACGATCACCCGGCACGCTCGCTTGCTCGGATATCCCGATGTGCTTCCGAGGCCATCGTCGATCGACTGGAATGCGGTCCAGGGGTACTACGACGAAGGTCATACGATCGATGAGTGCAGAGATCGCTTCGGGTTTTCGTATGGCGGGTGGGATCGGGCGGCCGTTAGAGGGGATGTCGTCAGTCGCCCGCGTTCCCGGCGTCAGCTCTCACATCTGACCCGTGATCGCATCGAGCTTCTCCTGGCGGAGGGATCGACGCCGGCCGAGATTGCTCGGGCTCTCGACATTTCGAAGTCAACTGTGGCATTTCACTGCCGCAGGCTCGGACATAGAGCCGACCCCCGCTTTTCGCGCCGGTACGACTGGGCCGATGTTCAGCGTGCCATCGACAAAGAAGATCTCTCGATGCGGCAATGCGTCAAGCGCTTCGGGTTCTGTCGCGCGACCTGGTATGAGGCCGTCAAACGAGGAGACATCGTTCCCCGGCCAGTCAAGATCCCAATTGAGGAGTTGCTTGTGGTCGGGCGCAAGGAGACGAGTCGCACCCATCTCAAGAATCGGCTGATGAGGGAGGGGCTGAAGGAAAACCGCTGCGAGATCTGTGGGATCACCGAGTGGCTGGGGAGGCCGCTGAGCATGGAGCTTCACCACGTCAACGGCGACGGTGAGGACAATCGGTTGGAGAATCTTCAGCTGCTCTGCGGCAATTGCCACTCGCAGACGGAGAATTGGGGTGGCCGGGGCGTGCGTCGGCGGGCGGTATCTGCCGATGAAGCGGTGTCTGCGTGAGCCATCCAGGGGCTTTGCTACGTTCGGCGCCGATGCGGAGGCAAGTTTTTTATTTCTCGGCTGTAGTCGTCGCCGCGCTCGCGATCGCCGGTTGTGGCGGTGGGGGCGGCAGTGACTCGACCACGACCCCGGTCGAAACGACCGAAGCGACGACGGCGCTGACGAAGGAAGAGCTGATCGCCCAGGGCGACGCGATCTGTGCCGAGGTCAACGCCGCGGTCGGCACCGCGGGCTCGACCAGCTCCGGTGCCGCCGGGCAGGCTGCCCAGGTCGCCGGCCTCTACAGCGGCATGGTCGAAAGGTTGAAAGGCCTGGGGGCGCCCAGCGACGAAAGCGCCGGCTACCCCGAATTCATCTCCTCCGCCGAAGCGCTCGCGCAGGCCGAGGACAACGTCAAACTGGAGGCCGAACGCGAAGAAGAAGGGGAAGCGTTGGGCGAAGCCGAAACCGAAGCCTCCTTGGTGCTCAACTCGTTCCAGTCGTCTTCCTCGTCCTTCGGCTTCAAAGACTGCGCCGAAGCGCCCGCCGCGCCGACGCCGAGCAACCCGGCCGGGACCGGTGGGGAAGAAGCCGAAGCCGGCGGCGAAGAAGCCGGAGAAGTCGCGCCCGAAGAAGAAGTCGAAGCTGCTCCTGAAGAAGCTCCGGCGCCTGTCGAAGAAGAAGGCGCCGGCGGGGGTGCCGGGGTCGGTGGCGGCACCGAAGGTGGTGGCGGCGGCTCAGAAGGTGGTAGCTCCGGCGGCATCGGCCCCGGCTGAGCGGGTCGCTCAGGCGGCCGAGCTTTCTTCCCAGTTGCCGTACAGCCGCGCGTAGGGGCCGCCGGCCTCGATCAGCTCCTCGTGGGTGCCGCTCTCGGCTATGCGGCCGTGTTCGAGCACGACGATCTTGCCGGCGCGGCGGATCGTCGAGAGGCGGTGGGCGATGACGATCGCCGTACGGCCGGCCAGGAGGCGCTCCAGGCCCCGCTCGATCGTCTTCTCGGTGCGAACGTCGACGTTCGAGGTCGCCTCGTCGAGGATCAGGATGCGGGGTTCGGCGAGCAGCGCGCGGGCGAAGGCGACGAGCTGGCGCTGGCCCGCCGAGAGCTGCACGCCGCGCTCGCCGACTTCGGTCTCGATACCTTCGGGCAGAGCCGCGACGAACTCGCTCGCGCCGACGGCCGCGGCAGCGGCTTCGATCTCCTCCAGGCTCGCCTCGGGCCGGCCGAAGGCGATGTTCTCGCGCACGCTGCCGGAGAAGAGGAATCCCTCCTGGGGGACGATCCCGAGCTGGCGCCGCAGGGCGTGCTGCTGAACGCCGCGCAGATCGTGCCCGTCGACCAGCACGCGACCGTGCTGCGGGTCATAGAAGCGGGCGACGAGCTTGGCGAAGGTCGACTTGCCGGCTCCGGTCGTGCCGACCAGGGCGAGGGTCTGTCCGGGCGGCACGTGCAGGTCGACCCTCTGGAGCGCCCACTCCACGCGCTCTCCATGTGCCTCCCGGTCGAGAGCGTCGTCGTCATAGGCGAACGACACCCCCTCCATCTCGATCTCGCCGCGCAGCGTGCCCGAGTCGATCGCCCCCGGCGCGTCGACCATGTCGGGCTCGGTGTCGAGCAGCTCGAAGATCTTGTCGAGCGCCGCCATGCCCTGCTGGTAGGTCGTGTAGAGCTGTGAGAGTTCCTGGATCGGCGAGAAGAAGACCTGCAGATAGCCGATGAAGGCGACGATCGTGCCGATCTGGATCGCGTGGTCGATCGCCTGGCTGCCGCCGTAGAGGATGATCGCCGCGGTGCCGGCCGCGGTCAGCAGTTCGATCGCCGGGAAGTAGGAGGCGTTGAGGAAGACGGTTCGCATGTTGGCCTCGCGGTTGGCCTCGTTCAGCTCGGTCATCGCGGCTCCGTGCCGGGCCTCCTGGCCGAAGCTGCGCACGACGCGCACCCCACTCAGCGTCTCCTGCAGGTAGGCGGTGACGGCGGCGATCTTCTCGCGCGTTTCCCGGTAGGCGCCGTGCGAGGCGACCCGGAAGACGACGCTGGCGAGGGCGACCAGGGGGAAGGTGAGGAAGGTGACCAGGGCCAGCTTGACGTCCAGCAGGAACATGATCACGACGACGCCGATCAGGGTTAGGACGCTGGAGAAGAGCGTCGTCACGCCGCTGGTGAGGAGCTGGTTGAGCGCCTCGATGTCGTTGGTCATGCGGCTGATCAGCACCCCCGGGCTGCGCCGCGTGAAGAAGCCGATCGACATCGACTGCAGGTGGGCGAAGATGTGCTCGCGCAGGTCCTGGAGCGCGCGGGTGCCGACCCAGCCGACGAGGTAGGTCTGGGCGTAGGTGGCGATGGCGGAGACGGCTGCGACGGCGAGAAAGGCGACGACGATCAGGGTCAGCGCGCCGGTGTCGCCGGTGACGATGCCGGCGTCGATCGCCTGTCCGGCGAGGTAGGGAGGGGCGAGGCCGGCGCCGGTGGCCGCCAGGATCGCGATCACGGTCAGCGCCACGCGGCCGCGGTAAGGGCGCAGCAGACCGGCCATCCAGCGCAGCTTGCGACCCCGCTGGTCCTCGCCGCGGACGATCAGCCAGAGCCTCCTCATAGCCTGGCCACCTCCTCGCGCTGCTCGAGGTCGCGCTGCAGGAAGACCGAGTCGGCGAGACCGTGCTCGGCGATCTCGCGGTAGAAGCCGCAGCCCTCGAGCAGCTCCTCGTGGGTGCCGCGGTCGACGATGCGGCCGCCGTCCATGACCACGACCTCGTCGGCGAGCGAGACGGTGGAGAGGCGGTGGGCGATGACGAAGGTCGTCCGCCCCGCCATCGCTTCGCCGAGGCCGGCCTTGATCGCCGCCTCGGTCGTCGCGTCGACGGAGGAGGTGGCGTCGTCGAGGATCAGGATCCGGGGGTCGGCGAGCAGGGCGCGGGCGATCGCGACGCGCTGGCGCTGGCCGCCGGAGAGGGTCATCCCGCGCTCGCCGACGAGCGTGTCATAGCCGGCCGGCAGGTCGCGGATGAAGTCGTCGGCCTGAGCGCGCCGCGCCGCCGCTTCGATCTCCTCGCGACTCGCCCCCGGCCGCGCGTAGGCGATGTTCTCGGCGATGCCGGCGGTGAAGAGGAAGCTGTCGTCGCCGACGAAGGCGACCTGCGAGCGCAGCGACGTGAGGTCGACCGAGCGCACGTCGGCGCCGTCGATCGCTACCGAGCCCTCGCTCGGATCGTAGAGGCGGGCGATCAGCGCCACGAGGCTCGTCTTGCCCGAGCCCGAGGGGCCGACTAGGGCCACGGTGCGACCGGCCTCGATGGCCAGGTCGACATCGGTCAGCGCGGGTGCGGCGCCGTCGTAGCGCAGGGTCACGCCGCTTAGCTCCACCCGCCCGCCCCCTGCCGGCAGCGGCGGTGCGCCCGGCGGGCTCTGGATCTGCGGTTCGCGGTCGAGGATCTCGAAGAGGCGGTTGCCGGAGGCGATCGCGCGCTGGGCCATGCCCAGCGTCATCCCGAGCATCCGCATCGGGCCCGCCAGCATCGCGACGTAGGTGTAGAAGGCGGTGAAGTCGCCGAGGCTGAGGTTGCCGGCGATCACCTGACGGCCGCCGATCAGCAGCACCAAGGCGATGCCGAGCTGTGGCAGGAAGCCGAGCAGCGGGGAGTAGAAGGCCTGTAGGCGCGTGGAGTAGATGCTCTGGTCGAAGACGCGGGTGACGGCGCGGCGGAAGCGGTGCAGCTGGTGCTCCTCGCGGGCGAAGGCCTTGACGATGCGGATCCCGGAGACGTTCTCCTCGGCTTCGGCGGTCAGCTCGGCGATCCGTTGCTGCACCTCCTGCACGGCCGGGCGGGAGACGCGGTTGTAGCGAGAAGCCGCGTAGACGACAAAGGGGGCGGGGGCAAGCGCGACCAGCGCCAGCCAGGGCTCGAGGATGAACATCACGGTGCTGGCGAGGGCGATCGTGAGCAGGTTCTGGGTGATGAAGATCAGGCCGTAGCCGAGGAAGAAGCGGATCGACTGCAGGTCGACGGTCGCCCGCGACATCAGCTGGCCGGTCTGCTGGGAATCGAAGAAGCCGAGCTCGAGCCGTTGCAGGTGCGCGTAGAACAGCTGTCGCAGATCGAACTCGACCGCGAGCGAGACCTTTCCGGCGACCACCCGGCGCACCATCGTCAGCCCCAGGCGCAGGGTGCCGGCGACGACGATCGCAATCGCCAACGGCAACAGATCCGGCTTTTCGCCCTTCTCGATCGCGTTGACCGCACGACCGATCAGCCAGGGGATCAGCACCGTCATCCCCATCGCCAGCCAGGCGAAGACAAGCGAACCCCAGAGCTGGCGGCGATAGGGCCGCAGAAACCCCATCAGACGGCGATAGGTCTGCATCAGGCCACTATACAAAGTGAAGTAAAGGCCTCGAGCAGGGCGCGTCGATCAGTCGAAGGCGGCGGCCTTCGCGCTGGAGACCTTGCCCGCGGCGCACTTCGGACCGTGGCCTGGGCGGGGCAGGATCTGGAAGTTGGTGACGGCGTGGAAGGGCGTCGTCGCGCCGTTGTTGAGTGCGAGGGTGACGACCAGACGATAGAAGCCGGCCCGCAGGTCGTGGTAGTAGATCTCGGGACGGGTCGCCGGCGAGTAGCTGCCGCTGGAGCCGATCCGCTCGGCGAGAACGCCGTTGGGCCCCGAGTATTGAGGGAAGTCGAACGAGGCGCCGACCAGCCGCCCGCGTCCCAGCGGGCTGTTCTCGGCGCGTTCGAGCTTGACCGGGTCGACGCAGTCGGGCACGCGGTTGAGGGCGAAGCGGATGCTTCCCTCGCCTAGCTGGGGTTCGCCGCCGAAATGCTGCGGGGCCAGGGTGAAGTTCTGGATCCTGGTCTTGACCACGACCGCTCGGTTCGTCTGTCGGGCGCCGTTGCGGGGCGAGACGATCGCGACGCTCGGTTCGCCGGGGCGGGGTGGGGGCTCGCCGCTGTTGCCTGCGCCCCCGCCGGTCAAAACGATCGTCAGCGCGGCCGCAATGGCGACGACGATCACGGCGAGGATGGCGATTGCGGCCCGCATCGGGCCGGAAGGTTACGTGCGAACGGCCGATCGCGGCGGGCGCGGCGGAGCTGATCCCTAAGTTGTCTGGATGCTTCGTGCGGCGGTCATCATGCTGGGGGCGCTGGTCGTGCTCACCTTTGCCCCCGCGGCCACTTCGGCGGCCGGGCCGAGCGACGGGGTCAGCGTGTTCGCCGGCACCGAGCCCGGCGGCGACGCTTTCGGCGGCGGGCACAACTTTCCCGGTGCCACCGTGCCCTTCGGCATGGTGCAGTGGGGCCCGGACACGGTTCCCGCCGAACGCCATTCGGGCGGCTATGACTACCGCGACCGGCATCTCCGTGGCTTCAGCCTCACCCACCTCAGCGGCGCGGGATGCGCGCTCTACGGGGATTTCCCGTTTCTGCCGACGACCGAGCCGATTCGTGTCTCGCCGGCGGCAACGGGGGGCGGCCTCACGGGGCGCTTTCAGCCTGGCTTCTCCCATACCGACGAGCGAGCCCGCCCGGGTTTCTACTCCGTCCGTCTGAATCCGGTCGGAGGCGGCGCGATCGACACCGCCCTGACCGCCACGACCCGCACCGGCATGGCCCGCTTCTCGTTCCCCCGCTCGCCCCACGCGAGCGTTCTGATCGACGCCGGGGGCAGCGCCAGGCCCGATGATCTCGCCGAAGTGCGGATCGATCCCTCCCGGCGTGAAATCTCCGGCTCTGCCTCGAGCGGCTATTTCTGTGCGCAGCGGCCTCGCTACAAAATCTACTTCGCCGCGTCCTTCAGTCGCCCCTTCGGCGCCTACGGCACCTGGACGGGTCAGAATCTGGCGCCTGAATCCACTGCGGCGGCCGACCAGACGCCACCTTCGACCGTCGCGGCCAACACGGCTCAGGCGGGTGCATACGCCAGCTTCGACACTCGTCACAACCGCACCGTCGCCGTCCGTGTCGGGGTCTCCTTCGTCAGCGTCGCCGGTGCGCGGGCCAATCTCGCCGCCGAAAACCGGAGCGCCTCGTTCGGCGCCGTCCAGGCTCGCGCGGAAGCGGACTGGGACCACGCCCTGTCTTCGATCGAGATCGGCGGCGGTGCGGCGGGCGACGCCGAAACGTTCTATACGACGCTCTACCACGCGCTTCTCGCCCCCCGTACCTTCAGCGATGCCGACGGCAGCTACATCGGCATGGACGGCGCCGTGCACCATGCGGATGGGCGCATCCAGTACGCGGACTTCTCCGGCTGGGACATCTACCGCACGCAGATCCCTCTACTGGCGATGCTGATGCCGCGCCGCGCCAGCGACATCGTCGCCTCGATGCTGGCCGACGCCAGGGAGAGCGGCTGCCTGCCGCGCTGGTCTTACGCCAACGGGCAGAGCATGACGATGGTGGGCGATCCGGCAGACCCGATCGTCGCCTCCGCATACGCCTTTGGCGCTCGGCGTTTCGATGCCGGCGCCGCCCTGGAAGCGATGCTGAAAGGCGCCGATGAAGGCTGCAGCAGCGCCGACGGGAGCTACGTCCAGCGACAGGGTCTGGACCAGTACAAGGCGCTGGGCTACGTGCCCTTCGACCTCGATACGAGGCGGCGCAACGCCAACTCGCTGTTCGGCGACCCCGAAGCGGTCTGGGCTTCGGCGGCCACAACCCTCGAGTACGCGATCGACGACTTCTCGATCGCCCAGTTCGCCGCCCGTTCGCTGGGCGACCGGGGCACGTATGGCTCCTTCATGTTGCGTTCAGGAAACTGGCGCAATCTCTTCAACCCGATCAGCGGTCAGATCGAGCCCCGCTTCGAAGATGGGACCTTCGCCCCCGACTACGACAACCTCAACGGCGCCGGCTTCGCCGAGGGAGACTCCGCCCAGTACACCTGGCTGGTGCCGCAGAACCCCGCTGGCCTCTTCGCCACTATCGGCGGTCGGTCCGCTGCCGTGACCAGCCTCGACCGCTTCCTGCGCACCCTGAACGGCGGCCCCGGCGCCACGCACGCCGATCATGCGCTGCTCGGCAACGAGCCCAACCTCAACGTCCCTTGGCTGTACGACTGGGCCGGAGAGCCCTACAAGACGCAGGCCGTCGTGCGGCGGGCGCTGCGGCTCTATGGCACCGCGCCGGACGGCTATCCCGGCAATGACGACCTCGGCACGCTCTCCTCCTGGTACGTGCTCGCCGCGCTCGGCCTCTACCCGGAGGTCCCGGGGACCGACGTGCTGGCGATCGGCAGTCCGCTCTTCGGGCGGGCGACCGTGCGCCTGGCCGGCGGTCACACGCTGCGCATTCTCGCCTCGGCCAGGCAGCGCTCACACTCCCGTGGAAAACCGCGCAAGAAGCCCCGCCTCATCCCGCTCGCCCTGTCCCGCGCCCCCTACATTCAGTCGATGAGGGTCAACGGCCATGCCTATGAGCGGCCCTGGACCACGTTCTGCGCGCTGGCGCGCGGTGCGACGCTCACCTACCGCCTCGGCGCCCGCCCGGCTCGCGCCTGGGGCGCCTCGGCCGCCGCGCTGCCGCCGTCGTTCGGGACCGCGCGGCCGATGCCACCGAACCGCTGCGCTCCTTGACGAGCGAGCGAGCCCACTCGACCGTCCTCTGGGCGCTTGCCGGCCTGACCGGGCTGGGCATCGCCGTGCGCTTCGCCAGCCTCGGCGTGCAGAGCTACCACCACGACGAGGTGATCACCGCCGCGCGCGTCATCCCCGGCGAATTCGAGCACATGCTGCGTCAGGTCAAGGGGAGCGAGTCCAACCCGCCCCTCTATTACGTGCTCGCCTGGGCCTGGGCAAAGGTGTTCGGCACGGGGGAGATCGGCCTGCGCTCGCTCTCGGCGCTCTTCGGTGCGGCCACCGTCCCGGTCGCCTATCTGATCGGCCGGGAGCTGGTGAGCAACCGAGCGGGGCTGATCGCCGCGGCGATCGTCGCTGTCAACCCGATGCTGATCTGGTACTCGCAGGAGGCCCGTTCCTACGCGCTGCTGGTCTTCTTCGGAGCGCTGGCGCTGCTGTTCTTCGTCCGCGCCTTGAACAGCTGGCAGGGACGGGACCTGGCGCTCTGGGCGCTGGCGTCGGCGCTTGCGCTGTGCAGTCACTACTTCGCCGTCTTCGCGGTGGCGATCGAGGCTGCTTGGCTGCTGGTCGCGATGAGACCGATGTGGCGGTTGGTTCTACCCGCCGTGGGCGCCGTCGTCGCGGTCGGCCTGGCCTTGTTGCCGCTGATCGTGGCCCAGGTCAACCCGACCCACATCGGCTGGATCGACCACAGCGCGCTGTCGCTGCGCCTCTTCGAGACCGGGGCCGGCTTCCTCGCCGGGGAGACCGGCCACGTGATCGCCGAGCCCCCTCGTGAGCGCTATGCGCTGATCCCGGCGGTGCTGGTCGGTGTGGCGCTGCTGCTCGTCGCCCTGCGTGGCTCGTCTCGCGAGAAACGCGGGGCTCTGTTGAGCCTGGTGGTCGGCTTGGGTGTCGTACTGCTAGCGTCCGCCGTGGCGCTCGCCGGCAAGGACTACATAGTCGAGCGCAACCTGCTGCCGGCTCTCGTCCCCCTCGCGATAGTCGTCGCGATCGGGTTTGCCGCCGGCAGGGCTCGCCGCGTGGGCCTGGCCTGCGCCGTCGTCCTCTGCGCCTACTGGCTCGCCTACGACGTCTACGTCACCCACACGCCCAATCTGCAACGCCCGGACTTCCGCGACCTCGCCGAGCAGCTGGGGCCGCCACGGCGACCGCGCGCGATCGTCACCTGGAAACTCGCCGCCGACCCGATACGGTTCTATCTCGATGGCCCTTCTCGCCGCGCCTATCGCGG
>JAPVSJ010000096.1:0-8291 GCA_047519745.1 Actinomycetota bacterium | reverse complement strand
CGACCCGGTCGACGCCAGCGCGGTCGGAGCGGTGGTCAAGAAAGCCAACGAAGAAGGAACCCCGGTGGTCAGCTACGACCGGCTGATCCTCGGCAGCCCGATCGACTACTACATCTCCTTCAACAACGAAAAAGTCGGCGAACTGCAGGCCGAAACGCTGTCGAAGAAGCTGAAGGAGGAAGGCAGTTCGAGCGGGCCTATCGTGATGATCAACGGATCGCCGACCGACCCCAACGCCGGCCAGTTCAAAAAAGGCGCGCAGAAGGTCTTCGAAAAGGAAGGCGTGACGATCGCCAAGGAATACGACACGCCGGACTGGAGCCCAGACCAGGCCCAGAACGAGATGGAACAGGCGATCACCGCGCTCGGCAAGGAAGGGTTCGCCGCCACCTACGCGGCCAATGACGGCACCGCCGGGGGCGCGATCGCGGCGATGAAGGCGGCCGGGATCGAACCGAAGTCGAAGCCGACCACGGGTCAGGACGCCGAACTGGAAGCGATCCAGCGGATCCTCGCCGAAGAACAGTTCATGACCGTCTACAAGGCGATCGAACCGGAGGCCAACGCGGCCGCCGAAATCGCCGTCGCCCTGGCCGAAGAAGAAGAAGTCCCCTCCGGCCTGGTCAACGGCAAGACCGACAACGAAGCCGAAGAAGTGCCCTCGGTCCTGCTCGAACCGGTCGCGGTCACGCGGGACAACATCAACGACACGATCGTCAAAGACGAATTCTGGAGCGCGTCCGAAATCTGCACCGGTCCTTACAAAAAGGACTGCGAAGAAGTCGGAATCGAATAACTCCATAACTCCAACCGGGGCGGGCCGTATAGTCGGCCCGCCCCTCCCCTTTAACGCCTGAGAAAGACGATATGAACGGGAAAGACGCTCCGATCCTCGCGACGAAGGGGATCACCAAGAGCTTCGGCCCCGTCCACGCGCTCGACGACGTCGACTTCGAGGTCGGCCGGGGCGAAGTGGTCGCCATGGTCGGCGACAACGGGGCCGGCAAGTCGACGCTGATCAAGGCGGTCGCCGGCATCTACTCGATCGACGCCGGCGAGTTCTTCTTCGAAGGGCGGCCGGTGAGCATCGGTGGGCCGAACGACGCCACCAAGCTCGGCATTGCGACCGTCTATCAGGACCTCGCGCTCTGCGACAACCTCGACGTGGTCGCGAACCTCTTCCTCGGTCAGGAGGCGATTCTCTCGGGCCCGCCCGGCGTGGTTCGAGCGCTCGACGAGACCGCGATGGAGCACCGCTCGCATGAGCTGCTCGAGCAGCTCTCGGTGACGATCCCCAACGTTCGCTCGGAGGTCGGCACCCTCTCGGGCGGGCAGCGACAGCAGGTCGCCGTGGCCCGCTCGCTGCTCGGCGACCCCAAGGTGGTGATCCTCGACGAGCCGACCGCCGCGCTCGGCGTCATGCAGACCAAACAGGTGCTCGAGCTGGTGAAAAGGCTGCGCGAGCGCAACCTCGCGGTGATCGTGATCAGCCACAACCTCGCCAACGTCTTCGCGGTGGCCGACCGCATCTTCGTCCTCCGCCTCGGTCGCAAAGCGGGGATCTTCGACACGACCAAGACGACCGAGGAGCAGATCGTCGGCGCGATCACCGGCGCCGAGTTCGGCGAGAACGACACGGGCGAGCTGCGGAGGCAGCCGTGAGAATCGGCGATCCCGACCTCGCGGCCCCCGGCGACGCCCCGGCCGAGTCGACCTCGCCACTCGACCTCGTGCGGCGCTTCCTCCAGGGCGACCTCGCCTCGCTGCGGGTGATCCTCGCGATCGCGGTGATCTGGCTCGTCTTCGAGCTGCAGAACGACCGCTTCCTCTCGGCGACCAACCTGACCAACCTCTTCCTGCAGATAACCGCCGTCGGCCTGATCTCGGTCGGCGTCGTGATGGCGCTGCTGATCGGCGAGATCGACCTCTCGATCGGCGCGGTGAGCGGCTTCGCCGCCGCGGTGATGGCGGTGCTCAACGTCAAACACGGCTGGAATCCGTGGCTGGCCGTCCTTGCCGGGATCGGCACCGGTGCGATCATCGGCTTCGTCCAGGGCTCGCTCTTCACCCGCTTCAGCATCCCCTCCTTCGTCGTCACCTTGGCCGGCTCGCTCGTCTGGCAGGGAGCGCTGTTAAAGGTGCTCGGGAGCACGGGGACGGTCAACCTGACCAACTCCGAAATCATCAAGCTCGCCAACACGTTCTACTCGCCCGTCGTCGGCTGGATCGTGATGGCCGTCGGCGTCGGGCTCTTCGCCCTGATCACCCTCTACGGCCACCGCAGGCGGCTCGCCGCCGGCGTCACCAGCGAGCCGCTGGGCCTGCTCGTGGCACGGGTCGCCATCGTCGCCGCGTTCGCGATCGTCGCCATCCTCATCCTCAACTCCGACCGCGGCCTGCCACTGGCCCTGATCATCCTCTTCGCCTTCGTGATCGGCTTCCAGTTCCTGACCACGCGCACGCTCTTCGGCCGCCACCTGTTCGCCGTCGGCGGCAGCGCCGAGGCGGCGCGCCGGGCCGGCATCAGCGTGCGTCGCATCCGCATCGTCGCACTCACGCTCTGCTCCTCGATGGCGGCGGTCGGCGGCATCCTCGCCGCCGCCCGGCTCGAATCGGTCAACCAGAGCTCGGGCGGCAGCAACCTGCTGCTGGAAGCGATCGCCGGCCCGGTGATCGCCGGCACCAGCCTCTTCGGCGGCCGCGGCAGCGTCTGGTCGGCGCTGCTCGGCGCGACCGTGATCGGCTCGATCTCCAACGGCATGTACCTGCTGGCGCTCGAATCCTCGGTGAAATACATGATCACCGGCGGCGTCCTGCTCGCCGCCGTCGTAGTCGACGCGGTAGCCCGCTCGCGCCGCCAGGCCGAGGGCCGCGTGTAGTCCTACCGCAGACAACACAGCGCAACATATGGCCGCTTGTGCTACCGTGACGCACATGGAATCGATCGGTGTGCGAGAGCTAAGGCAGAACTTGTCCGTCTACCTGCGAGAGGTGAAGGAGGGCGACAGTTTTCGGGTGACCGAGCGGGGCCGCGAGGTCGCTCGACTCGTGCCTTCCGGCCCCCCCGATTCGCCGATTGCCCGATTGGTCGCCGAGCGAGGCGCGACGATGCCGACGGTCGATTTGCTGGCTATGGCGAGGGCGTCAGAGTTGCCGCCCGCCGTGGGACCGCCGAGCAGCGTGATCCTCGACGAACAACGAGAAGAGCGGCTATAGCTGGCCGGATCGCGTATCTGGATACCTCCGCATACGTGAAGCTGCCGCTTCGCGAGGTGGAGAAAGACGCCCTGCTTCGCGAGCTGGTCGAGTGGGAAGGGTTTGTTTCGAGCAGCCTCCTGGGAGTCGAGTCGCTCCGCGCCTGCGCCCGCTATGGCGCCGACTACGAACGTGCCGCCAGGGAATGGATGAACGGTCTCTCGCTGCTGCCCATTGACGATGGGGTGCTCGACGTCGCTGCTGAATTGGAGCCCGCCGGGCTGCGAAGTCTCGACGCGTTGCATCTGGCAACCGCCATCTCCCTAGGAGACGAGGTTGGCGCTTTTTTCACCTACGACGATCGTCTTTGCCGTGCCGCCAGGGAAAATGGCCTGACGGTCGCCCAGCCTGCCTGACCGCCTTCAGCGACCGACGAGCAGCGAGGCGCCGATCGCGCCGCCGAGATCGCCGAGCTCGGCGATCTGCATATGGGGCGGGTTGTCGTCGACGAAGAGGTGCTTGTGCATCTCCTTTGCCAGATCGTCCATGAAGTGGTCGCCGAAGCGCACGCCGAGCCCACCGCCGATCACCACGGCCTCGACGTCGAGCAGGTTGACCGCCGATGCGATGCCGGTGCCGAGGTAGCGCACGGCGCGCCGCAGCAGGCTCTCGGTGAGGGCGTCGCCCTCGCGTAGGGCGTGCTCCCAGACCGAGCTGGTCAGCCGGTCTTTGCCGCGCTTCTCCATGATCTTGAAGATGTCCGTGTCGACGCCCTGGGAGTGTTCGTGGCGGGCCTTTGCCTCCATCGCCGCGCGGCCCGCGTAGGCCTCCATGCAGCCGCGTCGCCCACAGGGGCAGCGGGCGCCGTTGCGCTTGACGACGATGTGGCCGATCTCACCGGCCGCGCCGCGTCCCAGCCACGGCTTGCCGGCGAGGACGATCCCGCCGCCGACGCCGGTGCCCCACCAGACGCCGAGCAGCGAGTCGTGATTCCTGCCGGCGCCGAGCGCGTACTCGCCTTCGACCGCGACCTGGACGTCGTTGCCGATCCTTACCTCGGTGCCGAGCGCCTTCGAGAGCTCCTCGCCAAGCGCGAAGCTGCCTTCCCAGCCAGGCAGGTTGCGGGCGCCGGAGACGACGCCGGTCTTGCCGTCGGCATCGCCGGGCGAGCCGACCCCGACTCCGCTCAGTTCCTCGGGCTTGACGCCCGCCGCCGAGGCCGCTTCGCGCAGCGCGTCCTCCATCGCGTGGGCGACGTCCGCCGGGCCGCCCTCGGTCGGGGTCGGCTGGCGCGCTTCGCCGCGGACTGTCCCGTCATCGGTGGCGACGACGGTCTGGATCTTGGTGCCGCCGAGGTCGATGCCGCCGCGCAGATCGCTCACGGTCGTCAGTCTATGCGCCGATGTCACGCGGCTGGCGACTCTGGTGGAAGAAGCGGCGCTGGTATGAGCGCAACCGGCGCCCGTTGCGGCGGTGGCGCCTGGCGCGGCACGCTGCACGTGGTGGCTTCTTCATCCGGCGACCGGTCGAGGGCGAGTTGCTTGAGGCGCTCGACGAGGGCCGCCTGCGGATCGGCGAGGGGACGCTGCTCGAGCCGGGTTGTTGGCTCACCCTCGCCCCCGAGGCCCGGATCGAGATCGGCGCCGGCTGCTTCCTCAACCGCAACACGATGCTCGCAGCCTATGAGTCGATCGAGATCGGCGACCACACGATGTTCGCCAACGGCTGCTTCGTCGGCGACGCCGAGCACCGCTTCGACGATCCCGAGACGCCGGTCACCTGGCAGGGCTTCACCAGCAAGGGCCCGGTCAGGATCGGCGCCAACTGCTGGTTCGGGGTCAACTGCGTGGTCACCAGCGGCGTCACGATCGGCGACCGCTGCGTGATCGGCGCAAACTCCGTGGTCACGAAGGACCTGCCCGCCGGCTCGATCGCGGCGGGCGCCCCGGCGCGTGTGATCAAGGCCATAGATTTCCGCCGCTGACTGCCTATACTCGGTGGTCGGCCGTGACCCCTCAAGGGCATGGACCTTCCCATGAACCTCGCATTGACCGAGTCTCCGCATGCACGAGCAGGCGTGAAGTTCGTCCGCCGCAAGGACGAGCTGCGGGCGCTGCTCGCCGCCGCACGGGCCGAGGGCCGCTCGATCGGCCTCGTGCCGACGATGGGCTACCTGCACGAGGGCCATCTCTCGCTGCTGCGCGCCGCCCGCGCCGAGTGCGACGTCGTCGTGATGAGCCTCTTCGTCAACCCGAGCCAGTTCGGTCCCGGTGAGGACCTCGATCGCTATCCGCGCGACGAGGCCCGCGACGCCGAGCTGGCCGCCGAGGCCGGCGTCGACCTCGTCTATGCGCCGCCGGTCGGGGAGGTCTACGCGGAGGGCTTCTCGACCAGCGTCGAGGTGCACGGCCTCACCGAGGTCCTCGACGGCGACCCCGCCCGCCGCGGCCCCGGCCACTTCCGCGGCGTCACCACCGTCGTCGCCAAGCTCTTCAACGCGGTCGGCCCCGACGTCGCCTACTTCGGCCAGAAGGACGCCCAGCAGGTGGCGGCGATTCGGCGCATGGCGCGCGACCTCGATATGCCGGTGCGGATCGAGGTGCTGCCGATCGTGCGTGAGGCCGACGGCTTGGCGATGAGCTCGCGCAACGTCTACCTCGACCCCGAGGAGCGCGAGCGGGCGACGGCGCTGTCGCGGGCGCTGCGCGAGATCGAGCGTGCCGCCGGCACCGATTCGCTCGCCGCGGCAATCGCCGCCGGCCGGCGTGAGCTGGAGGCGGCGGGGGTCGAGCCGGAGTACCTCGAGGCCCGCGACGCGGAGAACTTGGAGCCGGTGGCCGAGCTGGATGGCCGTCCGGTGCTGGTGGCGGTCGCCGCGCAGTTCGGCGGCGCCCGTCTCATCGACAACGTCTTGATCCGGCCATGAGGGCCTGAACCAAGGGGAGACTCAATGCAGAGGCAGATGCTCAAGTCCAAGATCCACCGAGCGACGGTGACCGACTGCGACGTCGATTACATCGGCAGCATCACGGTCGACACCGAGCTGATGGCAAGCGCCGACCTGATCACCAACGAGCAGGTCCACGTCTGGGACATCGACAACGGCGCCCGCTTCGTCACCTACGTCATCGACGGCGAGCCCGGCTCCGGCACGTTCCAGGTCAACGGCGCCGCCGCCCACTTGACCCGGCCCGGCCACAAGATCATCGTCGCCTCCTTCGGCGCCTACGACGAGAGCGACCTCGAGACCTACTCGCCGGTCGTCGTCCACGTCGACGACGACAACCAGACGGTGGCCGTCGACAGCCACCCGGAGGTGCTGCTCGCCCAGGAGGTCGTCTGATGAGCGACCGTCAGCCCATCACCCTGCCGCGCCTGGCCGAGATGAAGCAGGCGGGCGAACCGATCGTGATGGTCACCGCCTACGACTACCCCTCGGCTCAGGTAGCCGAGGAGGCCGGCGTCGACCTCGTCCTCGTCGGCGACACGGCGGCGATGGTCGTGCTCGGCTATCCCGGCACCGAGGCGGTCTCGATGGACGAGATGATCATGCTCGGCAAGGCCGTCCGCCGCGGGGTGAAGACGCCGCTGATGGTCGGCGACATGCCGATGGGCAGCTACGAGGCGAGCAACGAGCTCGCCGTGCAGAGCGCCCAGCGCCTGGTCAAGGAGACCGGCTGCCAGGTGGTCAAGCTCGAGGCGGGCGGGACCTCGGTCGAGCGCGCCCGGGCGATCGTCCGCGCCGGCATCCCGGTCATGGGCCACGTCGGCCTGACGCCGCAGACCGCGACCGCGCTGGGCGGCTACAAGACCCAGGGCAAGACCGCCCAGAGCGCGATCCAGCTGCTCGAGGACGCCCTCGCCCTGCAGTCGGTCGGCTGCTTCGCCGTCGTCTTCGAGGCGGTCCCGGCGGCGATCGCCGAGGCGATCGCCCAGCGCCTGGAGATCCCGACGATCGGGATCGGCGCCGGTAGGGCTACGGCGGGGCAGGTGCTCGTCTACCACGACCTGCTCGGGATCACGACCGGGCGCTCGCCCAAATTCGTCAAGCGCTACGCCGAGATCCACGCGGCGATGGTCGACGGCGTCAGCCGTTACGCGGAAGAGGTGCGCAGCCACCGCTTCCCAGAGCCCGAGCACGTCTACGGGGTCGAGCCCGAGGAGCTGGCCGAGTTCCAGCGCTACCTGGAGCAGAAGGACGGGATCGGCTCCAAGGCGTCTTGGGACTGGGAGCCGCTGCCCTAGCGCCTACCATCCCGCGGCAATGAGCCCAACGGCCGAGCAGCGGCGGGACGAGCTGGTCGCCCTCTACAAAGAGGTCCAGTCGTGCACGAGATGCCCGCTGCACGAGACGCGGAACAAGGCGGTTTTCGGCGCGGGGGACGCGGATGCCGAGGTGATGTTCGTCGGCGAGGCGCCGGGGGCCGAAGAGGATCGCCAGGGGCTGCCCTTCGTCGGCCGCGCCGGGCAGCTGCTCAACCAGCTGCTGGAAGGGATCGGGCTCTCGCGCGAGGAGGTCTTCATCGCCAACGTGCTGAAGAGCCGGCCGCCGGGCAACCGCGACCCGCAGCCGCTGGAGATCGAGGCCTGCAAGCCGTACCTGTTCGAGCAGGTGCGGCTGATCGAGCCGCGCGTCGTCTGCACCCTCGGCAACTTCGCGACCAAGCTGCTGAGCGGCAACCCGACCGGGATCACCCGCGTGCGCGGTACGCCGCAGGTGCACGAGCTGGGTGGCCGTACCGTCTTCCTGCTGCCGCTCTTCCACCCGGCCGCGGCGCTGCGCACCCCGGCGGTCAAGGAGACGCTGCGGGCCGACCTGGAGCTGCTGCCGCAGTTGCTCGCCGGCCCACCGCCGGTCGGTGCGGGTGGAGAGGCGGAAGAGGAGATCGCAGAGGAGCGGACAGTGGTCCCGCGCGAGGATCCCGCCGACCAGCTCGACATGTTCGGTTGAGCGCGATGGAGACGATCGAGAGCGAGTCCGCCGAGCAGACCGAAGCGATCGGGGCGAAGGTCGCGGCAGGGCTCGGCCCCGGTGACGTCGTCGTCGTCAGCGGCGAGCTGGGGGCGGGCAAGACGACGCTGATCCGCGGCGCCTG
>JAPVSJ010000095.1:0-8802 GCA_047519745.1 Actinomycetota bacterium | reverse complement strand
TCCTCGCCTCGATCCGCGAGACCGACGCGATCTGCCACGTCGTCCGCTGCCACGCCGACTCCGGCGTCCCCCATCCCGACGGCCGCGTCGACCCGCTGGCCGACATCGAGACGATCGAGACCGAGCTGGTGCTCTCCGACTACGACCAGGCCGAGCGGCGCCTGGACCGGGTGCGCAAGGGGGCGAAGTCCGGCGACCCCGACGCGATCGCCGAGCGCGACTGGCTGGAGCTGGTGGTCGAGGCGCTCGCCGCCGGCAAGCCCGCCCGCTCGGTGCCGGTCCCCGACGCCGCCGCCCACGGCCCGGCCAACCTGCAGGCGCTGACCTCGAAGCCGATCCTCTACGTGGCCAACGTCGACGAGGGCGATGCCGAGCCGCCGCAGGCGGTCGCCGACCACGCGGCGGCGATCGGCGCCGGGGTGGTCGCGGTCAGCGCCAGGATCGAGGGCGAGCTGGCCGAGCTCGACCCCGCCGAAGCCGAGGAGATGCGCGAGTCCTATGGCGTCGAGGGCTCCGGCCTGGCGCGGCTGGTCCGCGCCGCGTATGACCTGCTCGAGCTGATCACCTTCTTCACCGCCGGCGAGGACAAGGAAGCCGTGGCGCGGCCTCTGCCCCGGGGCGCGACCGCCCTCGAGGCGGCGGGCACGATCCACACCGAGATCCAGGACGCCTTCATCAAAGCCGAGGTGATCGGCTGGGAGGCGCTGGTCGAGTGCGGCGGCTACTCCGCCGGCCGCGACCGCGGCCTGCTCCGCATCGAGGGCCGCGACTACGTCGTCCAGGACGGCGACGTCATCACCATCAAGGTCTGACCTCGCGAGCGAAATCCAGGCGACGCGGGCGCAGTCGCGGCGCGAACCGATCTCCCTCCAGCGGGCAATAGCTCTCAGTGGACCATCGAGCCCTCGACAGCGATGCCATCTCTGCTTCGGCCACGATGCCCGCCGAGTTCGCGGCGATCTTCGATCGCCACTTCGATGCCGTTCACGCCTATCTGCAGCGGCGGATCGGCCGAGACCTCGCCGACGAGCTGTCCGCCGAGGCCTTCCTGATCGCCTTCGACGGTCGCGCTCGGTATGACCTTTCGCGACCGGACGCCCGCCCCTGGCTGTTCGGCATCGCGACCAACCTCCTCCATCGCCACCGCCGTCACGAGCTGCGCGAGCTGCGGGCCTACGCGCGCAGCGCCGCCGACCCGATCCTCGATGCGTTCGACGGCGTCGATGCGCGGATCGACGCCTCCGGCACCCGACGGAAGCTGGTCGACGCCCTCGCCGGCGTCCCCGCCGACGAGCTGGACGCGCTCCTGCTCCTCGCCTGGGCCGATTTCTCATACACGGAGATCGCCGAGGCACTGGAGGTCCCGGTCGGCACCGTCCGCTCACGGCTCTCGCGCGCCCGTGCGCGCATCCGCGCGGCGCTCGAGGCCGAGCCCGCTCCGGCACAACGTCAACCGATTGGCGACGAAGGAGGTCAGCGATGAACGAGGTCGAGCTGCTCAACCAACTGCGCGACGGGCTGCCCGCCGCGAGGCCGGAGGTACGGGCGGCGGCGCGAGCCGGCCTGATGACGCGGATCGAGCATTCGGCGCAGCCCCCTCGCTCGCATGCGGTGCCACCCTGGTGGCGACGTCCCCGACTGAGGCTCGTCGCCGTCGGGGCATGCCTTGCGGCGCTCCTCATCGTCCTTCCGATTGGGATCTTCGGCGGCAGCGGGAAGGTGCAACCCGCCGTCGCCCAGGTGCTGCGCGACGCCGCCGAGGTTGCGGCGACCCAGGAACCCGTGGCGCCGGGGCCGGGCCAGTATCTCTTCACGCGGTCGAAGGACGCCTACCTGAGCGCCGTCGGGTACGACCCGGGCGACCCCCACTGCCAAAGGCCCCCCTGCGAAGCCAGCGCGACCTGGAGCGTGCTCGTGCCCAGCGTGCGGGAATCCTGGGTCTCCTTCGACGGCTCGCGGCGAGGCCGGGTGCGGGTGGTGTCGGGCAAGCCGAGGTTCGTCTCCGCCGGCCAGCGTGCCGGCTGGGTGGCGGCGGGATCGCCGCCTTTGCCCCGAGCAGGGCGGATCGAAGACAGCGGACTCTCCAGCGGCGGCATGCTCGACCCCTCGGAACTGCCCCCCGACCCGGTGCGGCTTCGGCATCTGATCGAAGCGCGAAAGATACGCGGGGTCGAAGGGCCACCCGGCGAAGCCGAGACCTTCACCCTGATCGGCGACATGCTGCGCGAGGCCTATCTCCCCGCCGACGTGCGGGCGGCGATCTACAGGCTGACCGCGGAACTGCCCGGGGTGGAGCTCCTCGGCGAGGTCCACGATCCCGCCGGCCGCCCCGGCACCGGGATCGCCTTCACCGATCGCAAGCGCGGCACCAGGCACGAGCTGATCTTCGACTCCTCGACCTCCGCGTTGCTGGGTGAGCGGGAATCGATAGTCGGGTCGGCATCCTTCGAATTCAAGGCCCCGCCGGGCACCCAGATCGGCTACGCCGCCTATCTGGAATCGAAGGTCGTCGACTCGGTAGGGCGAGGGGCGCCTGTCGGCGCCGGCGGACTCGATCACAGCGTCGGCTGCTATGCCCAGGCTTCGCTTCACGCCAACACCGCAATCGTGCACGGGGCCGACCCGATAGCAACCTGCGCGAAGATCTGGCGCGAAGGCGCGATGGACACCAGCCGCGGTCCGTCCTCTCCCCACCTCGTCGCCTGCGCCCACGAGGGTTCTCCGGTGGCCCTTGTCTTCCCCGGCCCCGGCTCCGCTGTCTGCCGTCGCCTCGGCCTGGTGCCGTTCCAGGCGGGGTGAGGACCTGATCGAGACATCGAAGCACCAGGCCTGACGGCTCCGGCACCATCGCTATCGTGGTCGAAGGAATATGGCGAACTCGCCGGAATGAGGAGCTAGATGGCAGTTCAAGATCAAGAAGGCTTCCGCGAGGCCCAAGCCAAGCTCGACGCGAAAGAGGACCTCGCCCCCTACATGGGCAAGTGGGTCGCGCTTCGCAGTGGCAAGGTCATCGCCAGCGATCTCAGCGCCAAGGCGCTACGAGACCACGAAGAGGTCAGGTCGACGGACGCGATCGTTCCCGTTCCGCGCTCCCGGGCCGGCTACTTCATCGCTTGAGCCGGTGGAGCGCCGCGAGAGCGTCGTCGCTCCGTACAAGCTCGGACCTGACGGACAGTGGCGGCCGTACCTGCTGCTCACTCTCTTCGGCCCAAAGCCCGAGAGCGAGGTCATGATCTCCGGCCTCGTCGATACCGGCGCCGATCGCTCCGTGCTGCCGATCGACTATGCGGAGGAGCTCGGCTACACGGTCGACGACCTGGCTCCTGTGGAGGTTGGCCAAGTCGACGGTGCGGCATCGGCTTGGCTTGCCCAGAAGCCCTGCAAGGCATTTGTCGACGGCATCCCCGAGGTCGAGTTCGAGATTGCGCCTCTGTTCGTCTCCAGCCTCAATGTCCTTTGGGGTCGCGCCGACTTGATGATGAACTTCACGATCAGCGTCTCGGAGAAGAACAAAGAGCTGACGCTCCAGGCGAGCTAGCCTGTATCGCTTCCGAGGCTCTTGCCACGTCGCCTTCGAGCTGCTCGACCTGATCACGATTAAGGTCTAGGCATGGATCAGGGAGCGCGGTTCCCGAGGGTTGCCGAGAAGGCCGGTCACTACGAGAGCTTCTACGTCAAGGCCTGCCGGCCCGGTGGCGGCCAGGGGATCTGGATTCGGCACACGGTCCACAAGCGGCCGGGGGCCAAGCCAAACGCCTCGATCTGGTTCTGCCTCTTCGACCGCGAGGCAGAGGGGCCGCGGGTGACCAAGGTGACCGTGTCGGCGGCGGAGCTGTCGGTGCCGGCAGGGTCTTGGATCAAGGTCGATGGGGCGGAGATCGGGCCCGGGCGCGCGGTGGGCTCGGTGGACACCGATGCCGTCAATGCCTCGTGGGACCTGACCTTCTCCGGCGACGCCGAGCCCTGCAAGTACCTCCCGTCCGACCGCCTCTACGAGACCCGCCTGCCGAAAACCAAGTTCGTCGCGCCCTTCCCGGATGCGCGCTTCGAGGGCAGGCTCGAGATCGACGGCGAGACGATCGAGCTGGAGGGCTGGCCGGGGATGATCGGCCACAACTGGGGCACGGAGCACGCCGAGCGCTGGGTCTGGCTGGAGGGAACCGGCTTCGAGGGCTCGCCGGACACCTACTTCGACGCCGGGGCGGCGCGGATCAAGCTCGGCCCCTGGACGACCCCCTGGGTTCCGTCGGGAATGCTGATGCTCGAAGGCAAGGCCCACCGCCTCGGCGGCTTCGGCCAGATCCGCGGCGCGTCCATTGAGGAGTCGGCCGGTGAGTGCAGCTTCGTCCTGCCGGGCAAGGACATAGTCGTCCGTGGTCGCGTCTCCGCCCCCAAGAAGGACTTCGTCGGCTGGGTCTACGCCGATCCCCAGGGCCCCGAGCATCACACGATCAACTGCTCTGTCTCGGATCTGGAGCTGACCGTGGAACGCCCCGCTCTTCCACCGCTCGAGCTCTCGCTTTCCGCTGGAGCGGCCTACGAGTTCGGCATGCGTGAGACGGACCATGGCATCCCGATCCAGCCGTATCCCGACGGCTGACTAACCGCCGACACCGCCGGGAGGACCGCCCGGTTTGCTTCCTTCTTTGCCGCCGCCGCTGGGCGCGACTTTGCCGTTGACGACCTTGTGGAATTCCATCCAGGTGCTGTAGCCGCCCAAGGCCGTCTCGAGCTGATCGCCGCGTACCTTGGTCGCGCCGCCCGTCCCGATCAGCTTTGCTTCGACGATCCGTGGAGAGACGCCGCGTTTGGTGATCACGACCTGTTTCAGCTTCCCGTGCAGATAGGCGCCCAGTCTCGAGCTGATCTCGGCGCCGCTGAATTCGAGCTTCCAGTTGTGCAGCGGGCAGGCGCCGTCGTAGGGGTCGGGCACACCGACCAGGTACGGGATGGCCGGGCCGAAGAAGACGTTCTGGACGCTCTCGGTCTCGCCGCCGGAGCAGGCCGAGAAGTAGGTCTCGGCGATCTTGCCGCCGTACATCACGACCTGCCCCCGGGTTGCTTCGCTGGCTTCGTTGGTTGCTGCGGTCTCGCTCGACACCCCCTCGTAGACTTGGCTGCGCGTGTCGTCGTAGAGGTCGAAGCCGTTGCCGCCGACGGAGCCGGTGAGGGCGAAGGAGCGGGCGGCGACCGCCTGTGCCCGCAGCGCCGCCTGCGGCCAGGAGGGGGGCGACTCGTTGGGGACGACGCCTTTGACGTACTGGTCGACCGGCAGCGCGTTGACCGCGTTGAGCGAGCCGGCGTCGCTTTCGGTCGGCACCACCTCGAGCGCGCCGCGGAAGGGCTTGCCCTCGATTGTGACCGTACCCTTGCCGGCGGCCCGCAGGGTGTGCCCGCAGCTGGCTATCGGGCGCCCGCCCGAGCTGCGCAGCCTGACGCTCGAGCCGACCCGGTGGGCCTCGTAGTCGCGGCCGGCGTCGAGCGCCTGGCCGCAGGCGCTGGTGGCGCCGCTGAAGCCGACGTCGCCGCCCGAGACGTCGAGCAGCACGCGGACGATCCGTGGCCCGCCGAGGGTGCCGATCGTCGTCCCCGAGTAGTAGTGGCCGAGGATGAAGCGGTAGCCCTTGCCGTGGGTGGCGTAGCCGTCGGCGCCGTACTGGCTCATCCCCACCCCGTGGCCGAAGCCGTGCCCGGCCACGACCCAGCGCACACCGGCCTGGGCGCTGGGGGCCAGGAGGAGGAACAGGATGAGTGAGGTGATTCGGAAGCGCATCGTTGCGTGAACAGGTTCGCGAAAGTGGAGTCTCGGCCTGCACTACGCTTATCGGGATGGCGACGCAGACGGTGCAAGCGGTCGACCACGAGCTGCTCGCCGCCGGCGAGTGGACGGCGACCGGCGAGTGGGGCGAGGTCGAGAGCCCCTACAACGGGACCGTGGTCGGTCGTGTCGCCCTCGGCGACGCGGCGCTCGTCGACCGCTGCGCGATCGCCGCCCGCGCCGCCTTCGAGGCCGGTGGGTTCCCCCAGTACGCGCGCGCCGCGGTCCTCGACCGCGCCGCCGAGCTGGCCCGCGAGCGGGTCGACGACCTGGCGTTGACGATCGCCGCCGAGGCGGGCAAGCCGCTGAAGACGGCGAGGGCCGAGGCCGAACGCTGCGTCGACACGCTCACCTTCTCCGCGGTCGAGGCGCGCAAGCTGAGCGGCGGCACCGTGCCGATGGACGCCTCGGCTTCCGGCGCCGGCAAGCTCGGCGTGATGATGCGCGTCCCCTATGGGGTGGTCGGCGCGATCAGCCCCTTCAATTTCCCGCTCAACCTCGTCGCCCACAAGCTCGGGCCGGCGATCGCCGCCGGCAACGCCGTCGTCCTCAAGCCGGCCGGTCAGACGCCGATCTCGGCGCTGAAGCTGGCCGCGATCCTGCTCGATGCCGGCCTTCCCGAGGGCTGGCTCAGCGTCGTCCCCGGGCCCGGCGCGGAGGTCGGCAACGCGATCGTCGAGCACGAGCTGACCGGCGCGCTCAGCTTCACCGGCTCGGCCGAGGTCGGCTGGGGCATCCGCAGTCGCGTCCCGCACAAGAAGGTCAACCTCGAGCTCGGCTCCAACGCGCCGCTGATAGTCCACTCCGACGGCGACTGGGAGACGGCCGCCGACAAAGCCAAGCTGCACGCCTTCTCGCACGCCGGGCAGAGCTGCATCTCGATCCAGCGGATCCTCGTCCACGAGGACGTCGCCGACGCCTTCACCGAGCGGCTCGTCGCCAACGCCGAGGCGTTGCGGGTCGGCGACCCGCTCGATCCCGACACCGACGTCGGCCCGCTGATCTCGCCCGGCGACCGCGACCGGGTCAAGGATTGGGTCGATGAGGCGGTGTCTGAAGGGGCAGAGTTGCTGACCGGGGGCGAGCTGGTCGACGACGGTCGCTGCCTCGCCCCGACCCTGCTGGCGAATCCGCCGCGCGAGGCCAAGGTCTGGTGCGAGGAGATCTTCGGCCCGGTCGCGACGATCGACCGCTACGCCGACTTCGGCGAGGCGCTGCGGATGGCCAACGACTCCAAGTTCGGCCTCCAGGCGGGCGTCTTCACCCGCGACATGGGCCGTGGCCTCGAGGCGGCGGCGACGCTCGAGTTCGGCGGCGTGCTGATCAACGAGGTGCCGACCTTCCGCGCCGACCAGATGCCCTACGGCGGCGTCAAGGACTCGGGCAACACCCGCGAGGGTCCGGCCTTCGCAGTCTTAGAGCTCACCGAGGAGCGGTTCGTCACGTTGCAGGGCTGACTTGGTAGTATCCCAACTATAGTTGGGATATAGAAACTATAGTTGGGATGCTACCGATGGACTTTGCTCATCCTCTTCGCGTGGTTTCGCCGACGCTCGACGGCGATGTGCTGAGCGTGCTCGCGGGGGCGGAGGAGGAATTCAGCGGCCGGCGTATTCACCGCCTGGTCGGGCACGGCTCTGAGCCTGGTGTCAGAAAGGCGGTGGAGCGGCTTGTCGACCAAGGGATTGTGCTCCGACGTCAAGCAGGACGAGCCAACCTCTATCGACTGAACCGTCAGCATGTGAGCTCAGAGGCCATCGAACTCCTCGCCCAGGCCCGATCGCAGCTGATCGCGTGGCTCCAGGAGGCGATCGCCTCCTGGGAGGTCGTGCCTCGCTGCGCGGCCGTGTTCGGATCGGTGGCCCGTGGCGAGGCCGGTCCGGACAGCGATCTCGATCTTCTCGTCGTTCGCCGATCCGAGATAGACGAAGAGAACGCGACCTGGGAGAGCCAGCTCGGCTCACTCCAGCAGTCGGCTACCGCGTGGACCGGCAACGACGCCCGTGTCATTGAGCTGGGCGAGGGTGAGCTCGCGCAAGCGGAACCGCTACTCGCGGAGGTCATTGGGGAGGGGATTGGGCTTTTCGGCTCGCTCGATTTCCTCCGTGACGCGATAGGCGTCGATTTGCGATGACGACCAGGATTCGAAAGTGCGACGAGAGGATCTCAGCGGGGCGTCTCCGCAAGGCCCTGCAGTTTCGCGATGCAGCCAGGACTATCCGTGAGTTCGCCGACGACGAGGCTGAAGTGGGCGACGCATTCGTCACGCTCTGCATTCACGCGGGAATTGCCGCCGCCGACACACTCTGCTGCGAGGCGCTTGGCCACCATGCCCAAGGCGACGACCACAACCAGGCAATCGCGGAGCTTTCGCGGGTAAGGCCAGGTGGTGAGGAGCTCAGCGGCGACCTGCGTGCTCTCCTTCAGATGAAGCCTCGCGCCGAGTATGGCCCTGTTCCGGTTACGGGGGAGCAGCGCAAACGCGCCTGGCGCCGAGCCGAGCGGCTGGTCGAGGCGGCCCGCCTACGTCGCTCGAGCTGAGCGCATCCGACATTCACCCCACCGGAGTGTGGTCGATGTCGGATGCGTCACTCGTGCGGCCGCGCCATGCGGCGGTGGTCAAGGGCCTCCTCCAGGACAGAGGGCTCTACGCCCTGCTCCAAGGCGACCTCGCGCAGTGAGCGGCCCGACTCGGCCGCCGTCTTGACGATGTCGGCGGCGCGGTCGTAGCCGATGTGGGGGTTGAGCGCGGTGGCGGTGGCGAGGGTCGCCTCGGCGTGGCGCTCGGTCATCTCCTCGTTGGCCTCGATCCCGGCGACGCATTTCTCGTTCAAGAGGCGCGAGGCGGAGGCGAGCAGCTTGATCGAGTCGAGCAGGTTGCGGGCGATCAGCGGCACGCGCACGTTGAGCTCGAACTGGCCCTGGCTGCCGGCGACGGTGATCGCGGCGTCGTTGCCGATCACCTGGGCGGCGACCTGGATCAC